>JABMOQ010000038.1 GCA_013204045.1 Rhodospirillaceae bacterium | reverse complement strand
GATATACCGATGCCAGAACAATTATCGACAAATAATTATTTGTCGATAATTGTTCTGGCATCGGTATATCCGGCCTTAAAGATCGTCTCAAGCATACGGTCAGCCTCAACGACGCTGGACATAGGTCCGACACGGACTCGGAAAAGATCACGTCCATTGATCAGCACCGGCGATATCCTGATTGGCCCCAGCTTGATCAATCTGGCATGAACCCGGTTAGCATTATCGAAGTTGGAAAAAGCCCCAATCTGGATAAATATTTGTGTTTCGCTAACCGGTTCAATGCTGACGACACCAGCCTCAGGTAACAGAGCTGTCTTTCTGATAGCTACGGGCTGTTTTTCCACTGCGGGTGGGGGTGCACTGGCAACGCCGGGCTCTGCCCCTGGGGGAGCCAGGTTTTCAGAGCTGACCGTGGCCTTGGGCAGACTATCGACCGTTATCGGCGTGTCGACTTCGGCCCCTCCTGTCTCTCCTTTCAAGCGCGAAGCAAGGGCGCGACTTTCATCGGCCAAAATGCTGACCCGGACCCGCGCCGTGCCATTTCGCTGGAATCCGAGAAGTTGCGATGCCCGGCGCGACATATCGATGATCCGGCCATGGGCGAAGGGGCCGCGATCGTTGACCCGAACATTCAGCGAGCGTCCATTTTCAAGATTGGTGACGCGAACAAAGCTTGGCATGGGAAGAGTCCGGTGGGCGGCCGAAATCTCATTCATGTCGAAGATTTCGCCGTTCGCCGTCTTGCGACCGTGAAATTTATCCCCGTACCATGAAGCGATACCGGTCTCGTCGTATTCAAAATTTTCGCTCGGGTAATACCAGACATCCTGAATCTGGTAGGGCTTGCCGATTTTATAGCCGCCGCTGGCTGCCTTATCCTCTTTGCCGGCTTTCTTTACGGTATAGGCAAGGAACTGTGTCTCGGCACAGGCGCTAACAAAGACGCCGGCAACAACAATCAGTGCCCAACGTGACAATGAACGGGCAATATTTCGACTTCGCGCCGGATTTTGGATCATCTACCAGATCGCCATAAATTATTTAAAAGCACACACACGATATGGTGGCCGAGTAAACCAAACCTTAAGCATAAGGTAATTTTATTGACCGCCGATGCGGTCTGCCAGCGAGCCGACGGCGACTGCAAAATAGGTCGAGCGGTTCCATTTCAGGATCGTCCGGTAGTTATTGTAAATAAGATACGCGGCACTGCCCGGCCCATCCGAGAGCACAACCGACGACGGTAGGTCGCGTGCCGGCAAATTATCGCCGCCCAAGCGGCGTACGCCCAGACGTTGCCATTCATCAATCGGCTTGATGACCTTCAGGTCAGCCAGTTTCGGATCGAACCCATCCGGCAACTGTACAGCTCGGCCCCAGGTTTGATCGACCTTCCAGCCAGATTTAGACAGGTAGTTGGCGGCCGAAGCAAAGACATCGGCCTTGGTCGTCCAGATGTCCTTGCGCCCGTCACCGTCTTGATCGACGGCAAAATTCAGAAACGAAGAGGGCATAAACTGGCACTGGCCCATGGCGCCGGCCCACGAGCCGACCATGTCTTTCGGCGCTATATGGCCGCCGTTAAGAATTTTCAGGGCATTCAGAAGTTCTTTCCTGAAATAGGCGCTGCGCCGCCCGTCATAAGCCAGGGTTGCCAGCGACGGAACTAGGGGAAAGCCGCCGGTGATGCGGCCAAAATCAGTTTCGATGCCCCAAAAAGCAACGATGAAACGTGGCTGAACGCCAAATTTGCGGCCTATTTCTTCAAGCAGCGCCCTATTTTCATTCAGCTTCTGGCGGCCTTTTTTGACTCTTGCTTCGGGCACGACGCGGTCAAGATACTGCTTGAAGGTAAGTGTGAATTCCGGCTGTTTGCGGTCCAGTTCAAGGACCCGCGGGATTGTTTTGATGTCATCAAGTGCGGCGGAAAGAATTTCTTCCCGGATTCCCTTCGCTGCGGCCTCCGCCCGAAATTCCTTAAGCCACACAAGGAATGATTCCGTCGGGGCTTTCCCATCGTCTTTGACGGTATGAGCCAAGGCCGGAATTGAGCCAAAAACACAGAAAATGGTCGCCAATACAAAAACGCGAACGCCGCCCCTGCCCCATCCGTTTGAATTCATCGCTGATCTTCCTTAATCCGCATTGCTTGGAAAAAACCGTTAAACCCTTTTGCCATAGCAAACCTTGCGGGGCAATTAAGAAGGCGCCGGGAACAAACTGCCCGTCTTGCCGGTCAACCGGTAAAAAACAAGCCCTAACCATTCATGGATGGCGGCAGATAGTTCGTTTAGTCCACCACGCAGATTGAATTTCAACTGGAAACCCTCGTCACCGCGATATTTGTAATGAACCGGATATGCCACAATCGGCCATCCGGCCTGACGAAAGACACCAATGGCCCTAGGCATGTGGAATGCAGAGGTTATCAATATCCATGTCTCGGCCGGTCCGGGGGCAACCATTTCATGAGTCAGAACTGCATTTTCGTAGGTGTTGCGGGAGGCACCTTCGAAAAGAACCCGATCAACATCAAGACCGAGCGCCGTAAGCAGCGGGCCGACAACATCCGCTTCCTTAATGTTTTGAGTCAAAAGTTTTCCAGAACCACTTGTAAAAACACGTTTCGCATCCGGGTACTTTTTTGAGAGATCGGCCAGGGCGAACAATCTTTCGATGCCGCCGCCTATTGATATCTGGCCACGCGAACGGCTCACCACCTCATCAACAACACCGCCAAGAACAATGATTCCATCGACTTGGGCCGGCAACTCCCGCATCACCGGAAAACGATTTTCCAACGCCAATGTCATCGGCCGACCGATAGGAAAAACCGCTACAATCAAGGCAAAAAGGGTCGTCATCCGTAAAAGAAGAACACCCCGCCCCTTCGTTCCGTTGGTGAAAGTCAGGATGGACCCGACAACCAGCGCCAACAAAAGCAGATTCCCCGGATCGACAAGGAACCACAAAATCTTGGAAAGATAAAAGAACATCCTCGGGTGATACCCCCTGATGGGCAAGTGAGCAACCGCAAATCAAGTCATTGCAAGTATTCGCATATGCTATTTTTCCCTGTGATATCAAATATTTTAGACATCTTCTGTGGTTTTATCTGTTAATCAGATGCGGGGTCACCTGAGAAAGCTTTTAAATGCCAGGCAAAGACAATTATCTACGCGGAATAACCATGTCGGCAGCGGGAATGGTTATTCTCAGCCCCGATGGTTTGCTGCTGCGTCTGGTCGAAAATGCTTCTGTCTGGGACGTTATTTTCTACCGCTCAATATTTCTGTCCATGGTACTCGGCGGTTACCTGCTTTACAGGCACCGTCTCGGCATCATCAGCATCTGGCAGCGTATGGGAAAGACCGAAGCCCTTGCGGTAATTCTGATGACCGGCAGTAATCTCAGCTTCGTCGGCGCCATTGCCAATACCAGCGTCGCCAATACCTTGGTCATATTGGCAACCATGCCCTTGTTCAGCGCTATTCTGGGTTGGCTGATCATCGGTGAGCCCGTAAAACCAAGGACATGGGTATCGATTGTACTGGCGATTACGGGCATCATCATCATTTTTTCCGGGTCCATGGGCGGTGGCAACTGGCTTGGAGACACGCTGGCTCTGGCGACGGCATTCCAGCAGGGCCTCAATCTTGTGGTTATTCGCAAGGCCAAGGAACGCGACATCATGATGCCGGCGCTATGTATGTCCGGCTTGCTTGCTGCAGCACTGGTGGTGCCGTTTGCCGAACCGATGTCCGTCAATGCCCATGACCTTGGTGTCCTGGTTCTGATGGGTGCCATCATCGTTCCTATTGCACTGGTCCTGTTCTTAGGTGGCGCGCGTCATGCGCCGGCGGCCGAGGTCGCCTTGCTATCATTGATCGAAACGGTGCTTGGCCCCTTGTGGGCCTGGATCGGCGTTAATGAAATGCCGGACGTTCTGTCTTTTATCGGCGGATTTGTCGTTATTATCGCCGTAGCCACCAATGCATGGCTCGGCATCAGGTCACGGCACATACCCATCAATGGATAGCAAGCCAGAATCCCCCCTGATTGGCCCCCTGGCCGCCATCACGGCGTTCAGCCTTTGGGGAGGATATCCCCTATATTTCAAGGCGATAAAGCATGTTCCTGCATTCGAGATTATGTCGCACCGGGTCATCTGGACCGTTTTGTTCCTGGGCATCGTGTTGGTGTTGCGTGGCAGGATGTCGGAAGTTCGAAGAGTCTTTGCCGATTTAAAATTGCTCAGAACTCTGATGCTCAGTTCTCTACTGGTTTCCGCCAACTGGTTGGTCTTCATCTGGGCCGTCGGCCAGGAACGGGTTTTGGAAACAAGCCTCGGCTATTACATAAACCCCCTTGTCAGCGTCGCTCTTGGCATGATTTTTCTTAAGGAACGGTTGAACCGCTGGCAATTTCTGGCGGTAGCGCTGGCGGTTCTGGGAGTCGGCAACATGGTCGTGCAGTTCGGCGCTCCGCCCTGGGTCGCCCTGTCACTTGCCTTCCTGTTTGGCATTTACGGCCTTGTCCGCAAGGTCGCACCGGTCGGCTCGTTTACTGGCCTTTTTGTTGAAACCCTGTTGATCGCGCCGCCAGTTCTTGCCTATCTGATTTATCTGGCCATTGATGGCTCTGGCTCATTTTTGGCCGTTGACCGGACGACGGATACACTGCTGGTGTTTTCCGGCCTGTTGACCGCTGCGCCCCTGGTGCTGTTTGCGTTTGCCGCCAAGCGCCTGCGGTTATCTTCGGTCGGTTTCTTCCAGTATATTGCCCCGACCGGACATTTCCTGATCGCCGTATATATCTTTACCGAACCGTTCACCGACGCCCACCTGATCACCTTTGGGCTGATCTGGCTGGCACTGGCCGTATACAGCGTCGATAGCATCACCGAACGGCGCCGGAACAGAAGCTGACAAATTCAATGATTACGGCTCAAGACGCCAAAATCTTGTCTGCCGAACGCCCGACGATACTGCGGTAAAGTTCAGGATCTGTGGCACCTTCCGATCCAATAACCAAAACCCGACTTTCCCCTGTCAACCCAAGGGCGTCGGCCAGGGCCCTGTCCTTGCCCGCTGCCAGCACCACGGCCAATCCGGCAACGGCCGATTCACCGGCAACGATGGCCGTATCGCCAGGCTCCGGATTGGCCAAGCGGCGCATGGCATCGGCCGCCATATCATCGGGAATGGTCAGGAAATCATCCGTACCGGGTGCCAGTATATCCCAGGCAATCAATGAAATTTCGCCACATGACAAACCAGCCATAATGGTTTCCAAATCGCCGGAGGCATTGCTTGGCCTGCCCGCAAGGGCGCTTTGAAACAGGCAATCGGCGCGTTCAGGTTCAACGATGACAAAACGCGGACGGTCTTCTCCGAAAGTTTCCCAAAAATGCCCGACAACGGCACCGGCCAAGCCGCCAACCCCGCCTTGCAGGAAAACATGTGTTGGAATTTCGCCAATGGGTAATTGCTCAAGGACTTCCTGAACCATCACCGTATACCCCTGCATAACAATGCCAGGGATTTCCATATAGCCATCGTAGGAAGTATCTGAAACGACGATCCAGCCTTCGCGCTCGGCATCAATGGCGGCAATGCGCACCGACGCGTCATAATCACCATCACAGCGGCGGACTTCGGCGCCGAAAGCCTCGATCGCCAGCTTGCGTGCCTCGCTGACTCCTTTGTGAATGTATATGACGCAGCGACAGCCGGCCATTTGCGCTCCCCAGGCGACGGAACGGCCGTGGTTGCCATCGGTGGCGCAGGCGACGGTCACTTCATCTGGATTACAGCCCTTAAGCAGACGTTTCACAGCATAGGCACCGCCAAGCGCCTTAAAACTGCCAAGGCCAAAACGGTCGCCCTCATCCTTGTAATAAAGCCGCCCGATACCAACGACTGCGGCCAGGCCGGACAGATCGTGCAAGGGCGTTTGCCCATAACCGGGCCAGCAAGAAATTTCAGAGAAAGCCTCGTCATAGCCTTTCCGTGAAACAACATGGCTTGCCGGCGGGCCATAGGCGGCTGACTTGTCTGCTTTAAGCGTGTTGTGATGAAGCTGCACGGCCTCATAGGTCGTTCCGCTGGATATAGCCATCTCTTTGGCCCCCTGAAATTTGAGAGATTATTTCATGGACCGGTTGCCGCATCCAGCCCCCGGTTCACATTTAATTAACCTCTTGCCCCATATGGTTTAAGTATCGGTGCATGTGTGCCGGATCAGCCGGGGTAAAAAAATACTATAAACCGGTTGAAGCGACATTTTATTCGAGAAAGGAATAAACTATGTCAGCCCATGAAGTTAAGTCAGGTATGTTGCGCCTTTCCAGAAGGATCGCGCGCGTCTTTGGATACCGCTTTGATCATCCTGCCGAAGTCATCGTACAATTTCCACTGCACGCGCTTCGATAGACCATATAGCCAGCCAGCTATTTCAACACTATAACAAACAGCATTTTTTCTGTTAGTGTTGTGACGCTAATGGATGGGGTATGCGTGATGCAGGGAATTTATAAGCACCGCAAATTTTTTTTGGTCGGCCCGTGGTTTTTTGCATCGGCTTTGCCCGCCTACGCCCAGGGTACTGAACCGTTAAATAATGTTCATGAAACGATTGCAGGACTCGCTCCAAACCTCATCTTTCTCATCATCCTCGGCCTCATCCTGCTCGTCGCCAAACGCAACAAGCAGGGAATGGATGTGCCCCTGAAGTGGTCGTTTTTTTCGTTCAAGGGCCGCATCAACCGCAAGGCCTATTGGCTTAAGGGGGTAGTCCCCGTCTCGATGATTATGCTTGCTGTCCAGCTCACCATGAGCCTGACCATGCTGCCAATTCTTTATTTTATGGGAGAACAAGGCGCTCTCCTGGTTATCTCCGTTATGGTCGTATTCCTGGTGCCGCTTGTCGTGTTCCAGATGTGGACAGGCTTGGCTCTTGCCTTCAAACGCATTCACGACAGAGGCCGTTCTGCGTGGTTTCTGTTGCTCGGCCTAATTCCTTTTGTAAATTTCTGGGTGATGATTGAGGTTGCCTTCCTGCGCGGCACAGAAGGTGACAACGACTATGGCCCCGACCCACTGGTCAGCAACCCATTTGTGGTTGCCAACATCGGAGAACCCTCAACAAACAATATGGAGTCTTCGGCCTCGAATAAATATAAGAAATCTTTTTTTGCGAAAGAGGAAAAACCCCATGCCGAGCCCCGTGAGCCAGAGGACTCCCGCTCTATTATCAAAAACCGCCTTGGCTCCGACATGTTTGCGGAAGATATTTCTGGTCCTGATTCAGGAACATCAGGCATGGATAATGAATGAACCAGCCTCTGCCTGAAGAACTTAGGGGCTGGAACTGGGGCGCGTTCCTGCTCAATTGGGTCTGGGGTCTCGGCAATCGGACCTATATTTCCTTTTTGGTCTTCATTCCCGTTGCCAATATTATCATGCCGTTTGTGCTGGGTGCGAAAGGTAACGAATGGGCATGGCACAACGACAACTGGCACGATGTGGAACATTTCCGCCGCGTCCAGCGAAACTGGGCCTGGGTCGGTGTCGGTAGCTATATCGCCATAATTTCTTTCGTCTCCATTATCCTGTTCTCCATATTCGCCGCCTTTAAATCCAGCATCCCTTATAACAAGTCCCTGGACATGGTGCGCAGCGACACCCGTGTTGAAAGAGTTTTGGGTTCGCCGATTGTTCAAACCGGCTGGCTGATGTCGGGCAACATAAATATCAGCAACGACGGCGGAAATGCGGCAATTTCCTATGATATTGGGGGGCCAAACGGCGAAGGCACGGTCAATGTCTCGGCCCTGCGCAAGCGCCAAGAATGGACGATTACCGGACTTGTGGTCTCAACACCCGGCAAAATCATCGACATTATTGAATAGCACCCCCCGGAGGGCTTTTAACGCCCCCCCACATCTGCTAAACCCCTGCAAATGACGGACGGGTGGCCGAGCGGTTGAAGGCACTGGTCTTGAAAACCAGCAAGGGT
>JABMOQ010000001.1 GCA_013204045.1 Rhodospirillaceae bacterium | reverse complement strand
GGGGCTGGTGGCCCTGTACTTGATCAGCATGTAAATGGCGGCAACGCCGAATATGATGCCAATGACATAGAGGTCAATCAGGACTTCGTTCCATAAATGATCCCATCCCAAGGCCGTGTCGGGGGCATCCCCCGGCCCCGGGGCCGACTGTGCATGCGCGGATGCGGCGAACAGCACGGCTGCCCCAAACCCACCAAGTGCTGATAGAATTCGCGTTTTAAACAAGTCTTTTCTCCCTCTCTCTCCGCCGGCGGCGGTAAACGAATACCGAACCGGAAAATGCCGTCACGCCCACGGTGAGTGAGCCAACGGCGATAAATAATGGAATGTTGTATGTGTAACGACCTTCTTTGTAATTGTAGCTGTAGCAAAGGCTGGTCGCGAAGTTGACAATTTCGCTGGGTCGGAATTTGCCCTGCTTGGCGTCGAGGACGGCGAGTTCAACGTCGAGGCTCTCGATGTTCAATGAATAAAGGACACGGATCAGGCGGCCTTCTGCCGACAGGAACAGGAAGGCGCCAGGATGAAAAAACGTCCGGTCGGCGGGCGACCAGAAGTATTTGAAGCCCAGCTTGCCGGTAAAGGCTTCGATGCCGGCCGGGTCCTTGGCGGTGGCGAAGGTCCAGCCGTCGCCTGTTCCCTTCAGGGTTTCCCTGAACTTGGCCAGGGTTGCCGAGGTGTCGTCCTTGTCGAAGGAAAGGGTCAGGACCTCGAAGTCCTTGCCCTTCTGGACTTTCGAAACGTCGGCCAGGCGGTCGCGCAGGTCGGCGTTGATGACCGAGCAACTGCCGTCACAGGTGTAATAGGACAGCACCAGAATCAGCGGTTTGCCGAGCTTGTCGGCCAGGGTGAACTCGTTGCCGTCTTCATCAATCATGGCAAACGAACGGTCCATCCTGGCGCCCAGGTATTTGGATTCGTCAATCTGGAAGACAGCCGGGTCCATGTAGGATTCAGGCACACGGGCATACTGGGCCGCCGCCGGGGAAACGGTGGCGGCGGCGTACAGTATGATCCCGAAGATGGTACCTGCTATCTTGAACATGTCTTTAATGGGCTCCCCCAAGCCTTCCGATTACCAGAAATAAATCTGGGAAACGACGAAGAACCAGATCACATCGACGAAGTGCCAGTAAATGGAGGCGCAGGCGACGAAGGAATCATTCGTCCGTCCCTTCAGCGACGGTATCAGCACGGCGATGAAGATGGCCAGGCCAAGGAACACGTGCGAGCCGTGGAAGCCGGTGATCGAGTAGAACGCCGAGCTGAAGGCGTTGGTGCTGGGGCCGAAGCCCAGGCTGAGCAGGTGCTCATATTCATAAACCGTGCAGCCCAGGAAGATCGCACCGAGCAAGATGGTGATGATCAGCCATTTGTTAAAGCCGCTTCTATCGCCCTTGTCGAGCTTCGTTTCGGCGTGGTGCATGGTGAAACTGGATGACACCAGGATTACGGTCATGATCATCGGGATCGTCGTGCTGATCTCGGGCGTGCCTTCCGGCGGCCAGT
The DNA here is from genome assembly GCA_013204045.1 of Rhodospirillaceae bacterium. GTDB lineage: Bacteria > Pseudomonadota > Alphaproteobacteria > Rhodospirillales > JABHCV01 > JABMOQ01. The sequence continues at coordinate 22,628 of JABMOQ010000001.1, read as the reverse complement.
AGACGCCAGCCTTGATGCGCAACATCCAGTAGCTGGTGAACAGGGCCAGGAAGATGAAAACTTCCGAAATGATGAAGATCGGAAGTCCGGTGACGGAAACACCTTCGACCAGGTTCGGCGTGCTCAGGCCTTCATCGACCCATTTGGCGCAGCCGATAATGATCAGCGGCACGCCAAGGCCGGTGCCGATGGCAAACATCATGGTGTTTTCATAAACAAAATGGGCTGAAAAGCCGATCGGGACCAGGAAGAAAATGCCGGCAACCAGCACCAGCGGCGCCCAACTGGTTTCCCAGTGATGTACGTGTTCGTGGTGGTCGTGGGTAATGTCGTGAATTTGACCGGCAGTGGATTCGGTGGTCATAGAGTGTTCCCCCTACATGCGTTTCCTCCCGGATTGCCGAACAATAAAAGCACATTGTTCCTCAGCACGTATTCGGCCCGGAAGAGTGAAGCCAAATCCCCAGAAAAATGGGGATTCTGATTTGTTAAAGCCAACTTTTAATGGCTCACACCCATATCGTCAAACATTCTGTGCGTACGCCGGTATGGCCGAATTTCTAATATAAGAGCCATGGGGCACACATATTATATGTTCGGGCGCTCAAATCTGATTGCTACCCGCATTCCAAGAACCTATGCAGACTCATGACATAAAAGGCTATTTTGAGTAAAATCAAAATACTAGATATTGCTTCGTCGCTGTAAAGCGGGATTGAAAAAAGGGCCATCGGCGCGCATTTTGGTTGATGAAATGTCCGGTTTATTTTTAATGAATCGGCTGTCCAGCATGTAATTGATGGCAAAAATCGTCCCAAAACCAGAATCCGAGGCCCTGAGTTAAGGCCCTGCGGAGGCTTGAGTGGCGGAAAGATTCCTTTTTTTCCAATCGTTTGCCCGGAAAGCCAAATAAATGCATAGTATCGCCATGAATAATGCAAGGACCCAAATCGACCAGTCGAAAGATGTGATGTCGAGAATTTCCGGCCATCTGGAGCTGCTGTCCGACATGGGGCAGGATTTCGCCACGTCGTTCGATATCGATGTGACATTGAGCCACGGTCTGGAACGCATCACCAATTATGTCGGTGCCGAAGGCGGGGCCCTGTTCCTGCTGAATGACGAAGGCAGGAAACTGACGTGTACGGCCAGTGTCGGGCCCATCGAAATCATCGGCCTGACCCTGGGCAGCGACGAGGGCATCGTCGGGCGCTGCGTCCAGGACGATACCGGCGAAATCGTCCGCGACGCCGCCAAGGACCCCAAATTCAAGAATGCCGTCGATGCCGAGACCGGCTTTTCCACGCGCTCCATCCTGTGCGCGCCGATGAGCGTCAAGGGCGAGAAAATCGGCGCCATCGAGCTGGTCAACAAAAAGGGCGGCGATGGCCTGTTCGATAACAATGACCTGTTTTTGTTGCAATCGTTGAGTTCGTCGGCGGCGCTGGCGATCATTAACGCGCGTATGGCCGAAGCCCTGGTCGAACAGGAACGGGTGCGCCGGGAACTGGAACTGGCGGCTGAAATTCAGCGTAGCCTGCTTCCCGCCGCCGGCGATGATGACTTCCCCATTCATGGCGTAAACTGTCCGGCGCGCACCGTGTCCGGCGATTTTTACGATTTTTTCCCGCTTGCGGATGGCCGCATCTGTTTCAATCTGGGCGATGTTTCGGGCAAGGGCATGAATGCGGCGTTGCTGATGGCAAAAACCGCCAGCCTGTACAGGTGCCTGGGCAAGACCATCCATGAGCCGGGAAAGCTGCTGGCGAAGATCAATGATGAAGTCTGCGAAACCGTTACCCGGGGTATGTTCGTGACCATGGTCGGGGGTATCTATGACCCGGCGACGGGCAAGGTCAGGCTCGCAAATGCCGGGCATGAACCGCCGCTTTTCCTGTCCACGGACGGCAGCTATACGGCCATACCGGCGGAAGCGCCGCCGATCGGCATATCGCCCATATTATCTTCCGGCGGCGGCATCCCCGAGATCGAATTGGATCTCGCCGGTGGCACGCTTTATGTCTTTACCGACGGCGTCACGGAAGGCTACCTGGAAGACGGCAGCGAGATGGAGGTCGACGGCCTCAAAAAACTGCTCATCGACAATGCTTCTTTATCCGCGGCTGAACGGTTGCAGGCGGTCATCGCCTGTATAAGCAGGGAAGGGATTGCGTTGCGTGATGACCTGACCCTGCTTGCCATTGACGACGCATTGCAAAGTGCCGGACGTGATAAAGCGCCACCTGCAACAGGTGGCGACGGTGATGCTGAAAAAACCATGTTGCACCTGAAGTTTCCGTCCCAACCGGATCGGCTGAAGCTTGTCCGCAACGCTGTTTACGATACGGCCCTTTTGTGTGGATGCAGTGAGGCCGTTGCCCGTGACATCGTGATCGCCATTGACGAGGCCTGCCAGAATGTTATCCGTCATGCCTACAAGGGTTCGCCGGACGGGGAGGTCGTCCTGGATATCAACCGCGAGGGCGAGAGCATCGTGCTTATGCTGCAGGATTATGCCGATTCCGTCGATGTTTCCACAATCAAGCCGCGGGCCCTGGATGATGTGCGTCCGGGGGGGTTGGGCACACATTTCATCCGTGAAATCATGGATGAGGTGGACTTTGTTCCGCCGCCTGGCGGCACGGGTAATTTATTGAGAATGGCAAAAAAAATAAGCTAATGACATAATTGAAGTTCAGGGTGTGAATGATGAAGCATGAAGTAACGGAACAAGGCACCGTCATTATCGTCGGTTTAGAGGGTGATGTCGATCTCCAGTCCTCGGGCGAGGCCAGGAAAATTCTGCTCGAATGTGCCAAGCAAAAAAAGCCCATACTGGTCGACCTGTCGAAGGTGGACTATATTGACAGTTCGGGCATCGCATCTTTGGTTGAAGCCTTGCAGACAACCCGCAAGGGGGGGTCGGATCTGGCGCTGGTATCGGTCAGTGAAGCAGCGCTCAGGGTGCTTGAGCTGGCGCGCCTGGACAAGGTGTTCATCATTTGCGCCAGCATCGACGAAGGCGTCCAGAAAATCGGCTGAGGGACATGGCATGAACATCAGCAAAGCCAGGGAATCGGCGACGGATTTTGTCGAAAAAGTCGGCCGCATGACGGTTGTCGGGGTCGAGGAAATCGGCAACGGCGGGTTTCTTGTTATCGAGAGTATTTACTGGATTTTCTTCGGTCCGGGCTTGAAGCAGCCGGTGCGCCTTAGCCATGTGGTTGTGCAAATGGTGGAAATCGGCGTCAAGGCGATTCCGATCATCACCATATTGTCGGGCACCATCGGTGCCATGCTGGCGATTCAGAGTATTTACATGCTGCGAATATTTGGCGCCGAAAGTCAGGTGACTTACGGCGTCGCCTTCTCTGTGGTACGGGAGTTCGCGCCACTGATCACGGGTATTCTGGTCGCCGGACGTTCAGGCTCGGCACTGGCGGCGCGGCTTGGAACCATGAAGATCAGTCAGGAAATCGACGCCCTCAAGGTGATGGGCATTAACCCGGTGCGCTATCTTGTGGTGCCGGCACTGCTGGCCATGGTGGTGATGGTGCCATGCCTGACCATGTTTAACATGTTGGTCGGTCTGTATTGCGCCGGTCTTTATATCAATCTTGATCTGGGCATCAGCATGGCGGCCTATGTAGAGCAGACCATCGATATTCTTTCCGTCGGCGATTTGATGCACGGCATTGGCAAAAGCGCCATTTTTGCTATCTTGATCGGCGTTATCGGGGTCGTAAACGGGGCTTCCGTCACCGGCGGCGCAGAAGGTGTGGGCAAGGTAACAACGCGTTCCGTCGTGCAAGCCATTTCGGCGATCATCTTCACCGATATGATCTTCGCTTTCATTGCGACGCAAAGTTAGAAATGCCATGACGGACGAGCCGAATACAGTGATTGAAGTTGAAAATCTGGTGACCCATTACGGGTCTCGGAAGATTCTCGATGATGTCAGCATGAGCGTCAAAGAAGGCGAGATCATGATCATCATGGGCGGCAGTGGCTCCGGTAAGAGCACCTTGCTGCGTTACATGATGGCCCTGGAACAACAGACATCCGGCACCATCAAGCTGCTTGGCAATGATATCGCCAAGCTGAACCAGCAGGAAATGTTCAACTTGCGCAAAAAGCTGGGGGTTGCTTTTCAGGGCGGCGCCCTGTTCAGCTCCATGACGGTTGGCGAAAATATCATGCTGCCGCTTTACGAGCACGCCAAGCTCGACATGATGACCATGGAGATCATGGCCCGCATGAAGCTTGAGGTTGTCGACCTGGCCGGCTTCGAGGACTTGATGCCGTCAGAACTATCGGGCGGCATGATCAAACGCGCGGCATTCGCCCGGGCCGTTGTCATGGACCCGAAAATCCTGTTCTGCGATGAGCCTTCGGCCGGGCTAGATCCTGTGGTCTCATCCGCCATTGATGACCTGATCCTGAAGTTGCGCGACGCCATGAACATGACGGTCGTCGTCGTCACCCATGAACTTGAAAGCGTGTTCAAGATCGCAGACAGGGTTACGGTTCTGGACCGCGGGCACATTCTTTTTATTGGCACGGTGGCCGAATTGCGTAACCATAAGAGCGAGCGCATACAAAATCTTCTGAACCGTCGGCCGGAAGAAAATACTGTTGATCCGGATGAGTATCTGCGTCGGCTCACCGGCGATGAAATTAGGGGGGACGCGATACTATGAGAAACAGCAAAATTAATTATCTGATCGCCGGTGGTTTTGTGCTCGCCATGCTGGTCGGGCTTGTCGTCTCTGCGGCCATGCTGACCGGGCGGACGGGCGCCACGGATGAATACTATGCCATTTACAAAAACGTGACCGGCGTGAAATTTGGCACTCAGGTGCTTTACGAAGGCTATCCCATCGGTCAGGTCGATGAAGTCACCCCGGTCCCCGAAGGCTCTAAAATGAGCTTTAAGGTTAATTTCTCCATTTCCAAGGATTGGCGACTGCCAGAAGACAGCATCGCCAACATCGCAGCCCCCGGATTGCTGTCGGCGATCACGCTTTCCGTTACGGCGGGGACCAGCGAAAATATCCTGAAACCCGGATCGCAAGTGCGGGGCCGGGAAAATTCTGACATGTTCGCCTTGATGTCGACGGTCGCCGACGACATCAGCGATTTGACCGAGAAGGAAATCCGGCCCCTGCTCCATACCATAAACCGCACCGTCGGCACCTTCGGCGATATGATTGAAGGCAGCGGCGAGGAAATGGTCGGCGACCTGGCGGGCATGGTGCGCGATATCTCCACCCGGACGCCCCGGATTATCGACAATATCGAGCAGATTACCAACAAGGTTAACCGCAGCAGCGACGAGTTGAATGCCCTGCTGACTACCGAAAACCGCGAGAAAATAGAAAGCCTGATTGCCAACATGGATAAAGCGGCGACCAACTTCACGCAGCTTTCGGGAAATCTGGACAGCATGATCACTGATCTGAGCGGTGTCGTAACCGACAATAAATCGAGTATTGAAAAATCCGTGGTGGACCTGCGTTATGTCGCCGATTCGGTGGCCCGACATATTGATTCACTGAACCAGAACATGGATGCGGCATCTCGCAACATGTATGAATTCAGCCGCCAGATCAGACAGAATCCGGGTCTGCTTCTGGGCGGTACACCGCCAAAGGATAACGCGCCGCGTTAGGAACAGGGGATACATGGTGAATATCAGAAAATTATTTATGCCGGCAGCGGTGTTTGTCGCCCTTAGCCTTGCTGCCTGTTCGCAGCCACAGATACCGAAGGATAAGTATTACCGCCTGCAAGTGACGAAGCCGGAAAACGTGACATCAAAACCGGTGTTCACGGGAACGATTGAAGTCGAGCGTTTTATCGCCGATGGACTGACTGCCGGCCGGCCGATCGTTTATTCAGACACGAGCAGCCCGCACGAGCTGCAAGAATATCATTATCAATTTTGGACCGAACCGCCGGTCGTCATGCTACGTGACCAGTTGATTGATTATCTTCGGTCCGCCAACATTGCCGATCTGGTGGTGTCGCCGGAATCCCGGGCCAGGGCCGAGCACCTGATTACGGCCCGCATCAAGCGTCTGGAAAACGTCGGCAATGCCAATAGCGCAATCGTCGAGGTGGAATTGAGAATCCACGATTTGAAAGACAGTAAAATCCTGTTTCTCAAAAACTATATGATTAACGAGCCAGCCAAGTCGCGTTCGGTCAGTGATGCGGTGCTGGCGTTGAACACGGCACTATCCAAAGTTTACGCAAGCTTTGTCGACGACTTAAGGAAAATGTAGGTCCGAAGGGCTCGGTTATTTGTCGCCCCGTTGGTGGAAGATAAAGCCCAGGAAATTCATCAATAGTTGCGCCGCCAGGATCGGTGTGATCCCGGCCGGGTCGTAGGCCGGGGCGACCTCGACCAGGTCAATGCCGACAACATCCCCCTGACCCGCCAGCCCCTGCAATATTTCCAACACTTCATAATACTGAAACCCGCCGTGGCTGGGGGTACCGGTGCCGGGCGCGATGGACGGATCGAAACCGTCGATATCGATGGTCACATAATAGCGTTTGCCTGCAGGGATGCGCGCCAGGGTGCCGCCGGCGCCCAATCGCCTGACGTCGCGCACAGACAGGATATCCGAACCGGCCGCCCGGGCGTCGTCATAATCGCTTTTATTGGAAGACGAAACATTACGGATGCCCATCTGCGTCATGCCGGTCACCCAGTCCATTTCCGATGCCCGGCGGAGCGGGTTGCCGTGGCCGTAACGCACGCCGTGGCGTTCGTCGACGAAATCCAGGTGGGCGTCAAAATGGATGATGTGGACGGGTTCCTGATCGGAGTATGCGGCGATGCAGGGGGCATGCACGGCATGGTCACCGCCAAGCATGACCGGTAGGGCGCCGGATTTCAAAATCGCGCGCACGGCGGTTTCGGTGTTGGCGTGGCTTTTTTCCGTGTTGGTGTGAACAATATCGGCGTCACCGATATCGACAATCCGCACCTGACCGGCCGGCATATAGGTAATGTCGTCCTCGAAATCATAGGCGCCGGCATGACCGAACGAAAAAAGCGTCGATGCCTCGCGGATGGCCCGTGGCCCGAAACGCGCCCCCGGTCGGTACTGGGTGCCCATGTCGAAAGGCACCCCCAGCACGGCCACATCGGCATCGATGGCATCCCAATCCAGGCAGGGGGGTGATTTGGCGAAGGTACAGTGGCCGACAAACGGTAGATTCAGGCGTCCCTTATTATATGTATCATCGACCATCGGCAGAGGTTCCTTGCCCAACGTGAAACAGGCTTGAAAGTTAACGCCCTTCACCTGTTGATACGCAAGTATAAAGGCCGTAGAAAACAGGATCAGCCAATTCCTGCGGGATAAGAAATGACCGTTAAATCGAGCAATATCACAGCCGTTCCCCACCGGGTTGAAAGGGAAGAACGTTGGCGCGCCAACGGCCACAAAGGCGGAGTCCTGTGGTTTACCGGACTTTCCGGGTCCGGCAAGACAACGCTGGCATTCGAGCTGGAGCAGAAATTGTTCGCCAAAGGCTATCAGGTCTATGTGCTGGACGGCGACAACGTCCGCCATGGCCTGAGCGGGGATCTGGGATTTTCACCTGAAGACAGAATCGAAAACATCCGCCGCATCGGTGAGGTCGCTGCCCTGTTTGCCGAGGCCGGTTATCTTGTCATTTCGGCCTTTATCTCGCCTTACCGCGACGATCGCAGGCTGGCCCGCCAGGCCACAGACGAAGGCTTTCATGAGGTCTACCTGTCGGCAAATCTTGCAACCTGTGAAGGCAGAGACGCCAAGGGTCTTTACGCCAAGGCCCATGCGGGTGAAATTCCCGATTTCACGGGCGTATCGGCACCCTATGAAGCGCCGGAACAGGCCGATCTGGAAATTGATACAGGGAAGCTCTCGGTGGATGAAAGCATGGCGCTGTTACACGACTACGTGGCCAAGGCATTCCACCTGTCAGGCGATGGCTAGGTAATATCAAGGGCGCGTTTGTAAAGGTCCAGCAGCTCTTCCTGCTCGTGGCGGTCGGACTGGTCCATCTTGCGAAGGCGCACCACCTGGCGCAGGATCTTGACGTCGAAACCGGAACCCTTGGCCTCGGAATAGACTTCCTTGATATCGGCGGCGAGGGCCGCTTTTTCTTCTTCAAGCCGCTCGATGCGTTCCACGAAAGACCGCAGGCGATCCCCAGCTACGCCACCAACATCCGACATTTTATGCTCCTGTTCTTTAATTATTGGGGAATCACCCCTTGCGTTAAGGCCCGGAACATAATCTCGGGAGGGCACGGAAAGCAAGGGCGGGTTGCCCACAAGATGCGGATATTTTGGGATCAACCGAGATATGCTAGGTTCTGCCGGCGGGGCAAGGAGAATCAGGGAACTGACAACAGGGAGGCGACTTACGTGGCCGTCTATAATTTTGAACGCTGCAATCTGCTTCTGGTAGAGGACAATGCCTATATCCGGAACATTCTGGATGTCCTGCTGCGCAAGCTGAGCTTCAGCAACATCACCGCTGTCAGCGACGGCGCCGAGGCTATCAAAAGGCTGGAAACCGGCAGCCAGCCCATTGATCTGGTCATTTCCGACCTTGTCATGTCGCCAGTCAACGGCTTGCTGTTGCTGCGTTGGATAAGGACGGCCAAGGAATCACCCAATCGCTTTTTGCCCTTTATTATGCTGTCGGGGGCGGCCGACGCGGAATATGTGGAAGCGGCCCGTGAGTTGGGCGCGACGGAATTCCTGGCCAAGCCGTTTTCCGCCGATAGCGTTTCCAAGCGTATTCTCAGGGTCATCGACTACCCGCGCCAGTTCGTCACCACGGAAACTTATTTTGGTCCCGAACGCCGCCGTCACAAGGTCGTCACGGCCAAGGAAAGGCGGGTCAAGGATGAAAAAGAAATCGCCATCGTATATTCAGCCGACAAGGTGGTAAAACCGAAAGGCCCAACCGATGTCTGGTACTTCCGGCTTGGCAACGCCATCAAGGACAAGGTCGGCGGCTTGGGGGTCAGCGGTCCCGGCGAGCTGCCCATGGCATTTCTGGAGGAAGCCGAGGAGCAGTTGCAGCGGGCCGCCCTTGACTTCACCGAATGGGCGAAGGATTACCTGGATCAGTTGGCCGAACATTGCCGGGCTGCCTTGCAGTGCTCGGCAGGCGGCGAGCGGCGCGATCATTTCGATCAAATCAACCTGCTGTCCCACGAATTACGCGGCCAGGGGGGCACCTTTGGCTATCCGTTGATCAGCCTTTTCGCCAAGACACTTTATGATACGACGGGGAAAAACTGCCGCGATGACGACGATGCGGTTGAAATCGTCAAGGCTCATATCGATGCCATGCGCGCCGTTCTGCGTGAAAAAGTTTCCGGTGACGGCGGTGATGTCGGGCGTGCCTTGCTGGCCTCGTTGCAGGCGGCGATCAAGAAACGTTCCTTTGTTCGTTGATCTATTAAAGACCCTTCACGGTTTCTTCAATCAGCCAGTCGACAACATGGTTCAAGGCTTCGCGCCGGTCTTTTCCGGCAGCCATGGCTTTGTTGAAAGTGGCCAGTTGCATATGGGCGCTGGTGCCGTATGTGATGATGTCTTTCAGGCGGCTAACTTCTTCAACACAGTTCAGGGCCACGGCGTCCTCGGCAATCAGGCCGAGCAATTCATCCATTAGCTCGGCACTTGGCACGACCTCTCCTTTGCCGAAATCCAGCAGGCCTTCGTCAAGGCCATAACGTTGCGCCCGCCAGCGGTTCTCGTTGATGAGCAGGGCGGCATACATGCGCCAACGTTGATTGTTGCGGCGCAGCCGGTACAGCATACGGATCACGCAGGCGTACAAGGCGGCAATGGAAACGGCATCCCCTATGCGGGTGCAGACGTCGGCTATGCGCATTTCAAGGGTTGGAAAGCGTTCCGAAGGCCGCACATCCCACCACAGCATGGTCGCGTCCTTGATGGTGCCGGCGTTGACCAGCACATCCACATGGCGGCGGTATTCGGTATAGGAATCGAAGCGTTCGGGCAGGCCGGTGCGCGGTAGTTCGTTGAAAACGCTGACCCGGTATGACTTCAGGCCGGTATCCTCGCCGCGCCAGAAAGGCGATGATGTGCTGAGCGCCAGCATGTGGGGCAGGAAATAGCTGACCTGGTTCATCAGGTCGATGCGCAGGTCGTCATCTTCAATTCCTATGTGCACATGCATGCCGCCAATCAGCAATCGGCGCGCCACCCCTTGCATATCATGGGCCAGAGCATTGTAACGTTCCTTATCGGTGTGTTGCTGCTGCTGCCATTCGGAAAACGGGTGCGTAGATGCGGCGATGGGGGCCAGATTGTATTTGTCGGCGATCTCGGCGACAGTGCGCCGCAGATGCGCCAGATTTTCCGATGCTTCTTCGATGGAGTGGCAGACGTCGGTGGCCACCTCTATCTGGGAGCGCATGAATTCCGGTTTGACCAGATCGGCCAGACGCTCGACGCATTCGGAAAGCAGGGCGGCTGGCGGGTCGATGGCAAGTTCACGGCTCGCCTTGTCGACAAGCAGGTATTCTTCTTCGATTCCCAGGGTGAAAGAAGGTTCCTTGTCGCTCATGGTTAGCCTCCTTATGCTTTTGCCGGGAAGAGTCTAGTGGTGTTCAACCTGGTGCAGGTTTTCGATGGTCAGCAGATCGGTGAAGATGGTCGCCAGGATATCGGCCCATCTTTCCGTTCCTGCGTCATCTTCAAGTAAATCCTGGCGAATTTCCACGGCGCAGTTGGCCAATCCGGCGGCCCCGCCGTGAAGGTCTATGGTATACCCCACATCGAGGCCCGAATAGGGCTCGTTGTCGCCCACATGAAGGCCCTCAAGGCTGCGCAATTTATCCAACAGGGGCACGGCGAGGCGGGGGTCGCGGCCCCACAGGACACCAATATTCCAGAAGCGATCCTCGCCGCCCAGGGACGGTGTGAAACTGTGAACGGAAAACAGCGCCGGCGCGGGCCGCCGCCGCCACAGATGGGTCAGGGTATCGGTGATGGCCTGATGATAGGGGTGGAAAAAACTCTCCACTCTTTGCTTCTGTTCTGCCTCGGTCAGGCCGACATTGCCGGGGATGATCGTGTTGTCGCTGATATCGCGGATGGAATGGGGGTCGCCGGGCTGGCGGTTGAGATCGATCAGCAGGCGCGAATACCCGGCCAGGATGGCCGCCGCATCCAGTTTATGGGACAGCTTGCGCGTTACTTCGGCGGCGCCAATATCCCAGGCGATATGACGCTCCAGCGCCGCCTCGTCCAAACCCAGAATTCCGGTGGCGGCCGGGAACGCCCGGCTGGCGTGATCGCAGACCAGTAACAACGAAGCCTTGCCTTCCGGGTTGATAACCTGAAAGGGCGGCGCCTCGTCGGGTCCGATCAGGGAGGGCGCGTCCGGGGTTTCGGCTTTGATGTCCATGGTCCTATATATAACGCAGCAGGAGGGGCCTCGGCGACACGAATTTGACTGGCAGGCCCCAACAAATCCCGTTAAGAGCGTGCATGGCTGAAGTATCGAAAAATGAAACGGCCGGTGACGGTGGGCCACTGGAAGCGGCAGGTGGCGCACAAGGGGCCGCCCTAACGGCGCTGGTCATTGGGGCCCTCACCCTGGGGCTGTCGCCTATATTCGTCCGGCTCAGTGAACTGGGGCCGACGGCGACGGCCTTTCACCGGGTTTTCCTGGCCCTGCCGCTGTTGTGGCTGTGGCAGGCCGTGGACGCCCGGCGGTCGCTGGCTGTGCCAAAAAAGAAGCTATCGCGCCGTGATTACGCGATCATGGCCCTGGGCGGGTTTTTCTTTGCCGGCGATCTTGCCTTCTGGCACTGGTCACTGCAATTCACCGCCGTCGCCAATGCCACCTTGCTGGCAACCATGGCGCCGATCTGGGTGACCCTCGGGGCATTTTTCCTATTCGGCGAAAGATTTTCCCGGACGTATCTTATCGGACTCATCGTCGCCATCATCGGCGCGGGGGTGCTGATGGGGGGCAGCTTCCGTCTGGGACTGGACAATGTGCTGGGTGATTTTTTAGGGCTGGTGACGGGCATTTTTTTCGGTGCCTACATGCTGACCATCGGACGCTTGCGGGCACATTTTTCGACCGCCTCGATTATGTTCCTGACGACGGTGGTAACGGCTGTGATCCTGTTGCCGGTGACATTGGTTTCAGGTGAGAGCCTGATCGCAACCACATACTATGGTTGGGCCGTACTGCTGGCCCTGGCCCTGCTCACCCATGTGGGCGGGCAGGGCGCGGTTGCTTATGCGCTGGCCCATCTGCCGACCCCGTTTTCTTCGGTTGGTATGTTACTGGAGGCACTGGGGGCGGCGTTCCTGGCCTGGGTTATTCTTGGCGAGGCCCTGGACAGATGGCAGATACTGGGCGCCGTGGTGGTCATCGTCGGCATTCTTTTGGCCCGCCGTGGCAGTCGCCGGAATAAGCCGGCATGAGCAACGGGACTGTTCCGGCCAAAGGGTTATACCCGTGGATCGTCTGGAGCGTGGCGGCGGTGTTTTACTGCTACGGCTTTTTCCAGAGGGTCGCGCCCAGCGTCATGGTCACGGAACTGATGACCGATTTCGCTGTAAATGCCGCGGTTCTCGGCAATTTGTCGGCATTCTATTTTTATGCCTATGCCGGGCTGCAACTGCCCGTCGGGGTCTTCGTCGATCGCTGGGGCGCCCGCCGGATGCTGGCTTGTGCGGCCCTGCTGTGCGGTTCGGGCAGCGCCCTGTTTGCCATTGCCGATAGCATAACCATGGCCTATGCCGGGCGCCTTCTGATCGGCGCCGGGGCCGCATTTACATGGGTCGGGGCGTTGAAGTTGGCGGTCGAGTGGCTCCCGCCCAGACGCTTTGCGATGATTACGGGAATGACCCTGATGCTGGGAATGGCCGGGGCCGTCGGCGGGCAGGCGCCATTGGCGCTGGCCGTGGCCGCCGTTGGTTGGCGTGCAACCCTGATGATGGCGGCGGTATTTGCCGCCGGTCTGGCAGGGGTGATCTGGTTTGTGGTCAGGGACAGGCCACAGTCAGGCAGCCCCCATGCAGAAGAAACCGATATGGGCGATCAGGCGTCTGGCCTGCTGCGTGGCCTTAAATTGACGCTGGCGACACCGCAAAGCTGGATCATCGCTGTTTTCGGGGCCGCCATTACGGCGCCGTTGCTGTCCTTCGCCGGGCTTTGGGGGGTTCCTTATCTGATGCAGGCCTATGGCATTGATCGGACGGCAGCGGCGGCAACCACGTCGATGATGCTCATCGGGTGGGGGATCGGGGCGCCGCTGGCCGGTTGGGCGTCAGATTATATCCACCGCCGCAGGCTTCCAATGCTGATCGGGTCGGTGGCCGCCTTATTGATATTCTCGGTCGTTATATACGTGCCGGATCTGCCCTTGCTGACGGTGCGGATTTTGTTTTTTGCTCACGGCCTGGCTTCCGGCGTCATGATCATTGTTTTTGCCGTCGGGCGGGAACACAACCGGCCGGGGGCGGCGGGCGCGACCCTTGGCTTCATCAACGCCTTTGTCATGGCTTCCGGCGCATTCTTCCAGCCGTTTATCGGATGGCTGCTGGACGCCAACTGGGACGGCACGACCGTAGCGGGTGGGCGGGTCTATTCGACGGCGGCCTATGAAACGGCGTTACTGGCCCTTGTCGGATGTTCCATCGTCACTGTGTTGGCGGCGATCATGACCCGCGAAACCCGCTGTCAGAACGTTTCCGATTCCGGCGTGGGAAGCTGAACATGGCCGGACACCAGGGCCCGGATGATTGACGGAAGCCCGTCCCAGCGACCCTGTTGCTCGTCCGTCTGGGTATAGCTTTCCAGGGTCGGGCTGATGTCGGCCAATTCAATGTATTCTTCTTTGTTGACCGGCTGCCGAGGTTCGGAAACCGCTTCCTTGTTTTCGGCAGTTTTGACGTCGCTGTCGTTGCCGATATCCAGCTTGACGATCGGCTTAAAGGTGATCATCGGTCCGGTGTCGTTGTCTGCGCAAATGTGCCTGTTTTTGATGAGAGCCCGGCCAAGGGCGCAATCTTGCTGCACCATTACGGACAAGGCGTGATCGCTGACAGATTTGCCTGTCGATATATAGGAAATGCCATCCAGGGCGAAACTGGCGATGGTAAAAGGCGGGATCGGTGCACAGGCCGACAAGAGCAGGGCGCTGGCGCCAACCGTTGCTAATAAGCGGGAAGAACATTTCTTGTTTTTCATGATGACCTCCTAGGTCCATGCTTGTTCTAAGCATCCCAAAATCAACGCTAGTATAGTAGTGACTAAATATTGAGTAAATACATTGTATTACAATAATATATAAGCATTAATTGAACAAATTTACTTAAAATTCTAAGTAAATTTTACTTAGGTATTATTGAATACGGCCAAGAGGGCGCCCGATTTCTATCGGCAAGGCGCATCTCCTATAATCCGCCGAACAGGGACTCGCGCCCCATGGCCACAAAAGAAGATACCCAGACAGGAAACGATTCGCCCGGCCCCGGCCGGGCATTTACCGATCATCGCCCTGACCGCCGCCGCCATGAAAGGGGACCGGGAATATTGCCGAGGCGTTGGCGGCCAGTAATTGGCAAGGTATTTTTCGCGGCGCCCATAGCCTGAAATCCAACAGCGCCACCGTCGGTGCGCTGGCCTTGGCGGAACATTGCCGCCGCCTCGAAATTGCCGGCCGGGAACAGGATATGGACAGCTGCCGGGAACTTTTTTCAGAAGTCATGGCGGCTTGTGCCGTCGTTCGTCCGGATATCGAGACGCTCATGGGCTAATAGGGTAGTGCTTTCTATGGCTTCATATTAGGTGTAAATGCTTCAATAGAAATTGGAAACGGATGAATGGCGGAACACGATTATTCCAGAATGGCAGTCCTCGTCGTCGATGACGAGCCGATGATGCGTCAGCTGATAGGCCGGCTGCTTCACGATATCGGCTTCGGAACGATTGATGCTGTTGAGGACGGGGCAGAGGCAATGAAGCGCCTCGAGGTATCTTCCAGCCAATATAGTGTCGTCCTCTGCGATCTTGAAATGCCGATCATCAGCGGCCTTGAATTCCTGCAAATGCTGCGCTCCAGCAAAACCGTATCCAATCCCAATGTTCCGGTTGTCGTGGTCACCGGTTACGGCGAGGAAAAGAACGTCTGGGATGCCGTGAAATACGGTATTCATGGCTTTTTAATCAAGCCGATTTCCAGAAAAGCGGTGGAAGGCCGGATCGAGTACGCGCTGTCACGCCCAACGATCGAGCTGGAAGCCCTGAAGCGCAAACCGGTGCGTCACGCAGAAGTCCCGGTTATGGATTTCAACGCCTAGAAAAAATAGGGGTGGAGGAACTGGTGCCGCCGGACAGAATTGAACTGTCGACCTCGCCATTACCAATGGCGCGCTCTACCCCTGAGCTACGGCGGCACAGATGCTGGGGTCTTTCAGAAGGCGCGCACATTGCCATAGCGGTTGCTTCCATGCAAGCTTCCCATAAGGAGCCCAGCAAGCCATGAAAAACAAGCCCTCAACCGGCGACCGGGAAGGCAAGAACGGTCAGCGCCGCCAGCGCCAGGCCACGGCGCTGCGCGATAATCTGAAAAAGCGTAAACAACAGATTCGCGACCGCGGCGATGGCAAGAATGATGGCAAGGAAACAGGCAAGAGCCCGGGCTAGAGATTCCACGCCTTGCTTTTGACATTCTTTTATCTTAGGCAACCATATGGACAGAATCATCATTCACGGCGGCAATCGGCTGCAAGGCACGATTCATATCGGCGGTGCCAAGAATGCCGCCTTGCCGCTGCTCGCCGCCTGCCTGCTGTCCGACGAAACGCTGGTGCTCTCGAATCTGCCCCATTTGGCCGATATATCGACCATGGCGCACCTGTTGGCCGACTTTGGCGTCGATATATCCATGAACGGGGATGCCGGTAACGGCGGCAACATCGGCCGCACGTTCGAGCTCAATGCCGGCGCCGTCGTTGAAACCACGGCACCCTATGATCTGGTGCGCAAGATGCGGGCCTCGATTCTGGTTCTTGGGCCGTTGCTGGCACGTTTCGGCAAGGCCCGGGTATCGCTGCCCGGCGGTTGCGCCATCGGCACCCGCCCGGTCGACCTTCATCTCGAGGCGCTGGCCCAGCTGGGCGCTGAAATAGAGCTGGATGACGGCTATATCAACGCCAAGGTGAACGGTCGGTTGAAGGGGGCACATATCATTTTCCCTATGGTCACCGTAGGGGGCACGGAAAACCTGTTGATGGCCGCCACCCTTGCCGATGGCGAAACGGTGCTGGCCAACGCTGCCCGCGAGCCGGAAGTATCAGACCTTGCCCGCTGTCTTGTCGCCATGGGCGCGGATATCGAGGGCATCGGTACGGATACCTTACGCATTCGCGGCTGTGATCACCTGCATGGAGCCGAACACTCGGTGGTCCCTGATCGCATCGAAACCGGGACTTATGCGGTGGCGGCGGCGGTCACGGACGGCGATCTGCTGCTCAAAGGGACGCGTCTGGACCTGATCGAGTCGGTCGCCGATATTCTACGCAAGGCAGGGGTTGAAATAACCGATACGGGTGATGGACTCAGGGTCCGGCGGGCGTCCGGCGGGATTAGGGGGATTGATGTCACGACCGAGCCGTTTCCCGGATTCCCGACAGATATGCAGGCGCAACTGATGGTGCTGGCGGCGGTCGCCGATGGCGCCTCGACAATCACCGAAACCATTTTCGAAAATCGCTACATGCACGTTCCCGAGCTGACGCGCATGGGCGCCGACATCCATGTTCACGGATCAACCGCCACGGTGCGGGGTGGTGGTGGCCTGAAGGGCGCGCCGGTCATGGCCACGGACCTCAGGGCATCGGTGTCCCTGGTGCTGGCAGGACTCGCCGCCGATGGCGAAACGTCGGTCAGCCGGGTCTATCATCTGGATCGGGGGTACGAGCGTCTGGAAGAAAAACTTTCCGCCTGCGGTGCCGTGATCGAAAGAATTAAGTCTTAAACAATTGATAAAGTTGAATTATTTAGCTTCCGGGTGTCCCGGGGGGCGCATCTTGCCATCCCCTGCCGTGACCCTGGAAAGTGTCTGAACGGGCTGGTTAAGCCGGAAAAAACCCTTTATCAATGCGCCATTAAGCTTAAGGCCTGGAAATTATGACGCGTAAACGAGAAAAAATAGTCATCGCCCTGCCCAAGGGACGCATCCTCAAGGAAGTGATGCCCGTGGTGCGGCGTGCCGGAATCGAGCCGGAACCGGCATTCGATGATGAGGGCGCGCGCCAGTTGCGTTTCAGCACCAATCATCCCGGTATCGACATCATTCGTGTGCGCAGCTTCGATGCGGCGACGTTCGTCGCCTTCGGGGCGGCCCACATCGGCGTCGTTGGCGCCGATGTGCTGATGGAATTTGATTATCCGGAAATCTATGCGCCGCTCGACCTCAAGATCGGATATTGCCGTATGGCGGTTGCCGAACCTGAGGAAATGGTCGGCAATGACGACCCCGAGCGGTGGAGCCACGTGCGTGTTGCTACCAAGTACCCCAACATCACGCAGCGCCACTTTGCCCGCCGCGGCGTGCAGGCCGAATGCATCAAGCTGAGCGGTGCCATGGAACTGGCGCCGAATCTGGGCTTGTGCCGGCGTATTGTCGATCTGGTTTCCAGCGGCAAGACGCTGCGGGCCAACGGCCTGGTTGAAATAGAGCAGATCGCCGAGATTACCTCGCGGTTGGCCGTCAACCGTGCCGCCTGGAAGACCCGTCCCGATGAAATCGGTGAATTGATCCAGAATTTCCGTGACGCCATGCTTTCTAAGCAGGCCGGCCCGCCGGCCCGCGAGCCCGTTTCATGACTGCCCGCCTGAATGTCAGGGATGCCGGGTTTGAAGCCGCCTTCGCCGCGCTGCTGTCGGCCAAACGCGAAACAGAGGCAGATGTTGGCGAAACAGTCCGTGATATTATCGCCGATGTGCGCGCCCGCGGCGACGATGCGCTTCTTGCCCTGACCCGCAAATTCGACCGTTTCGATGTGGCCGCCGATGCCATGCGATTCAGTATCCGTGAAATAGATGAAGCCACCGGCCAATGCGACCGGGCGCTGCTGGATGATCTTGAACTGGCAGCCACCCGTATCCGGGATTTCCATGCCCGCCAGTTGCCCGCCGACCTGGACTACACCGATGATGCCGGAATTCGCCTTGGCCTTAAATGGACGGCGGTATCGGCGGCCGGGCTTTATGTTCCCGGCGGCACCGCGTCCTATCCGTCATCGGTTCTGATGAATGCGCTGCCGGCCCGCGTCGCCGGGGTCGAGCGGCTGGTCATGGTGGTGCCGACGCCGGATGGCGAGATCAATCCGCTGGTGTTGGCGGCGGCGAAAATCGCCGGAATTGACGAAATCTATCGCATCGGTGGGGCCCAGGCCATCGCCGCCCTGGCTTTTGGCACGGCAACCATCAAGCCGGTCGACAAGATCGTCGGCCCCGGCAATGCCTATGTGGCCGAGGCCAAGCGCCAGGTTTTCGGAACCGTCGGCATCGACATGATCGCCGGGCCTTCGGAGATACTGGTGGTCGCCGACAAAAACAACGATCCGGCCTGGATCGCCACCGATCTGCTGAGCCAGGCCGAGCACGACACCGCCGCCCAGTCGATCCTGATTACCGATGATGGGGATTTTGCCGACGCCGTCGTCGGGGCGCTTGAGGCCGCGTTGAAGACCCTGCCGCGGGCCGATATTGCGGCTGCCAGCTGGCGCGATTTTGGCGCCGTGATCGTTGTTAACGCCATCGCAGGTGCCATTCCCCTGATTGACCGGATCGCCCCTGAACACCTGGAGCTGGCGCTGGAAAATGCCGATGAAATGGCGGCCCGGGTACGCAATGCCGGGGCTATTTTCCTGGGTCGCTATGCGCCCGAAGCCCTTGGCGATTATCTGGCCGGCCCCAACCATGTTCTGCCGACGAATCGAAGCGCCCGTTTCTCGTCCGGCCTTGGGGTGCTTGATTTCATGAAAAGAAGCTCGCTGATCGGGGCGACGGCTGAAAGCCTCGCCGTCCTTGGCCCGGCTACCGCCAACCTGGCCCGCGCCGAGGGACTGGACGCCCACGCCAGATCCATTACCATAAGGCTGAACAGGCAATCCTGAGGAGTATCCCCCGGTGGACCATACGCAAAGGATTGCCGGGTTGTTTCTTGACGAGAAAAGTGTCGTCAGCCGTTCGGCGCAGATCGAGCACGAACGCAAGGTTGCCATCTATGACCTGCTGGAAGAAAACAGCTTCGATCCTGCGGGCGGCCTCAAGGGGCCCTTCAACCTGCATCTCGCGATCGCCGAAAAAAGACTGATTTTCGATGTCTGCGACGAGGCCGACAATAAGCTGGCACAGTTTACCCAGCCGCTCAGCCCGTTACGCTCGATCGTCAAAGATTACTTCATGATCTGTGACAGCTACTTCAAGGCCATCAAGACGTCGTCGCCATCACAGATCGAAGCCATCGACATGGGTCGCCGGGGCCTGCACAACGAAGGCGCCGACATTCTAAAGGAGCGACTGTCGGGCAAGGTGGATATCGACATCGACACAGCGCGCCGCCTGTTTACCCTCATCTGCGTTCTTCATATAAGGACCTGAGCAGATGCCCGATCTTCCCGCCGCCGTATTGTTTTCCTGCACCATGAATTCGGTGCGCTCGCCCATGGCCGAAGCTATCCTCAAGCATCTGCACGGGCAGCGCATTTACGTCGATTCGGCGGGCGTTCGCGCCGCCGAGATTGATGGTTTTGCTATCGAAGTGATGGACGAAATCGGCATCGAACTCAGCCGCCACCGGTCCAAGACGTTTGACGACCTGGAAGACAGCTCTTTCGACGTGGTCATTTCCCTGTCACCGGAGGCCCAGCACAAGGCGGTTGAAATGACCCGTGTCATGGCCTGCGAGGTGGAATTTTGGAACACCTTCGACCCGACCGTTGTCGAAGGCAGCCGCGAGGTTCGGCTTGAAGCCTATCGACAAGTGCGCGACCAGTTGCTGGCCCGGATCAAGGAAAGGTTCCCGATCAGCGGCGCCGTGGATGTGTAAAAACACGGTTTTGGGGCTAAAAAGCCGGGATTTTGGGGAAAACACTTGACCCGGTGGCCTGCTGGCGTCACTTATGTGGCCCTTCGAAAGGCAATTTGAGAGCAAAATGGCGAAAGAAGAGTTACTAGAATTTCCAGGCGTCGTTAAAGAGCTGCTGCCCAACGCAATGTTTCGGGTAGAGCTGGACAACGGCCACGAGGTCCTGGCCCACACGGCGGGCAAGATGCGCAAGTTTCGTATCCGCGTGCTGGCTGGCGACAAGGTGACCGTCGAGATGACGCCTTATGATCTGAGCAAGGGCCGGATCACTTTCCGTTACAAATAATTTTCCGGGGGACATCCGCATGGCGGATAAGGCCAAGGAAACACCCCGCATAATACTCGCTTCGGCATCGCCGAGAAGGGTTGACCTGCTGGCCCAGATCGGCATTTTTCCACATAAGATTATCCCGGCCGATATCGACGAGCGCGCTTGTAAGGGCGAATTGCCGGTCGAGCTGGCAAAACGGCTGGCCGGTGAAAAGGCTGCTTTCGTGGCAAAAAATCACCCCGGCTCACTGATCATTGCCGCCGATACGGTGGTCGCTCTTGGCCGCCGTATGCTGCCAAAGGCCGAAACGGAAGAACAGGCGCGCCAGTGTCTGGCCAAGTTGTCGGGGCGCCGCCACCGGGTCATCGGCGGTGTTTCTGTCATCGACGCGGACGGGATCGCCCACGGGCGCCTGGTGACGACGACGGTTTCCTTCAAGCGCCTCGAGGCAGCGGAAATCGAACTTTATGTGGCATCCGGTGAATGGCATGGCAAGGCCGGTGGCTATGCGGTGCAGGGGCGGGCGGCGGCATTCGTGAAAAAAATCAACGGATCATATTCCAATGTTGTCGGCCTGCCGCTGTTCGAGGTTTCATCCCTGCTGGCGGGGCTTGGTTTCAAACCGCAAACGGGCGACTAGGGGATGGCAGGCGCGGGCAAACTTCTGATCGACATAGATGGCGACCTGACCCGTATTGCAGAGATCACGGACGGGCGCCTGACCGGGTTGACCGTCGTCACCACGAAAAGCGCCAGCATCGCCGGCAACATCTATCTTGGCCGGGTCGAGCGGGCGGCCGAACAGCTGGCCGCCGCCTTTATCGACATTGGCCAGCAGCGTTCCGGGTTTCTGGCCTTGTCCGAGACCAGGCCGCTTGGCAGGAACCCTGAAAAATCTGAAAAAATTTCCAATTATCTGGCCGAGGGCGACAAGGTGCTCGTTCAGGTTCAGCGCGATGGGTTCGAGGGTAAGGGGCCAAAGTTGACGACGCGCCTGGCGTTGACCGGGCGCACCCTGGTGATGACACCGGGGGACGGGGAAATCAGGATATCCCGGCGCATAGACGACGGCGCCGCGCGGGCCCATCTGGCGGCCTTGCTTGAAGGCCTGGTGGAGCCCGGCGAAGGCTTCATCGTGCGCACCGCCGCCGCAGGCGTGGCGGAACAGTATATCCGCCAGGACATAGACTCCTTGCGCGAAGAATGGGCGGCCATCGAGGCCGGGCGCGATTTGGGGCGTCCACCATCGCTGCTGCTGGCCGGCGCCGACCCGGTGCTGGCGTGCCTGCGTGATTTGGACTGCCCGGCGTTTGGCGAAATTGTCATCAACGATCCGGCGGCCTTCACCCGCGCCCGCACCTATTGCCAGAAATTGATTCCCGAATTGCACGAACGGCTTCACCATTACCAGAATATAAAACCGTTGTTTGAATCCTTTCAAAGCGGCAGCGACAGCGTCGAGGCCGACGTCGAGGCGGCTCTGGCCGAACAAGTATCTTTGCCCTCGGGCGGCCGGGTTCATTTCAGCGAAACCCCGGCTCTCATCGCCATTGATGTGGATGCCGGCGGCACAGCCCGTGGCGGGGCCGAGGAAACTGCCCTGCAAACCAACCTGGATGCGGCCGATGAAATCGCCCGCCAGATCCGCCTCAGGAATCTTGGCGGGCTTCTGGTTATCGACTTTGTTTCCATGAAGCGCCCGGCCAACCAGTCGAAATTGCTCGATCGGTTGAAATCAGCCGTTTCCGGCGATCCGGTCCCGGTATTTGTCGGCGGCTTCACCCGCTTTGGCCTGGTCGAGTTGACGCGAAAGCGGCAAAGGGCGACCCTGGCGGAGGTTATGGCCAGTCACATTCAGGGAGAGGGCATCGATGGCTGATAAGAAGGCCAATACGGGCAAGGTGGTGCCGCTCAGGCGCATCGGCGGCAAGTCGTGCCCCAAGTGCGGCAAGCCGTCTGTCGAAGATTATCGGCCCTTTTGCTCCAAACGGTGCGCCGATCTCGATCTTGGCGGCTGGCTCAATGAAAGCTACCGCATCGCTTCCGACGAGGAAGCGGGTTTCGACGATGAAGCACCCGAGGACTAGGCTTTTCGGGGATGCTGGACAGGGTAGGGGTTTTCTTTTATAAGCGCCTTCTCTTCCCGTTCAGGGACGATGCCCGGGTAGCTCAGTTGGTAGAGCAG
>JABMOQ010000170.1 GCA_013204045.1 Rhodospirillaceae bacterium | reverse complement strand
CGACAATCCCTTCGGCTTCAAGATGGACGAGCCGACCAGCATGTATAACCGGGGCGAGCTTTACAACATGTGTATCCAGAAGGGCACCCTGACACCTGAGGAACGCTACAAAATTAACCACCACATGGTCCAGACCGTCACCATGCTGGGCCAGTTGCCGTTTCCGAAGAACCTGCTCAAGGTTCCCGAAATCGCCGGCGGCCATCACGAAACCATGATCGGTACCGGCTATCCCAAGCGATTAAGCAAAAAGGATATGTCGCTACCCGCCCGCATGATGGCCATCGCCGACATCTTCGAGGCGCTGACCGCCTGCGACAGGCCCTACAAGAAGGCCAAGACATTGAGCGAAAGCATCAAGATTCTGTCATTCATGAAAAAGGATCAGCACATCGACCCGGATTTGTTCGAATTGTTCCTGAAGTCCGGCGTGTACAAAATCTATGCCGAAAAATTCCTGATGCCGTCACAGATCGACGATGTTGATATCTCGCAGTATCTGGATAACGGCGGCAGTTAAAACGTGGCCCCCGTCGATCACGCCAAGGCCTACCCCTTCCATATTCCAGCCCGTTCATATGTCTTGCACGGCGATGGTCACCGCGAGTTACTGGAAGGCGAGCCCATGCCCGACCTTGCCGGACGCTTTCCGGTCATTGCCTGTGGCTCCAACCAGTCACCAGAACAACTGGGCCGCAAATTTTCCGACAAATCTCGCGGCCCGATCCCCGTCCTGAAGGTCACGGTAAAAGATTTTGACGCCGTTTATTCGCCCCATTTCAGCAATTACGGATCGGTTCCGGCGACCCTGCATCATACGCCGGGCACCCACGTGGAACTGTTCGCCAACTGGCTGACGGAAGAGGAATTGACCCGCATGCATGAAACCGAGGCGGTCGGCATGAACTACGACTTCGGTCGCCTTGACGGCATCCACATGGAAACCGAAGGCGGCGACACCCTGCACTGGGCCTATGCCTATATCGGCAGGCGCGGATCGTTAACCCACCAGGGCGAACCGCTGGCCCTAGCCGAGGTGCCGGCAACGGCCCGGCGGTGGACGGCGATGACCCAGACCGACGTCCTGCACATGACCCGCGATCGGCTGCAACCGGAGAGCCACATCGACATTTTCATCAGGGAACATATCGACAGCCCCGATGTACGACTGGCGCGCACGGAAAAACTGGCCCGGGGCTCCCTACCCTTCGCATTCGGCGGATTCAGCGTTATTGCGGTTTAGAATTTCCCGGCAAGCACAGCAGCCAGAGTGATCCAGCCGAAATGACGGTTCGACTTGAACTTGCTCAGGCAATCCTTTGGATCATCGATGTCGAGCCCCCTAACCTGCCAGAACAGATGGGCAGAGGCGCCCAGCAACACCATATAGAATGGCCAATTTAAATCAGCCAGCATCCCTGACCATGCGATCAACACGATAGCGCCGCCATAAAAGGCAATCAGCCACGGCTTGGTTTGCTGGCCTAATTTAAGGGCCGTCGACTTGATGCCGACCAGGATGTCGTCTTCCTTGTCCTGGTGGGCATAGATGGTGTCATACCCCAGCGTCCACAAAAGCCCGGCCAGATACAGAACCCCGGCCGGCGCCGCCAGATCGCCCCTGACCGCGGCCCAGCCCAGTAACGCCCCCCAGTTAAAGGCCAGCCCGAGGACGACCTGCGGCCAGTAGGTGATGCGCTTCATAAATGGGTAAATGGCAACAATGGCCAGCGAGGCGGCGCCGATTTTGACGGCGAACAGGTTGAATTGCAGCAGCACGGCAAGGCCCAGGAAGAGCAACGCAATAAGGAATCCGATCGCGCGACCGGTGGAAACAGCGCCCGACGGGATCGGCCGGGTAGCGGTGCGCGCGACCCGGGCGTCGAAATCCCGGTCGGCGATATCGTTCAAGGTGCAACCGGCGCCCCGCATGATTACCGCGCCGATAGCGAACAGCGCCATGAGCCTTATATCAGGCAAGCCGTCGCTGGCCAGGGCGACGCTCCACCAGCACGGCAGCAGCAGCAACCATGTGCCAATCGGTCGATCAACGCGAGCCAGATGCAGGTAGGGCCTTAATTTTTTCGGCATCCAGCGGTCGACCCAGGTCGCTTCCGGCATATCGCTGGCAGCACTTTTATATACACTTGTCATGGTCGAAGATTACTCCGTCGCCTATGATGCTGTCATGTCCGAAGAAATACCACAGGCCCGCCTGTTCACCGCCGCCGCCCTGACCGAGGGTGCCGCCGTCGAGCCGAACCCAGGACAGGCCCATTATCTGTTGCATGTCATGCGTCTTGGCAATGGCGCCGGCGTGGTGCTTTTCAATGGCAGTGACGGCGACTGGCTGACGCGGATTGAAGACGCAAACAAGAAAACCTGCCGCCTCGCCGTCATGTCTCAACTTCGTCCTCAAATATCCGAGCCGGATCTGTGGCTGGCTTTCGCACCGCTAAAAAAAGCCCGCACCGATTTTATCATCGAAAAAGCGACCGAACTTGGTGTCGCGCGACTGCTCCCGGTTTTCACCGAACACACCAATACGGAAAGGGTTAAATCCGAAAGGCTGGCCGGAATCGCCATAGAAGCCGCCGAGCAGTGTGATCGCCTGAGCGTCCCGGAGGTGGCAGACGCGGTAAAATTGAGCATACTGATCGAGAACTGGCCGGCCAGCAGGTGGCTGCTGGTGCCTGACGAAACCGGCGGCGGTCCGCCACTGGTCGATGTGGTGGCCGAACTCGGCAATACCAAAACGACGATGTCCGCCGGTTTCCTGATTGGACCAGAGGGTGGCTTTTCCGCCGCGGAACTTGACGCCCTTGGAAAACTACCCTTTGTTAGACGCATCGGCCTGGGCCCCAGAATTCTTCGCGCCGAAACCGCAGCATTGGCTGTCGTTTCATGCTGGCAAGCCCTCATCGGTGACTGGACGTCATCACCACGTTTCAACAACGGATATGTATTCAATGCCCGCAGATAGCACCCCTACCAGCGACACCATCGCCGACAAAAATCACCTGCTCGAATACATGGAATCCGGGTGCAAGCCGCCCGAGAAATGGCGCATCGGCACCGAACACGAAAAGTTTGCCTACCTTGTGGATGATCTGAGCCCGCTGCAATATGAAGGGGAGCGCGGCGTCCGGGCACTGCTGGAAGGCATGATAAAATTCGGCTGGCAGCCGGTACTGGAAAACGGCAAACCGATCGCCTTGACCAAGCCCGATAACAGCTCGATTACCCTTGAGCCGGCAGGACAGGTCGAGCTGTCCGGCGCGCCGCTAGAAAACATTCATCAAACATGCAGCGAAGTCGCCGAACACCTGAAACAGGTCAAGGAAATTGCCAAAGATCTGGGCATTGGTTTTATCGGGCTTGGTTATCATCCGCGCACGCCCCACGCGGAAATGCCGTGGATGCCGAAATCGCGGTACGGAATTATGCGCAACTACATGCCGAAGAAAGGCAGCATGGGTCTGGAAATGATGCAGTCAACCTGCACGGTGCAGGTCAATCTGGACTTCGACAGCGAAGCGACCATGGTCCAGATGTTTCGCATATCCCTGGCCCTGCAACCAATCGCCACGGCGTTATGGGCCAATTCCCCGTTCAAGGACGGAAAGCCGAACGGATATTTGAGCTACCGCAGCCACATCTGGACCGACACCGATCCCGACCGTTGCGGTACCCTGCCTTTTGTTTTTGAAGATGGCTTCGGTTTCGAGCGTTACGTGGATTACATGCTCGATGTACCCATGTATTTCGTTTATCGAAATGGCGAATACATTGATGTCTCCGGGCAATCGTTCCGCGACTTCATGGACGCTAAACTACCCGGCCTTCCCGGCGAGCTACCGACCATGACCGATTGGGAGAATCACCTGACCGTCGCCTTTCCGGAAGTGCGCCTGAAAAAATTTCTGGAAATGCGCGGTGCCGATGGCGGGCCGTGGAATCGATTGTGTGCCTTGCCGGCTTTCTGGGTCGGACTTCTTTATGATAGCCAGGCCCGCGAGGCCGCCTGGGAACTGGTGAAGGACTGGACCCCGGAGGAACATCTGGCGCTCCGCCGCGATGTGCCGAAGCAGGCCCTGAGCACCCCGTTCAGAAATGGCACCGTTGGCGATATTGCCCTCGACGCCCTGGAAATTTCTCACGGCGGCCTGTCACGAAGAAACGTTCTGGATTGGGTTGGCCTCGATGAGACTCACTTCCTTAACCCATTGTTTCAGATAGCAGAATCAGGGATATCGCCAGCCGAAGAGTTGCTCAGCGCCTATAACCGTCGATGGAAAAGATGCATCGATCCGGTATTCAAGGAGTATGCATATTGATCTCAGGCCTTTGCCCGCCCCGTCATGGCAGGCTATAAAGATTCCGTCGATAGGGAATGAATAGGCGGCTTCGGTTTCATGACGAAACATAAAATTGACACCAGTGAAATAGAACGCGCCCTGCATCACGGTGAATTCTGTTTTCATTTCCAGCCGAAAGTTTCATTTGTCAGTGGCGAAATCGTTGGCGGCGAAGCCCTGCTCCGGTGGATCAAGCCGGATGGCACCGTTATCTTTCCCGGGCAGTTTCTACCGCTGGCAGAAAGTTCTGGTTTCATCACCAATATAACGGCGGTCATGCTGCCTGAGCTGATAGAAAACATCGAGACCATCCGCAAAACCAAGGCCGACATCCAGATCGCCTTCAATATATCCGCCCGCGACCTTGATTCGCCCTATCTGGTGAAAATGCTGCGTAGTTTCATCGGCTCCAAGCGCATCAATCCCGGCAACATCCAGGTTGAAATCACCGAGACCGCCGTCGTCGACAATTCGGACCGTATCATGACGTCGCTGCTTGATCTGGTGGCGCTTGGTGTTGAAATCGCCATGGATGATTTTGGCACCGGCTATTCGTCGCTGGATCTTCTGAGTCGCTTGCCCATATCGGCACTGAAACTGGACCAGGGCGTCGTCTTGCGCATGACCAAGGATGTCAAAAGCACCCATATTGTGCGCTCCAGTCTTTACATGGCACGGGAACTGTCGATCAAGACCATCGCCGAAGGCGTCGAAAGCAAGGGCACCTACACCTACCTGATGTCCGCTGGATGCAACGAAGTGCAGGGACACTGGATCAGCCCGGCGATCGGGATCGAAGAATACACAAAACTGTGCAGTGACGAACCGCGCTGGCCCGGATCGACCTTCGGGCTGCTGTACAATGCATGGGTCAATCATATCTCTTATCGCCGCAAGGTTCTGGATGCAGCATTGACCCTGGCCATGACCCACCCGGACGAATGGGCCGGCCTGCCCAAGATGGACCTTGCCCACAGTCCGGCCCGTTGCCGTTTAAGCCAATGGTACATGGGCGAAGTCGGCGAAGGCGGCAATACACGGCGCGAATTCAAGCAACTGGAAGAGCCACACCGCCTGATGCACGCGGCCGGGGCGTCACTGATCAAATCCATCCGCGACCGGTCGGGAACGCGGGACATTTCCCGAGCTACCCGCATATTCCTTGAATATTCAGATGTCGTCGATGCAGAGGTCTCGCGTATCGTCGAACGTGATCTGGAAAAAATCATCGATAAACTGGGGCACGAAAATACCCTTGCCAGGGAACTCATCGACGGAGAAAACGTCATCGCCTTGGACCTCAAGGGCAAGAAGGCCAAATAGCCATCATCTGTGAAGTCAGGCCGCCGTGCCGCCGATGGTCAACCCGTCGATGCGTATGGTCGGCTGGCCGACGCCGACGGGAACGCCCTGCCCATCCTTGCCGCACGTGCCGACGCCGGGATCAAGCTGCATGTCGTCGCCGATCATCGAAACGCGAGTCAGCACATCGGGGCCGTTGCCGATCAGGGTCGCGCCCTTGACCGGGGCACCGATCTTGCCGTCCTCTATCATGTAGGCCTCGGTGCAGGTAAAAACGAACTTGCCGGAGGTGATATCGACTTGTCCGCCGCCAAAGTTGGTGGCGTAGAGACCTTTTTTGACTGACTTTAGAATTTCCGCCGGATCGTCCGGCCCGGCCAGCATGCAGGTGTTGGTCATGCGCGGGATCGGCGCGTAGGCATAACTCTGCCGTCGCCCGTTACCGGTCGGGCGCACCCCCATCAGGCGGGCATTCATGCGATCTTGCATGTATCCTTTCAAGATGCCGTCCTCGATCAGCACATTGCGCTGTCCCGGCGTCCCTTCATCATCAATGGTGATCGAGCCGCGCCGGTCCATCAAGGTGCCGTCGTCAATCACCGTAACACCCGGTGACGCTACCCGTTCACCAAGCAAGCCGGAAAAAGCAGAGGTTTTCTTGCGGTTGAAATCGCCTTCCAGGCCATGGCCGATGGCTTCATGCAACAAAATTCCCGGCCAGCCCGGACCCAGCACCACATCCATCTCGCCCGCCGGCGCGGGCACTGATTCCAGATTAACCAAAGCCTGACGCAGGGCCTCATCGACGGCCTTCTTCCAGCATTCAGGTTTAAGAAACTCATCGTAAGGCACCCGGCCACCAGTGCCGAAGCTGCCCGATTCCATTCTGTCACCTACGGCGACGACGACCGATACATTCAGCCGCACCAGGGGGCGGATATCGGCGGCATGTATCCCGCCCGGACGCAATACTTGTACCGCCTGCCAACTTCCCAGCAACGACGCCGAAACCTGGGCGATCCGTTCGTCTTTCGCGCGCGCATAGGCGTCAATATCGGCCAGCAGTTTCACCTTGGTCTCAAATTCGACAAGGCTAAGGGGATTATCATCCACATACAGATGGGCGTTGGTCCCGGTCGGGGGGGCGGCCAAAGTTCCGCCGTGGCCCGCATGTACGGTTTTGACCGTATCTCCGGCCCGCCGAATGGCATCTTCGCTCAGCTCCGAAGCATGGGAATAGCCGGTCACCTCACCGGCAACGGCGCGCAGTCCGAACCCTTGCGAAGTATCAAAACTGGCGCTTTTCAACCTGCCGTCATCAAAAACAACGGCTTCCGACTGGCTGTATTCCAAAAATAGCTCACCGTCATCGGCGCCGCTCAGCGCTTCATCCGTCAGGCCCTCGACGCGGGCGCGGTCCATGCCGGTGCGGTTGAAAAAAAGATCGTCCGTTTGGGAAAGGTCGCTCATAGTCGTCCTTTATCGTTCATAATTGCCGTCGCAAGGGGTTTCATAGCGCCCCGGTGACGGATACACTAGCTGAATATAGGAAGTTTTCAGAGAATATCGAGATGAACCCCTTTCCCGAACATACCCTACGCAAGGAACTGGCTGAAGAAGTCCACGCCCGGCCCTATGGTCTTGTCCGCCCGCCAATCAGGGTTTCCCATCTGGTGGTGCTGTCGGGGGAAGGCCAGACCGCCGCCGACCATCGCCATATTACCAGCCTGTGCGCTTCTTTCGGCGCACCGGGACCGGATACCGGGGCCACCCACCATTCCGGCGTCTTGGAAAGCGGATCAGGCTCTGAGCTTCGCTTTAAATGGGAACGCCATACGGAATTTTCTTCCATCACCTTCTATGCCGACGGCGCCTTTAAAGACCCCTTCGCTGACCCGGTTATCGGCCGCATCCCCGCCGACTGGATGAGCAACCTTCCGGGCCAGGTGCTATCGGCCACCCATCTGGTGCTTGAATCGGAAGATATGCCCGAACGCGACTTCGCCAGTCTGGCAAGCCTGTTCGCCAACAATACGGTCACCGGCAGCGGTATGCGCGGCGGCCAAGCCCTGGTGTGGACGGATTTTCGTGTCCATGAAGACGGATTCAACCGCATTCTTGTCCGCAACAACGGCATGAATCAACGTCAGGCTGGCAGGCTGGTGCAACGACTGCTTGAGGTCGGCACCTATCGCATGATGGCAATGCTGTCGTTTCCGTTGGCCCGCGATCTGTTTCCCAAAGTGGCTGAAGCCGAACGCACACTGCGCGACCTGATCAACGGCATGGCTGAAAATGATGGTAGCGAGGATGAACGCCAGACACTGAAGACCCTGACAACGCTGGCGGCACGCATTGAAGGCCTGTCCCTTGATGTCAACTATCGGTTCACCGCATCCAGCGCCTATCACGCGCTGGTCACGCGCCGCATCAAGGAACTGCGTGAAGTACGGATTGAAGACATCAGTCAGGTCCGTGGCCTGCAGCCGCCGGGCGAATTCGTTATTCGCCGCCTCGCCCCGGCCATGGATACTTGCCGTGCCGCCGCAGAACGCATTACCACCCTGTCGGAACGCATCGGTCGGGCCAGCGCCCTGCTGCGCACCCGGGTCGACGTGGCGCTGGAGGAACAAAACCGGGATTTGCTCGAATCAATGGACCGCCGGGCCAGAACACAGCTTCGCCTGCAGGAAACTGTCGAAGGGCTTTCTGTCGTCGCCATCAGTTATTACCTGCTGGGGATGGTTAATTATGCCGCAAAATCGGTCAAGGCAGCCGGACTTCCGATCAATTCCGACATGGTCACCGGATTGTCATTGCCCATCGTCATCGGGGTGATCTGGTTTGGCATCCGACGCCTGCGCCGGGCGTTGGCGGCCCCTAAGGATGATTGAATTTTCTTGACCCCTTGGCATTGTCGGATTAAGACAAACCCACATGTGGCGATTTGCACGACCTGCTTGCGGCCACTTTAAAAACTCGCTAAACGGTCGGCGCTCGTAGAGCCCTGACCCGACCGGTCGGGGCTTTTTTATTGGTCAAAGCCCCGGCTAATACATCGAGTGACAGGAAAGAGAGAAAGACAATGGGCGAAGACAAGACAGACCCAAAAAACTGGCGACCGGCGACCCAGATGGTTCGCGGCGGCACCCAGCGTTCGCATTTTGACGAAACATCCGAGGCTATTTTCCCAACCTCGGGCTATGTTTATGCATCAGCAGAAGAGGCCGAGAGCGCCTTCAAGGGCGACATCGACCGGCTTGTCTATTCGCGCTACGATAACCCGACCACAAACATGTTCGAAGACCGCATGAAGCTGCTCGAAGGCGCCGAGTATTGCGCCTCTGCAGCCAGCGGCATGGCCGCCGTCAGCGCCGCCCTGATGAGCCAGTTAAAGACCGGCGACCGGGTGGTTTCGTCGCGCGCCCTGTTCGGCTCGTGTCATTACATCGTCACCGTATTGCTGCCCACTTATGGCATCGAAACGGAAATTATTGACGGCACGGATTTAAGCGAATGGGAAAGAGCCCTGTCGAAACCGGCGAATGCCGTATTTATGGAAACTCCGTCGAACCCGACCCTTGAAATTATTGATATCGCTGCCGTTTCCCAATTGGCCCACAAGGCCGGGGCCCGGGTCGTTATCGACAACGTGTTCGCAACGCCGGTTCTGCAAAAGCCGTTGCAACTTGGGGCCGACATCGTTTGTTATTCGGCGACCAAGCACATCGACGGTCAGGGGCGAACCATGGGCGGCGCGATCCTCAGCAACGACGAGGAGTTTGCCATGGACCAGTTGCGCCCTTTCCTGCGCAACACAGGGCCGACCTTAAGCCCATTCAATGCATGGATTTTGCTGAAGGGTCTCGAGACCCTGGACCTGCGCGTCAACAAAATGTCTGAAAACGCCCTTGCCGTGGCCAGCCATCTGGAAGGCAAAAAAGGCATCGCCCGGGTGATCTATCCGGGCCTGGCCAGCCACCCGCAACACGACCTGGCCATGCGGCAGATGAACAACTCAGGCTCGACCATTGTTTCGTTTGAGGTTCCCGGCGGACGGAACGAAGCGTTCCGGGTGCTGAACGGGGTCGACATAATCGACATCTCCAACAATCTGGGCGATGCCAAAAGCCTGATTACCCACCCGGCGACGACCACCCATCAGCGGCTGAGTCCGCAAGAGCGCAGCCTTATGAACGTCGGCGACGGCCTGATCCGCCTATCGGTGGGTCTGGAAGATGTGGAAGATTTGAAAGAGGATCTGGACCGGGCGCTCGGCGCGGCTTAGCCCTGCACCTAACCTTGTAACCTAACCTTGCAACCAGGGCAGGCCGTCAACTTTCCAGCCGTTGACCGTGCCCCGGTGTCCGGCCCCATCCTTGTCGCCTTCAAAACCGTGGTCGACGTTGTGACAGGTCTTGAACCCGGCCGCCGTCAGCATGATGGCGGCCGCCTTCGAGCGCACCCCGGACCGGCAAACGATCAGCAACGGGACATCCTTGTCAGGGATGGCGGCCTCGATCTGGGCGACAAAATCCGGGTTCTGCTCGTTGGACGGAAACAACAGCCACGGCACCAGCACCGGCTCACGGCCCATGGATGAAATATCGGGAATGCCCACATAGCTCCATTCCGGCGGCGTCCGTACGTCAAGCAGCACGGACTGGGAATCGGTCATCAGCCTGTCCCATGTTTGTTGTGATGTAATATCCCCGGCGTATGTCACGGACCTGGCTCCTCACCCTGTTTTACTTGCAATCGATTATCCTCCATATATAAGACCCTGACAGTCACAATCACAACTTTTTGGCCATATGTCGGCCCGGACCCATGGATAATATGCCCGATCTCAGCCTCGCCCACGGCCTCGAATTCGAAGACCTGTATGACGATAAAGGCCTGGGCCGCATCGATGGGTTTTTCCTCGACCATCTGGGCGCGGTCGATGATGGCCTCAAAACGCAACTGATTGCGGCGCGCAATACCGCCGATGGGTTGTCGGCCAAGGATCAGTCCGACCTGCTGCTGGCTCTCTCGCCCCATGTGGATGATTTTATCGGTGGGCTGTTCGGTATCGCGGCTGAAGTTCGGGCCCTTGCCGAACGTCACCAGGATCTGGCACCGCTTTTTACCTGCAAGCGGTTATTCGTGCAGCGCCGGGCCGCCAAGAAAATAAAACCGGACGAGGCTGAAACCATCGACGGCGCGGCACTGGAATCAAAGCTGACCCCGCTGATGGGTGGGTTCGATCAATTGTCCTTCGCCAAAACCGTCATGGGCTGGCTCGACGATGAGGACGCCAACGAGAAAAATCTGGATATGGCCACCCGTTACGCCGGATGGGCATTACATACGGACGCCGGAAAAGCCCGTCACGGCACCGATATCCTGTTCCGGGTGCCGGAAAAAATGGATTTTCAGCATCTGGTCGAGGCCGACACCGTCCACGACCCCGACCACGGCATCGACTTTTTGTGCCTGGACCCGGCCAAGCAACACCCGCGCGATGGCTTTGCCCTGACAGACCAGGGGTGCGATCTGACTGGCGCATTGGATCAGGCCAATTACTGTGTGATTTGCCATGACCGCGGCAAGGATTCGTGCTCCAAGGGTATCCGCGATAAACAAAGCGCTGCCTTTACCAGCAACGAGCTTGGCGTGCCCCTGGCAGGGTGTCCGCTGGAAGAAAAAATTTCCGAATTCCATCAGGCAAAAATTGACGGCCATGCCGTCGCCGCCCTGGCTATTATCGCCATCGACAATCCACTGGCAGCCGGCACCGGACACCGAATCTGCAACGACTGCATGAAATCGTGCATCTATCAGAAGCAAGAACCGGTCGACATTCCCCAAGCCGAGACCCGCACCCTGAAAGATGTGCTGGAACTGCCGTGGGGGTTCGAGATTTATTCTCTGCTGACTCGATGGAACCCGCTGAATATCGAACGTCCGATCCCGAAGTCGGGTAGCGGTTACAAGGTTCTCATCGTCGGCATGGGCCCGGCCGGGTTCTCCCTCGCCCACCACCTGATGAATGAAGGCCACACCATCGTCGGTATCGATGGCGCCAAAATTGAACCGCTTGAGCCTTCCTTAAGCGGTATTACGCAAAGCGGCGAACGGGTGCCGTTTGCCGCGATTCATAATTTTGACGACATTAAAGAGCCCCTCAATGACCGGGTCATGGCCGGTTTCGGCGGCGTCGCCGAATACGGCATTACCGTTCGCTGGGATAAAAACTTCCTGAAGCTGATCCGCATCCTGCTCGAGCGCCGCAGTCGTTATACCCTATACGGCGGCGTCCGCTTCGGCGGTGCCATCACCACCGAATCGGCCTTCGCCATGGGCTTTGACCATGTGGCGTTGTGCATGGGGGCCGGCAAGCCGACGGTGCTGGGCATTCCGGGCGGCCTGGCCCGCGGTGTCCGGCAGGCTTCCGATTTCCTGATGGCCTTGCAACTGACCGGGGCGGCGAAGAATAATTCCGTCGCCAACCTGAATATCCGCATGCCGGTGGTCGTTATCGGCGGCGGCCTGACCGCCATCGACACGGCGACCGAGGCGCTGGCTTATTATGTCAACCAGGTGGAAAAGTTTCTCTCCCGATACGAAGCCCTGCAAGCCACCGACGAAGCCGATACTGGCTGGACAGCCGAAGAACAGGAATTCGCCGAAGAATTTCTTGAGCACGGCCGCGCCATCCGCGCCGAGCGCCAAGCGGCCAGGGCCGAAAACCGCAGCCCCGATTTTGCCCCCCTTCTTAATTCCTGGGGCGGGGCCACCATCGCCTATCGCCGCCGCCTGAAAGATGCCCCCAGCTATACCCTCAACCACGAGGAAGTCACCAAGGCCTTCGAACAAGGCGTACGCATCGCCGAACTGCTGTCGCCGGTTGCCGTCGATATTGATGAACATGGCCATGCCCAGGCGATCCGGCTGGAACGACAGGAAATAAACGAAAAAGGCCGCCTGGAATCAACCGCCGACGTATTGTCACTGCCGGCGCGCGCGATTTTGATTGCCGCCGGCACCCAGCCCAACACGGTACTGGCCCGCGAATACCCCGGCAGCATCGACATGAACGGCAAGTATTTCCAGGCCACCGACGAAGACGGCATCCCGGTCACCCCGGAATGGTCGTCGAAACCCGATACGCCGCATATGACCATGCAGATTATGGAAGATGGCCGCGCCGTTACTTTCTTTGGCGATCTTCATCCGTCGTTCGCCGGTAATGTGGTCAAGGCCTTCGGCAGTGCCAAGCGTGGCTATCCGGTGGTCAATCGCCTGCTCGCCAAAAAGCAGCCAACAGATGTTGCTGCCGCCGATCTTGTCCGGGATCTCGATCACGGACTTCGGGCCCGCATTGAAAAGGTCATCCGCCTGACACCGAATATCATCGAAGTCATTTTGCATGCGCCGCTAGCCGCCAAAACTTTCAAGCCAGGGCAGTTCTTCCGCCTGCAAAATTATGAAGCCAACGCCCGGCGCACCGACGACACCGTACTGGGCATGGAAGGCCAAGCCCTGACCGGTGCCTGGGTCGATGTCGAGAAAGGCCTGGTCGCCACCATCGTCCTTGAGATGGGCGGCTCGTCTTCTTTGTGCGAGCTGTTAAGGCCGGGCGAACATGTGGTCCTGATGGGGCCGACCGGCGCCGCGACAGAAACACCGGGCGATGAAACGGTGATGCTGATCGGGGGCGGGCTTGGCAATGCGGTGCTGTTTTCCATTGGCCAGGCATTGCGTGCCGCAGGCTCGAAAGTCCTTTATTTCGCCGCCTACAAGGGAACCGGCGACCGCTACCATATTGAAAACATCGAGGCCGCCGCCGATACCGTCGTCTGGTGCTGCGACGAGGCCCCCGGTTTCACGCCGGGCCGCGATGGCGATATGACATTCGTCGGCAACGTGGTCCAGGCCATGCAAGCTTATGCCACGGGCCAGTTGGGGGAGGCTAAAATCGCCCTTCCTGAGGCCGACCGCTTGATCGTCATCGGTTCCGACATGATGATGAAGGCCGTCGCCGAGGCCCGTCACGATGTTCTAAAAGAACACCTGAAGCCCGGTCACATCGCTATCGGCTCGATCAATTCGCCGATGCAGTGCATGATGAAGGAGATCTGCGCCCAGTGCCTGCAACTGCACCGGGACCCGAAAACCGGCGAGGAAACAGTCATTTTCTCGTGCTTTAATCAGGACCAGACCCTTGATCAGGTCGTCTTCCCGTCCCTGGGCCAGCGCCTGCGCCAGAACGCGGTGCAGGAAAAACTGACTCGCAAGTGGATCATGCACAGCATGGCGCGCTTGCATGACGTTCCCTGAAAGACCATCTTGCAAACATGAATGAACAATTGAACCTCCTCGAAGACTTGATCGGCCGCGCCCTTAAAGCGGGAGCCGATACCGCCGACGCCATTGCCGTTACCGGCGTATCGCTGAGCCAGGCCGTACGTTTAGGAAAACCGGAACATCTGGAACGTTCGGAAGGCTCCGATCTGGGGTTGCGCGTTTTCATCGGCAAGCGCCAGGCCATCGTCTCATCCTCCGACAGCGCACCAGATACCCTGGACGAGCTTTGCAGCCGCGCCGTCGCCATGGCCCGTGCCGTGCCGGAAGACCCGGATTGTGGACTGGCCGAGCCGGAACAACTGGCAACCGATTTTCCCGATATAGAGTCCTTCGATCCGGCGGAGCCCACTGCCGACGAACTTAAAGAACGCGCACTCCGCGCTGAAGACGCGGCGCGCGCTGTTCCCGGCATCACCAATTCCGAAGGCGGCAATGCCGGCTGGGGCATGGGCCGGGTGGCCATGGCCGCGTCCAACGGCTTCGCGCAAGAATATGCAAATTCCCATCATTCGATCAGCGCCTCGGTGCTGGCAGGTGCTGGCACCGAAATGGAACGCGATTACGATTATTCATCGACCGTGTTCCTGAATGACCTGACCGCGCCCGAGGCAATCGGAAAAAGCGCCGGTGAAAAAACGATCCGCCGCCTCAACCCCCGCAAGGTTGAAACGGCCGAGGCTCCGATCGTATTCGACCCGCGGGTTTCGCGCAGCCTGATCGGGCATCTGTCGAGCGCCATAAACGGGGCGGCGGTGGCCCGCGGCACCTCTTTCCTGAAGGACAAGATGGGCGAAAAACTGTTTGCCGACGGCATCAACATTATTGATGATCCGCACCGAAAACGCGGCCTTCGCTCGCGCCCGTTTGACGGTGAAGGTATTGCCACCCGCAAGCGCCACCTGATCGAAGGTGGCGAACTGACCACATGGATTCTCGATCTGCACTCAGCCCGCAAGATGGGGCTAGAGACGACGGGGAACGCCTCGCGCGGCACCTCGTCGCCGCCATCGCCGTCGGTCAGCAACCTGTATTTGGAACCAGGAGACATCAGCCCCCAAGATCTGATCGGCGCTATCGATCAGGGCTTCTATGTCACCGAGCTGATCGGTTTCGGCGTTAATGGGGTCACCGGCGACTATTCGCGTGGTGCCAGCGGCTTCTGGATCGAAAACGGTAAACTGGCCTACCCTGTCAGCGAGGTCACCATCGCCGGCAACCTGAAAGATATGTTCAGGGAACTAACCCCCGCCGACGACCTGGAATTCCGCTACGGTACGGACGCCCCGACGGTGCGCGTCAATGGCATGACGGTGGCCGGGCGCTAAAACCCGCAATCATTGGCCCACGCCCAAGAGCATGCTATGGTCCGGCTCTTAAAAACAGGGGTTTTCAAGGCCTTGAACGACCGAACTTTATCCAGCGGTGGTCACCACCAGTCGAGTTATGCCCTGATGCGGCGGCTGATCCGCGAAAGCATCAAACCCTATGCCGGGTGGATCTTCGCGGCGGTGTTTTTCATGATCGTGGTTTCGGCGGCGACGGGCATGTCTGCGTGGCTGATGGAACCCATCGTCGATGATGTCTTTATCGCCAAGAACCGTGACGCCCTGAAATGGGTCGGCATCGCCGTGCTGGCGACCTTTACCGTCAAGGGGGCGGCCAATTATGCGCAAGCTTCGCTGATCAGCCGTGTCGGGTTGCGGGTTATCGCCGATAACCAGAACCGTCTTTTTGCGCATCTTTCGCGTATGGATTTGTCGTTTTTCCACAACAATGCGACCGGATCGCTGATTTCACGTTTTACCGTCGACATCGGCCAGATGCGCGCCGTCGTCTCAAACGCGCTGACCAGCATCGGCAAGGATTTGATGAGCCTGATCGCGTTGGTCACGGTGATGTTCTACCAAAACTGGGAACTGGCACTGATCGCTATCGTCGTCTTCCCTGTCGCCTTTCTGCCAATCGTCAAGCTGGGCCGGCGTATGCGTAAAGTTACGGCCAATACCCAGGCTGAAACCGGCCTGTTCATGACCCTTCTGGAGCAGACATTCCAGGGCATCCGCGTGGTCAAGGCCTATGGCATGGAAGAATACGAAAAAAATCGCATGACCGGGCTGATTGATAAACTGTTCGACCTGACCTTCAAATCGGCGCGCACCCGCGCCTTGTCCAGCCCGATTATGGAGACGCTGGGCGGGGTCGCGGTCGCCATTGTCATCATTTACGGCGGCAACCAGGTCATCGACGAAGCCATCAAGCCGGGCGCCTTCTTTTCGTTTATCACCGCATTGCTGATGGCCTACGAGCCCATGAAACGACTGGCCAACCTGAATGCCAGCGTTCAGGAAGGACTGGCCGGAGCCGAGCGCCTGTTTAACGTGCTCGACGTGGAACCGGCGATTATCGATCGACCCGGCGCGAAAGATATTACGGGTGTTTCAGGCAATATTGAATTTGACCACGTTACCTTTTCCTACGATGGGGCAGACCGACCGGCGCTTAATGACATCAGCCTTAGCGTTCCCGCCGGCCAGCGGGTTGCCCTGGTCGGCATGTCTGGGGGCGGGAAATCGACGATCCTGAACATGATCCCGCGTTTTTATGACGTCGACGGCGGCAGCGTCCGGATCGACAATACCGATGTCCGCGATGCGACAATGGCTTCGCTTCATGCCAACATCGCCCTGGTCAGTCAGGAAATAATGCTTTTCGACGACACCGTCAGGGCCAACATTGCCTATGGCCGGGCTGGCGCCACGGAAGAAGAAATTATCGATGCCGCACGTCATGCCGTCGCCCATGATTTTATTGTCGGACTATCCGATGGTTACGACACCATTGTCGGTGAACAGGGTGTCAAGCTTTCCGGCGGCCAGCGCCAGCGCCTGGCGATCGCCCGCGCAATGCTTAAAAATGCACCGATCCTGCTGCTCGACGAAGCAACCTCGGCGCTCGACACCGAATCGGAACGTCAGGTGCAGGCAGCGCTGGAAGAACTGATGAGCGGCCGCACCTCACTGGTCATCGCGCACCGACTGTCCACCGTCGTTGACGCCGACTTGATCTACGTCATAGAGGACGGCAAGGTACGCGAAAAAGGCCGCCATTCCGAACTTGTGGCCAAGGACGGTATTTACGCCAAGCTGTATGCCCTTCAGTTTAATGAAGAATCTACGGCCACCAATTCGTGATGACAGGGGTCTGAAACGTGAGGCTCGACAAACGAATACTCGACAGCGATTTCACGCGCTCCCTGATATGCCTGCTGGCGGCGGTCTATATCCGCTTCGTCCGGCTGACGACCCGCTGGACCGTCCTCGGTGACGACGGCCCCAAGCACTATTGGCGCCACAACCTTCCATTCATCAGCAGCTTCTGGCATGGCCGCCTGATGATGGTCCACTGGTGTTGGGACAGATCGAAGCCCAT
Source organism: Rhodospirillaceae bacterium (assembly GCA_013204045.1). Lineage (GTDB taxonomy): Bacteria > Pseudomonadota > Alphaproteobacteria > Rhodospirillales > JABHCV01 > JABMOQ01. The sequence goes on along the minus strand of JABMOQ010000170.1, from coordinate 26,324 downwards.
TCATCTTCTGATATCCATGCACCGGGATGGCCGCCTGATCGCCGACACCATTTCTATGTTTGGTTTTCATACCCTGGCCGGGTCCACATCAAAAGGCGGCACGTCTGCACTGCGCGCCATGATCGGCAAACTCAAAGACGGTGAATACATCGGCATCTCGCCGGATGGGCCGCGTGGGCCGCGTATGCGCCTGTCCGAAGGCATCGTCAGCCTTGCCCGCATGGCCGGCGTGCCCGTTATTCCAGTCACCTATTCGATCAGACGGCGGATTGTCATCAATTCGTGGGACCGTTTCGTTTTCGCCCTGCCATTTTCCAGGGGCGTCATCATCTGGGGACAGCCAATAGAGGTTCCCCACACCGCCGACAAAAATGAACTGGAGCGCGTACGCCAAAAAATTGAAAGCAGCCTCAACGCCATTACCGCCGAAGCCGATATCATGTGCGGTCACGAACCGGTCAAGCCGGCACCGGCTGAGGAGCCGGCATCATGATATTGTCTCTTTACAGAACCGTCACCACCATCGGCTGGCCATTAATCCGGCTTTACCTGAACCGGCGTATGGCGAACGGCAAGGAAGACGCCAAGCGCTTCGGCGAGCGACTGGGCCGGGCCGGCATTCCCCGGCCAGACGGCCCACTGGTTTGGATTCACGGGGCAAGCGTCGGCGAATCCCTTTCCATGCTGCCGCTGATCGAGCGACTACGCAAAGACAAGCCAACATGGAACGTGTTGGTAACGACGGGGACCATTTCTTCGGCGGCGCTGATGAAGGAACGGTTGCCGGAAAAGGCCATGCATCAGTATGTGCCCGTCGATCGTTACGACCATGTTCGGTGTTTTCTGGATCACTGGCGGCCGAATCTTGTGCTGTGGGCGGAATCCGAGTTTTGGCCCAATCTTGTCAGCGTTCCGGCCCAAAGAAAAATTCCCATGATATTGATCAACGGTCGCATTTCAGCCAATTCGCTCAGAGGTTGGCGGCGCTTTCCCGGCTTTATACGAACCCTTCTTTCAGGGTTCGACCTGTGCCTGGGCCAATCTGCCGCCGATGCAGAGCGACTGAAGAGTCTGGGAGCCAAAACTGCGAGATGCGTTGGCAATCTTAAATTTGCCGCCCTGCCCCTGCCCGCCGACACGCAGGCGCTTGAAGCCCTCGGTAAAATATTTGCCGGCAGGCCGCTGTGGCTGGCCGCCAGCACCCATGCCGGCGAGGAGCAGATTATCGGTACCGCACATGATCGTCTGAAAAAACAACATCCGGGACTGCTGAGTATCATCGTGCCGCGTCATCCGGGGCGCGGACGCGATATCGCCGATAAGCTGATATCGTTAGGGTTAAGCGTCGCCCTGCGTTCGTCGAAACAGCCGGTGACGGCGGATACCGACATCTATATCGCCGATACCATTGGCGAACTTGGCCTGTTTTACCGCCTATCGCCGATCGTTTTCATCGGCAAATCCCTGGTGCCCCTGGGAGGTCAGAACCCGCTGGAGGCCGCGCGCCTGGAATGCGCCATCATTACCGGGCCATACATGGCCAATTTTGACGAAATTTCGGCTAAACTGATAACCGCCGGGGCGTCGCTACAGGTAACCGATAAAAACTCCCTGGCCGATGCCGTCGGGCGACTTTTAAGTGACGACGCAGCGCGCGGCCAACTCGCCCGGGCCGCTCTTGGTGTGGCCACGGCAGAGGCCGGTGTTCTGGATGCGGTCATGTCTGAGATCGAACCATACATGACGAAGGTGAGTGATCATGAAGGCGCCTGATTTCTGGCGACAGGGACACGGCGGACTGAACGCCATGATGCTGGCCCCTTTCGGCTGGATATATGGTTTTGTCACCGAAACCCGCATGATGACAGGCAATCACTGGAAAGCCGCCGTGCCAGTCATCTGCGTCGGCAACCTTGTTGCCGGTGGCGCCGGTAAAACACCGATCGCCATTTCCATTGTCCGGCGGCTGATAGAGGCGGGCGGCACCCCCCATTTCCTGAGTCGCGGTTACGGTGGCGGCAAGCCGGGAACCTTGCGGGTAGATCCGCAAAATCACGGCTTCCGGGATGTTGGAGACGAGCCTTTGTTGCTGTCGGCCATCGCACCGACATGGGTTTCCAGCGACCGGCGACCCGGCTGCGAAGCCGCCGCCGGTGCCGGGGCAAGCGCCATCGTCATGGATGATGGATTCCAGAACCCGGCCGTGGCCAAGGATCTGTCGCTGATCGTCGTCGACGGCGGCTATGGTTTCGGAAATGGCCGGGTCATTCCGGCCGGGCCGTTGCGCGAAACCGTGGCCGCCGGGCTGAATCGCGCCCATGCCGTCGTCATCATCGGCAAGGATGAAACCGGCACCGCCGAAACAATTCTCAAGCACGCAGCAAAAATGCCAATTCTTCACGCCAGTCTTGAGCCGGATGCAGAAGCCGGGCAATTGTCCGGCAAGCCCGTGGTTGCCTTCGCCGGCATTGGCCGCCCCGACAAGTTTCTGGCGACCCTACGAACAATCGGGGCCGACGTTCTGGCTTTCCACAGCTTCCCCGATCACCACCCCTACGGGACGGATGATACCCACCGATTGACCGGCGAAGCAGAAAAATCAGGCGCCCGGTTGGTGACCACAGAAAAAGACTGGGTGCGCCTGCCGGACGCGTTCCGTGAAAAAGTTACCCCGGTTCGGGCCGCCATCGTCTGGCAAGATGAAGCCGCCATCGCGAGGCTGCTTGAAAAGGTCGCCGGTCATGGCGCTTAATTTTCGCGATCACATCATCCACCCCCTTCAGGGACTCGCCGGTCACATATTCTTCATTTTGATCCGGTTGCTTCCCCTTGGCATGGCATCCGGATTCGGCGGCTGGCTGGGGCGCTCCCTTGGGCCGCACCTGGGCGTCACGGAAAGGGCACGCCACAACCTTAAAAGGGCCTTTCCGGAAAAGAGTAATAATGAAATCGAAACCATCGTCCGTGCCATGTGGGATAACCTGGGCCGCACCTTCATCGAATACCCGTTACGTGATCGGTTGCGCTTCGAAGGCCAAGGGGCAGAGGTTGAACTGATCGGCGTTGAAAACATTGAACGTCTGCGCGATGACGGCAAACCGGGCATTTTCTTTTCCGGCCACCTGGCCAACTGGGAAGTGCCTCAGCTCGGCATCGTCCGCAACGGCATCCCCCTCCACATCGTTTACAGGACTCCCAACAACCCGTACGTCAAAGGCCTGTTCAACAGGCGGCAGTTGGGCGAGGGAGAGTTAATCCCCAAAGGTTCGAAGGGAGCCAGGCAAGCCATCAAGCTGCTGAGTGAAGGCGGACATCTGGGCATGCTGGTCGATCAGAAAATGAATGACGGTATTGCCGTGCCATTTTTCGGGCGTGACGCCATGACCGCCCCGGCATTGGCGCAGTTCGCCCTGAAATATGATTGTCCGGTGGTGCCGGGGAAAATCGAGCGGCTTTCCGGATGCCGTTTCCGGGTTACCTATTTCCCGCCTCTGGAAATCACGCCGAGTGGCGACCGCCATGCCGACATCGCTACGATCACGGCCAAGGTTAACGACATTCTTGAAGAATGGATCCGCGAGCGCCCGGAACAATGGCTGTGGCTGCACAATCGCTGGCCTGATTGATCAGCCGTTCGGCATGGTGCCGGCGAGCAGCGCCGGGTCCAGATGAGTGCGCCCCAACGTTACTCCCCAATGCAAATGCGGGCCTGTCACCCGCCCGGTTTTTCCGACCTTGCCTATGGCCGTTCCCTTCGTGATCGTCGCCCCTTCGGCAACCATAATCTCACTCATGTGGGCGTAGACGCTGTTCAGGCCAAGGCCGTGATCGAGCATCACCGTCATGCCGGTATAGAACATATCGCCGGCGGCCAGGGCGACGACGGCATCGGCCGGTGCCACGATCAATGTTCCTTGTGGGGCGGCGATGTCGGTTCCATTGTGGGGGTTTTTGGGTTTGCCGTTAAGGATGCGCAACGATCCGAACACGCCTGATACGGGGCCGGTGACCGGCCAGCCAAAGCCGGACATGAAATAAGGATCGAGAGTCTTGCGACCACGCGCTTCCCCAATGCGGGCGTTATCGGCCTGAATGTGGGCAATATCTTCAGGTTTTGGCGTTACTTTGTTCTCCGGCAGGCCATCGATGCGTTGCACCTTGTACTCACGGGAACGGACGGCCAGTTCCCGCGTTTCCGTGGTCCCGTCCGCTCCGGTAACGGTAAGGATGCTCCGCGCATTGGCATCCCGGCCAAAACCGATCAGGAAGACCCCGCCATCCGTGACCGGCAAGCTGCTTCCATCGATGGATACCTTGCTGCCCGCGTCGGCGCGTCCGATGACCAGGCCACCTTGCACTAAATCTCCTTCCAGCAACAATCCGCCTGCCGTCGCCGGCCCTGCCATCAATACACTGACTGCTAATAATCCGAACCATCGACCAATCACAGCAAGCTTCCTTGTGCACCACCACCTTTCGGCGCCGTGGTTTTTTTCTTTTTTGATTTTGCCGGCAACTTTCCGGAAGCGGTAACCGCCACTTCGCCGTCATGGAAACGAATGCCCAGCCCCATACCTGCTTTAATCTTTGCGGCAGAAAGGACGGGAACACCGCCCGAGTCCCGAACCAACGCGAAACCACGGTCGAGCACCCGTTCATAGGAAAAACTATCGAGCAACGCGCCCATGTGCGCCAGTCGGGTTCGGTGGTCGGCAACCAGCCGTCGCCCCGCTTTCGACAGAGAACGTATTTCAGCGACCAGCAGGGCACCGGCATGATCAATCCGCCGGGCCGGGCTGGGCAAGGCGGCGGCGGCCAACCGGGCGCGACGACTGCCGAGCCCCCCGTGCAGGCCGTGGCCCAGCCGTTCGGCCCAGTCGTCGAGGCGCTGGGAGGAATCTTCAATCACACGGCGTAAATTAGGCAACCCCCGTGCCAGTCCCCGCACCTGGAGGCGGCCATCGCCCAGATTTCGCCTGATCGCGGCATGGAGCCGGGCGCCGTTATTTGCCACCTGGGCCAGCAAATCATCCCGCACCGGTACCGCCATCTCGGCGGCGGCCGTCGGTGTCGGAGCGCGCACATCGGCGGCGTAATCGATCAGGGTCGTATCGGTTTCGTGGCCGACCGCCGATATCAGCGGAATACGGCTGGCGGCAGCGGCGCGCACCACACTTTCTTCGTTGAATGCCATTAAATCTTCCAGACTGCCGCCGCCGCGCGCCACGATCAGCACATCGGGTTTCGGCACCACCCCGCCGGGTTTCAGTTTATTGAAGCCCTTGATGGCCGCCGCAATCTGATCTGCCGCCGCCGCGCCCTGGACCAGCACCGGCCATAACAGGACATGGCTGGGAAATCGATCGTCCAGTCGATGCAGAATGTCGCGGATGACCGCCCCGGTCGGTGAACTGACAACACCGATGACCTTCGGCAAATACGGCAACTCGCGTTTCTTATCCAGATCGAACAGGCCCTCTTCGGCGAGCTTCCTGCGCCGCTCCTCAAGCAGTTTCAGCAGCGCCCCCTCGCCCGCCAACTCCATCCTGTCGACGACGATCTGGTAGGTGGAGCGACCGGCGTAAGCCGTAATCCGCCCCGTCGCCACGACTTCCATGCCATCTTGTGGATTTAGGCTCAGGCGCTCTGCGGTGCCGCGCCAGCAGACGCCGTCGAGCACCGCATCATCGTCTTTTAACCTGAAATAAAAATGTCCAGACGGTGCGCGCTTAAAGCCGGTAATCTCGCCGCGCACCCGAATCAGGGGAAATGCCCCTTCCAGGGTTCGTTTCAGGGCGTTGGAAATTTCACCGACGCTTAAAATCGGAAGAATATCGCCGGATTCTTCAAGGGTTGGCTTTTCAGTCATGGTCGATAGTATGTATGTTAGTCATTAAAGGCGCAAACGCCAGTTACGCCCCAAAACAAACCAAGGATATTGAACCCCATGAATATACTGGTTGTCGGCTCCGGAGGACGCGAGCACGCACTGTGTTGGGCGATTGCCAAATCACCCAAGTGCACCAAGTTGTATTGCGCGCCTGGTAATGCCGGCACCAGCCGGATAGCTGTCAACGTCGACATTGTTGCTGACCATATAGATGACATTGTTGAATTCGCCACTTCCAATGCCATCGATTTGGTCGTCGTTGGCCCGGAAGCGCCCCTGGTCGCCGGGTTAGTGGATAAGCTGGAGGATGCCGGAATCAAGGCTTTTGGCCCCAGTGCGGCGGCGGCGGCGCTGGAAGGGTCCAAGGGCTTTATGAAGGACCTGTGCGCGCGCCACAATATTCCAACCGCCGACTACGGCAGGTTTAACGAGCCGGATGCGGCCAAGGAATTTATCCTGCGCCATCAAGCGCCGATCGTCGTCAAGGCTGACGGACTGGCCGCCGGCAAGGGCGTCATCATCTGCTGCAACAAGAACGAAGCCTACGCCGCCATTGATCACATCATGACCGAACGTGCCTTCGGCAGTTCCGGTGCCGAAGTGGTGATCGAGGAATTCCTCGAAGGTGAGGAAGCCAGCTTCTTCGTACTCGTCGATGGCGAAACCGCCTTAGCCATGCGTTCGGCCCAGGACCACAAGGCCGCCTTTGATGGCGATGAAGGCCCCAATACGGGCGGTATGGGGGCCTATACCCCGGCCCCGATCATCGATGATGCCATGTCGAAACGCATTATGGATGAAATCATCAAGCCGACCATCAAGGCCATGAGTGCCGAGGGCATGCCCTACAAGGGCGTGTTGTTTGCCGGCCTGATGATCACCGAAGATGGCCCGAAGCTGATCGAATACAATGTCCGTTTCGGCGACCCGGAGTGTCAGGCGCTAATGTTGGCATTGAAATCGGATATCCTGGATGCCCTGCTGGACAGTGCCCGCGGTAATTTGAAAAAAACTGAATTGGCGTGGCACAACGCGGCAACTCTGGTTGTCGTTATGGCCGCCGAAGGCTATCCGGGACGTTATGATAAAGGCTCCGAGATTAAAGGTGTCGATAAGGCCGAAAAGCTGGACGGTGTCGTTGTCTTCCATGCCGGAACACAGGAAGAGGACGGCCGGTTGCTGGCCAACGGTGGCCGGGTCCTCGGCATTGCGGCCCAAGCCAAGACCGTTGCCGAGGCCCAGAAACTGGCCTACAAAGCGATCGATAAAATCACGTGGACAAAAGGCTTTAACCGCACCGATATCGGCTGGCGGGCCATCAATCGCTGATTTTAAGACGAGGACATGCAAAACATGGACGAGCAGACACGCACAAAAATCGAAGCCGCCGCCTTTCGCGGCCTGATCGGGCATTTACAGAAACGTACCGACGCCCAGAATATCGATATTATGAATTTGGCCGGGTTTTGCCGTAACTGCCTGTCAAAATGGTATCTGGCGGCGGCCAAGGAACAGGGCCTGGACACCACCTACGATGACGCCTTGGAAGCCGTTTACGGCATGCCCTACGCAGACTGGAAGGGTAAATATCAGAAGGACGCTTCGGAAGATCAAAAGCGCCTGTTCGAGGAAACCAAGCCGCTGCATGCAGACATCAGCGGTCACAACAAATAATTAGCGCAGCCCTTTAAAAAATTCTTTTAACAGCTCTGAAGCCGCCGTTTCCTCCATGCCGCCGATGACCTCCGGGCGGTGATGGCAGGTCGGCTGCTCGAAGATGCGCGGGCCATGATCGACGCCGCCGCCTTTTGGATCATAGGCGCCGAAATATAGTCTGCGAATACGGGCCAGCGAGATCGCCGTGGCGCACATGGCGCAGGGCTCCAGCGTTACATACAGGTCGCAATGGGTCAGCCGTGGGTTGCTCTTGATATCGGCAGCTTCGCGGATCACCAGGATTTCGGCATGCGCCGTGGGATCGTTCAATTCTTCCGTCTGATTGCCGGCACGGGCCAGAACCTGACCGCTTAACCCATCGACCAAAACAGCACCGACCGGCACCTCGCCCCTATGCGCCGCCATCTGGGCCTCACCCAGGGCCTGAATCATATAGGCATTTTCGCTATCATCATTCATGGCACCATGATCGGACTCAATGCACCGCCGCGTCAAGAGAACGACTTGCCGATTAGGGTGAAGCCCCCTAATCTCCGCCCTTATGAGCAAACCTGTCATTGGCATTACGCTGGATTCGGAAGAAGCTGGCGGCTATTCAAAATTTCCGTGGTACGCGGTGCGTGAAAATTACGCCGCCGCCGTAGCCCAAGCCGGTGGCGTGCCGTTGGCGCTGCCCCACGAAACAGCCCTGACAGAGGAATATCTGGACCTGATCGACGGTCTGCTGGTGACCGGCGGCAACTTCGATGTTGACCCGTCCCTGTTCGGTGAAGGGAAACGCCATGAAACGGTCAAAACCAAGGACCGGCGCACAGGATTCGAACGGGCCATGACCAAAGGCGCCCTGGCCCGCGATATGCCTGTCCTTGGCATCTGCGGCGGCCAGCAACTTCTGCACGTGGTGCTGGGTGGCAAACTGATCCAGCATATCCCCGATACGGTCAGCGATGCCCTCGCCCACGAACAGCCCAATCCCCGCGACGAGGCCGGGCATGATGTGACCATTAAATCCGGCACCCTGCTGGACAAAATCGTCGGCGCCGAGACCCTGGCCGTGAATAGCGCCCATCATCAGGCAGCCCTGGACGAACCGGAAGGCGTAATTGTCAACGCCACCGCCCCCGACGGCGTTTTCGAAGGCATCGAAGCGCCGGGCTACCGCTTCTGCCTAGGTGTGCAGTGGCATCCTGAATTTCTCATCAACGACGGCGACGGCAAAATTTTCGCTGCCTTTATCGCCGCGGCCCGCAAATGAGCGAAGATAAACCGGAACGTATCGCCAAGGTGCTGGCCCGCGCCGGGTTGTGCTCGCGGCGCGAAGCCGAACGCTGGATTGAAGCCGGACGGGTCAAGGTCGACGGGAAGATACTGACCTCGCCCGCGGTCACTGTCGGTACCGGCAACGCGATTATGGTTGATAGCAAACCGCTGCCGCAAGCATCCGAAACACGCCTTTGGCGTTACCACAAACCGGCCGGTCTGGTGACCAGCCACAGCGACCCCCAGGGCCGACCGACCGTGTTCTCCAGGTTGCCAAAGGAACTGGGCCGGGTCATTTCTGTGGGAAGACTCGATCTCAACTCCGAAGGCCTGCTTATGCTCACCAACGACGGCGAGCTGGCAAGGAAGATGGAAATGCCATCGACCGGATGGGTGCGTCGCTACCGGGTCCGGGTCAAGGGACGGGTCGATGAAAAAAGGCTCGATGACTTGAAAGACGGCGTCACCGTCGCCGGCATTCAATACGGCGCCATCAACGCCCGGCTTGACAGCCAAACCCGCACCAACGCCTGGCTGACCGTTTCTTTGAGTGAAGGCAAAAACCGCGAAATTCGCAAGGTTATGGAACTTCTGGATCTTGAAGTTAACCGGTTGATCCGCATTGGCTATGGATCGTTCCTGCTCGGCACGCTGAGCCGTGGCGCGGTTGCCGATGTCCCGGCCAAAATTGTCAGGGAACTTTTCGACGCCAATGGCGAGCCCGCAAAACAAATGAAGAAAAAGAAGGGCTGGGCGAAAAAGAAACCACAAAAGGCACGTAAATGAGAATTGTCGGCGGCAAACACCGCGGCCGTCCTCTGGCCGCCCCGAAGGGCCGGAGCTTACGCCCAACCGCCGACCGGACGCGGGAATCCGTATTCAATATTCTTGCCCATTCCACCGAATGGGACGGCTTCGACGGCATTACCGTGCTTGACGTGTTCTGCGGCACCGGGGCGCTGGCGCTGGAGGCGCTGTCACGCGGCGCCGCCAAAGCTGTACTGATCGATAGCGACATGGAAGCCCTGAAATTCGCCCGTGAAAATGCCGACAGCCTTGGCGAGGCACAGAACATCATGCCCCTGAAGCTCGATGCGACCCGGCTGGCACCGCCGCCACGCACCGCCAACGGGCCGCTGCCCCTGGCGTTTCTCGATGCCCCTTATAGCGCCGGATTGACCGGCCCGGCCCTGATGGGGCTGGAGGCCAAAGGCTGGCTGGCACCCGGCGCCATGGTCGTTGCCGAAATATCTGCCGATGAAACGCTACCCATACCCCCCGGCTATCAATTGCTGGACGAACGCACCTATGGCGCGGCCAAAATCATGTTCCTGCGATTCCTGGACGCATAAATCCTTCGACCGTGAACCTGAGATCGAGGCGTCGGTCGCGCTCCGGGTGGGGTGCAAAGTCCCAGGTCCATTTCCGGGAATTTAGCCGCAGGCCGCCGGGAATATCCACACCCAGCAACGGATCACTTGTTTCAACCACGGTTTCCCCATCCGACCACTGATGCTGCGTTTCGGTGATCAGGCAGACGGCCCCGGGAAAGGCAGCAAGGGCATCCAAATGTTTTTCGATCACCCGGCGGGCGAGTGTGTCCATGGCCTGAGCCGAATGTATTTTTGCCCGGCCTGCGAATAACGAAGGCCGGATCGGCAACTGGCTCAGAATATTTGACGAAACAACCAGATCGGCGCCCTGAAGGGGAAGATAGGCAACTGCTGGAATATCCGCCGCCACGCCATCCACAACCTGTCTATACAGGGGCTCGACAATGCCGGTGACGTCCCGTTGATCAAATAACACGTTCGGATATTTTGCCGCCGCCTTGCGGGCCTCTGGCATATGCAGGATATCGACCAACACCACGTCGGCAAAACGCCGACACAGAACGTCCAGTGGAATATCGAGCAGCAGTCCTGAACCAATAACAACGGCCCGACCGCCGCCCGCACACATATCCGCTGCGCTGGCAATCAGTTCGCGGCTTTCGCCTAAGTGCGGCGCCCAGGCATCTCGGTTGCGCCCATAGCGCGCCTTCAGGCCAATCGCTTCCTTCAGGTAATCCATACGGCGCAGATGGCGTGGACACGGCGTAATCAGATGCCGGAATGCCTCGACCAGCATCTTAACGCCGTCCGAAAAGTTTTTCGATGTCGACCAGTTTGAGTTCTACATAAGTCGGCCTGCCGTGACTGCATTGACCGGAATGGGGAGTTGCCTCCATCTCGCGCAACAGGGCGTTCATTTCAGCTCCATTGAGCCGCCGCCCGGCCCGGACGCTGCCGTGGCAGGCCATGGTTGCCGCCACGTCGCCAAGTCGCTCTTTAAGGGTCAACGCATCGGCGCTTTCTGCCAGGTCATCCGCCAGGTCGCGGACCAGCCCCTGGACATCGCATTCACCAAGCAGGGCCGGAATCTCGCGCACGACGACGGCGCCGGGGCCAAAAGATTCCACCGCCAGGCCCAGTTCCAGCAGCTCGGCGCCATGGGCCTCGATACGTGCAACCGACATTTCTTCCAGTTCCACCACTTCGGGAATCAACAGTCCCTGCCGGTTGACGCCTCCTTCTTCAATGCCGCGCTTGATTCGTTCGTGAACAAGCCGTTCATGGGCGGCGTGCTGGTCAACGATAACGATTCCGTCCACCGTCTGGGCGACGATGTACGTTTCGTGCAGCTGGGCGCGGGCGACGCCAAGCGGAAAATCGCTAGCCGGCTCTTCGGCATTTTCCATGACGACACTGGGCGCCGACGGCGGCCCGTCCAATCCCGCCAGCGGCCGGTAGAACTCCGCTGCCTGTTCGGCCAATTCGCCGGGTATGGATTGTGAATATCCTGTGCCGGACATCCCACCGCCCAACGACAGGCCCGACGCATGCACAGCCCCAAGGGCGGCGCTGGCAACCGTCGTCGAGGCCCGATGTCCGGCCCCGGCCAATGCGTGCCTGACGGCGCCAACAATCAGGCCTCGCACCATGGCGGCATCTCGGAAACGGACCTCGGCCTTGGCCGGATGAACATTGATATCGACCATATCTGCCGGCAAATCCAGGAACAGGGCGACCAGCGGATGGCGGTCGGACGCCAGAAATTCCCTGTATGCCCCACGCAAAGCGCCATACAGCAGCTTGTCACGAACCGGGCGGTCGTTGACGAACAGGAACTGCTTTGCGGTATTGCCACGGTTGAGGGTCGGCAATCCGGCGTATCCGGTGAGTCGGGCGCCCTCCCGTTCGGCATCGATAGGGATGGCGTTATCGGCAAATTCCCGGCCCATGACGGCACCAAGGCGTTTTATTCGCTGATCGAGAAGATCTCCGCTGGAAGGCTCCAGCCGAATCAGGTGCCGTTCGCCGTCACTCAGGGAAAAACCGATATCCTCATGGGACATGGCAAGGCGTTTGATAGCATCGTTGATGTGGTCAAGTTCCGTACGCGCAGTTTTCAAAAACTTCAAACGCACCGGGGTGGCATAGAAAAGATCGCAAATTTCAACACGGGTGCCCGGCGGGTGCGCCGCCGGTTGTAGGGTGCCAATTTTTCCGCCCTCAACGGAGAGACTCCAGGCCTCAGCGGCCCCTTGCTGACGACTGGTCAGGGTCATGCGGCTTACGGCACCGATCGAAGCCAGCGCCTCGCCCCTGAACCCAAGACTCGAGATGTTGAAAAGATCATCTTCAGGTAATTTCGATGTGGCGTGCCGCATCATCGCCAGGGTCAGATCATCGGCCATCATGCCCCGACCGTTATCGACAACAGAAATCAGGGCCCGGCCACCGTCCCTAACCACCACGTCTATGCGCGACGCCCCGGCATCTATGGCATTTTCGACCAGTTCCTTAACCGCCGAAGCCGGTCGCTCGACAACCTCGCCGGCGGCAATGCGGTTAATGATGGTTTCCGGCAAACGGCGGATTGTCATTCCGGCAACCTCATATTAGCCAGATAGCGCCGGGTGCGATCCTTGCCCTCCTCGACGGCAGGCTGGTCAAAGGCATTGATGCCGAGCAGACGTGCCGCAACCATGGTTTCCAGCATGAAATGCATCAACAGCCCGCCAAGTGTTTTCTCGTTTAATTCCTGAATGGTGATCACCCGAATCGGGCAGCCATTGGCGGCTAGGGTTGCCGCCGTCGCCGTTTGTTCAGCAGCCAACAGATCGCCCATAGAGCGACCGGTCAGATAATCCAGTGCTTCGTCACATGAATCGCCCGAGCAAACGGGGCGACCGGAATCGGCCACATCCAGCATCACCAGGGTAAACATCTTGTCCCGCGGGCCATCCAGATACAGCTGCATCTGGCTGTGCTGATCGCGGGTTCCCATGGCCCGGATCGGCGTCGTGCCGGTGCCGTCTTTGCCCAGGCTTTCAGCCCACAACTGTTGAAACCAGAGTCCGAAAATCGACAGGCGATCCGCATAAGGCATCAGTACCGTGCTCGCCGCGCCGTGGTGCCTGAGCAGTCCAATACCGATAGCAGCGCCGACGGCCGCTTCACAATCACCGGGAGCATTGGCTTCCATGGCCCGCATCAGCACATCTGCCGCGCCGGCGCGGACGGCGGCGGCATCGAGGCCCGCAATCATCGCCGGCAGCAAGCCGACCAGTGACAACACAGAATAACGTCCGCCCACTTCGGGATCGTGATCGAGGATTAGTGTCCCCCACTTGCTGGCCAGACGGCGTAGCGGGTTGTCGCCAGGCTCAGTAATGACGATAACCTGTTCGGCTACCGCTGCCTTGCCAACGCCCCTGTTCAAGGCATCCAGACAGACAACAAATTGAGCTACGGTTTCGGCGGTACCGCCGGATTTGGAAATGACGATGAACCCGGTACGGACAAGGCCGATCCGCCCGAACAGGGTTTCAAAGGTGTTGGGGTCAACGTTATCGATGAAATAGATACGGGGCGATCCGTCTTCCGGCCCGAAGCCGATATCGGCCAAGGAACAAAGCGTATGCCCGCCGAGGCTGGAACCGCCGGTACCGAGGACGACGACGTTATCAAAATCCCGGCGGCAGCGCTCGGCGACCAGTTTTAAACCCTCAAGATCGGCCTTGGCTTCGGCCAGCGACAACATCGGCAACGCACCAGAGCGATAATCCGCCTTTATATTTTCCAGCGCCGTCGCCGCTTCATCGAGGACGGATGCAAACTCATCATCGCTCAAGCCCTGATCGCCGATCGCCGATGCGAAGCAATTTTCAGTGTCGTGCCGGTAAAGCATGAATGAACAAAATCCCGAAATAAAGAATCCGTCAGACCTTAACACAGACGCCGCAGGATGGCGAAAGGGGGAAAACCCTGCCGTTCAGGGTAGCGAGACAACCCCGGCCGGCTTGCCGACGACGACCACCGTCAGTTTATCCACATCGATCAGATGGCCGGCAAGCTCGTTGACCGCTTCGAGGGTCACCGCCTCGATATAGCCGTTGCGCCGGTCCAGATAATCAATCCCCAGATCATCAAGCTGCATGGCCACAAGGATCGAGGCGATCCGGTCGCTGGACGTAAAGCGCAACGGGTAGGAGCCGGTCAAATACGTTTTGGCGTCGTTTAGCTCCTCTTGCGTTGTGCCTTTTTCAGCCATCTTCTGCCATTCTTCCTTCAGCACCTTCAAGGTCTCGCCAGTACTTTTGTTGGCGGTTCCGGCTGATCCGAGAATCAGGGCGGAATGGTCCAGCGGATACAGATAACTGCCGATGGAATAAGCCAAGCCGCGTTTTTCCCGAATCTGATCGTAGAGTCGGGATGTAAAGCCACCGCCACCCAGAATATGGTTGAGCACGTAGGCCGGGAAGAAATCCGGGTGGTCACGACTGACTCCCGCCTGCGCGAAGACGATGGCGCTTTGCGGCACGTCCATCCGGATGACGCTGGTGGCGCCGCTCACGCGCGGCATCACATCATCTATTTTATAGGGCTTTGCTTTTTTCGGCAGACCGTCGAAGGTCATATCCAATTGTCGCCCCAGTTCTGCCGCCCCAATATCGCCAACCACACCAATGACAAGGTTGTCCAAGGCCAACCGTTCTTTGAAAAAATCCTTGAGATCGCCTGAGGTGATTGCCTCAATGGATTCTCGCGTACCATCGACCGGGCGGCCATAGGGATGCCCGGGGAACAGGGCTGCCGACATGGCGAGTCCGGCAACCACATCCGGATCCTCAAGCTCACTGCGAAGATTGGCCAGAAGCTGGGAACGAATTCGGCCGACCGGTTCCGTATCAAATCGCGGCGCGGTCAGGGACAGCCGCAACAGATCAAAGGCCTCGGCCCGGTTTTCGGTCAGTGTTCCAACCTGTCCGGTAAAGGTGTCGCGCCGGGTACTGAAGCGAAGGGTGATGGCATCATCTTCGAGCCGCCGCTGAAAAGCCTGGCTATCCAGATCGCCGGCCCCTTCGTCGAGCAAGGATGCCGCCATCCGCGCCAGCCCTTCCTTGCCAGACGGATCAAGTGATGCGCCGCCACGAAAGGCAAATTGCACGGCAATGATCGGGTTGGTCCGGTCGCTGACCAGCCATGCCTCGATACCGCCGGGGCTGATAACCCGTTCCACATGAACGGTTTTCTTGGTTGCGTTTGAGGCCCCTACACCGCCTGCCACGAATACGGCGGCAAACGCGGCGAATATGAATACAAGCCTTAACGGACCCATCGTCTATTCCTTCCCGTCCGGCAGCAATAATGAGGTTACCGATGGTTGGCCCTGAATGACGGCCCGGGCCGCCGCATTGACCGCCTGGGGGGTAACGGCATCGATGCGCTCCGGCCACCCCTCTACATCGGCAATCGACTGGCCTGAAGCCAACGCCGCCCCCAAGATGCGGGCGCCGGTGCTCAGGGAATCTCGGGCATAGACGGATTCTGCCTTCATGTGAATCTTGGCGCGCCTGATCCGGTCGGCGTCGACCCCGTCCTTCAGCAGCTTTTCAATTTCCGCCTCCATGGCCGCCTCCAGATCGGCCATGGTCACCCCGGGTCGGGGCGAGGCATAGAAAACCAGTCGCGACGGGCCCAGACCGCCCGATCCGTATGAAATTCCAGCCGAAACAGCCAATTTTCCATCGATTACCAACGCCCGGTACAGTGGCCCGGTGGGGCCGCCAAAAACCTCGGTCAGCATTTCAAGCGCCGTGGCATGTTCCGTTCCCGCCCCTCCGGCAATACCCGTCATCATACCGGGCGCCAGATAGGTGCGGCTCCACAATGGTTGGCGAACGCGCGGGTCCTGAAGCTCGATGCGCCGCGATGCCTTTTGCGGGGGTTCCGCCGGACGATTCCGGGTTTCCCCGGCCGTCGGCGCGGGCAGCCGGGCAATCCGGCCATATGTATTTTCGGCCAGCGGCTTCAACTCCGCCGCCGTGATATCACCGGCGACAACCAAGATAGCATTGGCAGGGACATACCACTTTTCATAGAAAGCGCGCAGATCTTCGATGTTGAGGGCGCGTATTTCATTTTCCCAGCCGATGGTGGGGTGACGGTACGGATAGTTCAGGTACAGCGCCGCGTTCACGTGTTCACGTAAAACCGATCCTGGATCGTTGTCCGTGCGTTGCCGACGCTCCTCCAGAACCACCAACCGTTCCGTTTCGACTTCCTTCGGATCAAACACCAGATTACGTATGCGATCGGCCTCCATGGCCATCACCAGTTCCAGGCGGTCGACGGCGACGGTCTGGTAGTAGCCCGTATAATCAAGCGACGTAAAAGCGTTTTCCGAACCACCGTTGCGGGCCACAATCTTGGAAAATTCACCCGAGGCGAGTGTCTTGGTGCCTTTGAACATCAGATGTTCAAGCAAATGGGCGACCCCCGTCTTGCCCGGCGGCTCGTCAGCCGAACCGACCTTATACCAGACCATATGGGTGACCACAGGTACCCGGTGATTGGAAACGACGACCACCCGCATGCCGTTATCAAGGGTAAAGGTTTCGGGCCTGAAAACACCGTCGGCGGCGGATGCCGGGGGGATGAGCGCCAGCAAAAGCGGCACGAATAAAGTTCTTAGGGCGCGTAAGTAAAAAGCCGGGAAGGCCATCATTTAAAAATACCGTTGCTGGAGATTTCAAGAACCAATTAATCGAAAAGGCTTTCCCAGAATCCCTTTCCGTCGCCTCGGCTTGTCGTTCCCCCGCCTCTTTCCCGTCGCTGGATAATCGCCCCCCCCTCTTCGATGGAGCCGCTCGTCGCCTGCTTGTTGCGGATCCGCCTCTCTTCGGCGACCGGATCGATAACGGCCCCTTTAAGGGCTTTCCCGTCACGCCAGAAAAGAATTGAATCCGTAAAGTCATCACTGCTGGAAAGGCTGGTTGTTTCGCTGTTGACGAGGGCGCGAATATTAGGCTCAGCCTTGTCGCCACCAGCGTTTTTGATCAGGGCAATCATGCCCGGGCTAAGGGTTTCATTCCCTTGCACGGGCGGCGGCGGGGGCTGACCGGCAGGGTTGCCGCCGCTGCTCAGAAGCGCTTCCTTGGCGTCGTTGCGCGGGGCCACCACCTGGGGTCGCGTGGCGCCCGGTTGCGGCGGCCTGAGGCCAAATTCAGGCGGCAGGCTGAGGGGCGCACGGGAATAAACGGCAAATTCGTCCGGTGCCTTTTTATCTTCACCAAACACGCCGCGTTCCCCCGTACATGCGCCAAGCACAGACAGACACACGGTTACTACGGCAATCAGTTGGTGTTTATTCTTCGTCATTTATCGTTCCGCTGGTTTCATCCTCTTTTTTATGCCTTTCGGCGTCTCCAAACAAGGAATCAAGCACAAGAAAGATGGCACCGATGGTAATAGCTGAGTCTGCGGCATTGAAAGCAGGCCAATGTACCCCGGCCATATGGAAATCGAGAAAATCGGCGACCGCGCCATATCTGAAGCGATCTATGACGTTGCCGATGGCACCGCCGACAATCAGCCCGATGGAAACGGCCAGCAGCCTGTTTTCGACCCGCCACATCCAGACCAGCAAGGCCGCGGAAATAGCCAGCGCCAGACCGGGTAGCAGCCACTGGTTTATCGGCGAGTTTGTGTTGAACAAGCCAAAACTGACGCCGCGATTCCAGCCCAGGACAAGATTGAAAAATGGTGTCACAGGGATGATCCGGGGCGGCTGCATGACGTCAACGATGATCCACCATTTCGTAAACTGGTCAATCGCCATGACCCCGACGGCGGTTATCAGGCCGATCATAAAATGTTTATTGGGGGCCACTATTCGGCGGTTCCCGGATGATGGTCGGCGGCATCCGCACAACGCCCGCAGGTTTCCGGATGATCGGCGTTTGCGCCAATATCATCGGTAATTTTCCAACAGCGGATGCACTTGTCACCATTTGCCGTTGCCGGCATGACGGCCACGCCGGCAACGTCGTCCAACATGAAGGCACCTTCCGGCGCCGGGCCATCGGCAAAACGAGCCGTCGATGTGATAAACAAATCGGCAAGTTGTTCCGGGGACATGTTAGCCACAGCGTTGCGAGATACTTCGTCCGCATAAATCACCGGCGATGCCTGCAGGCTTGAGCCGATGCGTTTTTCGGCGCGCTCAACTTCCAGCGCGCCGGTAACGACACGGCGGAGATGACGGACGGTCTCCCATTTTTTGCCAAGGACGTCATCGCGCCAATCATCCGGAATATCCGGGAACTGTCGAAGATGGACACTTTCCTCGTCGCCGGGATGACGTTGCAACCAGGCCTCTTCCGCCGTAAAGCAAATGAACGGCGCCAGCCATGCGGTCAGGCAGTTGAAAATTTCGTCCAGTGCCGTGCGTGCGGCGCGGCGTGTGATGCTGTCGGCACGGTCGCAGTAAAGACTGTCTTTGCGCACATCCAGATAAAACGCCGACAGATCCACAGAACAAAAATTATGCAATTCGGTAAACAGCGGATGAAAATGAAAATCGTCGCAAGCCTGGCGCACCATGGCATCCATTTCCCAAAGCCGGTGCAAAAGCCAGCGCTCCAGTTCCGGCATCTCTGACCTAGGCAGGCGTTCAGCTTCCTCGAAGCCGTCGAGACTGCCAAGCAGGAAGCGCAGCGTATTGCGCAGGCGGCGATAGATATCCGTATGACTCTTTATAATTTCCGGCCCGATGCGAAGGTCTTCCGAATAATCGGAACCAACCACCCACAGACGTAAAATATCGGCACCGTTTACATCGACAATATCCCCGGGCAGAACTGTATTGCCGAGAGATTTAGACATCTTGCGGCCATCTTCGGCCATAACGAAACCGTGAGTCAGCACGGCATCATAAGGTGCCCGGCCACGGGTGCCGCACGATTCCAGCAACGAGGAATGAAACCAGCCACGATGTTGGTCAGAGCCTTCCAGATACAGCGACGCCGGCCATTGCAGGTCGTCGCGGGCTTCCAGCACGAATGCATGTGTGCAGCCGGAATCAAACCACACATCCAGAATATCCGTGACCTGATCAAAGTCCTCGACCTTGTATTTGTCGCCCAGAAAACGCGCCGGATCAGAGGCAAACCAGGCATCGGCACCTTCGGCTTCGACCGCCTCTACGATACGGTTAAACACATCCGTATCCCGTAGCGGTTCACCATTTTCCTTGTTGACGAAAACGGTGATCGGCACGCCCCAGGCGCGCTGGCGCGAAACACACCAGTCCGGCCGCTGCTCAATCATGCCGCCCAGCCGGTTGCGGCCACGTTCGGGGATAAAGCGGGTATCATCGATGGCTTTCAGGGCCTTGGCGCGCAGGTCGTTCTTTTCCATGGAAATAAACCACTGCGGCGTATTGCGGAAAATCAGCGGGGCTTTCGAACGCCAGGAATGGGGATAGCTATGGGTCAGCTTGCCCGACGCCAGCAGGCCGCCCCCTTCCGTCAGCTTTTCGATCACCCCCTTGTTGCCGGGATAGTACGGCTTGTTCTTGGTGCCGATGGCCATCACTGGGGTGCCGGCGAACAGGCCCACATGATCAAGAAATTCTCCACCTGGGCCGACCGTATCGGGAACGGGGATGCCGTTGGCCATGCCCAGTTCCCAGTCGTCTGCGCCATGGCCGGGCGCGATATGGACAAACCCGGAACCGGTGTCAATTTCGACGAACCCGGCGGCCAGCATCGGCACATCGTAGGCGTAATAGTCATCCTGAGCATGCAACGGGTGGCGGCAGATCGTCCCGGCCAGATCGGCGCCTTTAAGTGAGCCGACAATTTCGTGACCCGTAACGCCGGCGGCGTTGCAAACTTCGCCGATCAGCGCTTCGGCAATAACCATGGTTTCGCCGGTCCGGGCCAGACTTTCTTCGCCACATTCGGTGACCTTGATGACCACATAATCGACGGCGCTGCCATAGGCGATGGCGCGGTTGCCGGGGATGGTCCACGGTGTCGTCGTCCAGATCACGACGCTGGCGCCTGCCAGTTCGGTAACTTTTGACTCGGCCACGGGAAAGCGCACGAAAATAGTGGTCGAGGTGTGATCGTGATATTCGACCTCGGCTTCGGCCAGGGCGGTTTTTTCGACGATCGACCACATTACCGGCTTGGCGCCCTTGTAGAGCGAGCCATCCATCAGGAACTTGCCCAACTCGCGGACAATCTGCGCCTCGGCCGCATGGGCCATGGTCGTATAGGGGTTGTCCCAATCCCCGACGACGCCCAGGCGTTTGAATTGCTGGCGCTGCTGGTCGATCCAGTAATCAGCGAATTCGCGGCATTCCTGGCGGAATTCGACAATCGGCACGTCGTCCTTGTCCTTGCCTTCGGCGCGATACTTTTCTTCGATCTTCCATTCGATGGGCAGGCCGTGGCAATCCCAACCGGGCACGTAATTAGAATCCTTGCCCAGCATCTGCTGCGAACGGGAAATGACGTCCTTGAGGATCTTGTTCAAGGCCGTGCCGATGTGCAAATCGCCATTGGCGTAGGGCGGTCCATCGTGCAGGATAAATTTCTCGCGGCCCTTACCGGCGTCACGCTGGCGGCGATAAATATCCAGCGCGTGCCAGCGTTTCAGCATTTCCGGCTCGCGCGTCGCCAGCCCGGCCTTCATGGGAAAGTCGGTCTTGGGCAAATAGATGGTCGATTTATAATCCACAGCCATGTGCGCTTATTTCCCTTCCGCCGCCAGAATACGGCGTGCCTGTTCACAGTCGAGGGCGATTTGTGCCTTCAAATCATCCAAGCCGTCAAATTTCTTTTCAGGCCGCAGGTGTTCGATAAGCTGCACACGCAGGTGACGACCATAAAGGTCGCCATCAAAATCGAACAAATGCACCTCTAGAATCGTGTCTTTACCGTCAAATGTCGGACGCTTGCCGAAGTTGGCGGCGCCATCATTCCAGCGGGTTTCCATACCCTCATCAATGCCGGCGCGGATCGCGTAAACACCGGTCGCCGGATGCAGATATTCGCCAAGGTGCAAGTTTGCCGTCGCAAAACCGATGCTGCTGCCGCGCCCGTCACCATGCTCGACCCGGCCCTCGATCTCGAACGGACGACCGAGGACTCCGGCGGCGGTGCGGGGATCCGCATTCCTCAGACAATCACGCACACGGGTCGAGGAATATACATCCTCGCCATCATCGACGGCACTGACGCAGGTAAAATCGAACCCCATTTCCTGGCCCTTGCGTAACAACAGTTCGCAGTTCCCTGCCCTTTTATGCCCGAACACAAAATCATAACCGGAAATCACATGGCACGCCCCAAGGCCACCAACCAGCACCCGAGAGACAAAATCATCGGGCGAAAGGGCGGCAAATTTCGGGTCAAAGTGCAGCACGATCAGATTGTCGACCCCCATCTCTTCAATATGACGGGCCTTGGTCCTGAACGGAGTCAGGCGGAACGGATCACCACCGGGCACAAAAACGCTGCGCGGGTGCGGCTCAAACGTCAACACCGACCAGCCAACCCCGGCATCATGGGCAATACGGCCGGCCTCGTTAATGACCGCCCGATGGCCCAGGTGGACTCCGTCAAAATTGCCGACGGCGACGGATGCGCCTCGGGCCTCAACAGGCAGGTTCTCGAAATGGCGAAAAATACGCATGGCGGCAAGAAGATGTCCGTGAGCCCCTGCCGGGTCAAGGGTTTTCGGGTTTTAGGGCGTCAAATTTAAGCCCTGACGGGCACCATGACGGTGGCTTCGCCGTCTATTACCGTCTTGCCTGCAACCGTACACACGGTTTTCAGCTCGGCAAATTTCTTTTCCGGTATCAGTTTGGTGATGGTGACACGGGCCATCACCGTATCGCCGGACTTGACCGGCGCCTTGAAACGCAGGCTCTGGTTGACGTAGATGCACCCCGGTCCGGGCAGCTTGGTGCCGATGACGGTGGAAATAAAGCTCGCCGTCAGCATGCCATGAGCGATGCGGCCCTCGAATATGGTCTCGGCGGCAAACTCGTGGTTCAGATGAACCGGGTTGATATCGCCGGATATTCCTGAAAACAGGACGATATCGGCATCGGTGATGGTCTTGCCGTAGACATCGGTCATGCCCTCTTCCAGGTCCTCGAAATAATAACCGTGCAACTCGTTCAAGTTGGTCATTGGCTTGTCCATCAATCGTCTTCCATTTCCATTTATATCCATGTGGCAGAGCCGCTTCTTGATATTGCGGCGCAGCATTAATATTGCACTGCAATATATCCCTTTGATGACCTTCTTACAAGAAATTGATATATTTAAGCCTGAAGCCCCTACCTATGGGTTTGCTATCTCCGCCCGAGGGGCCGAAAGTGTGCAGTGCAAAATGAATAAGCCTGTCCAGATCTGTCCTTTACCGGACATTTCCTTTTGTCTGCCAAATTGCTATTTAGGACTCATGCAAGCGTCTCAATACAAATTCACCGATGGGGCATCGGCCCTTTACACCGGCATTATCAAGATATTGCCGGGCGTCCGGTGGGCGCTCGTTGCCGGCGCCCTTCTGGTCATGCTTTCACAGCCCGCCGTCGGCCAGGAAACGACACCGGTTGCGGCACCGGTTGCGACGCCGATTGCGGCACCGGATATTCCGCCGCCGCCCTTCAAGCTGGAAATGCCGATTGATTGCACGCAAGGCGCTGATTGCTGGATCGTCAATTATGTCGATGTCGACCCGACATCCGGTGTCATGGATTATAATTGCGGCGCCTCATCCTACGACGGCCACAAGGGAACTGATATCGCCATCGTCGATGCCGTAAGCATGCGCCAAGGGGTGGAAGTTTTTGCTTCTGCACCGGGAACCGTTATCGGTACGCGTAACGACATGCAAGATATCGACATTTCGATGATTGGTGGCCCGGAAGCGGTCAAGGGCAAGGAATGTGGTAATGGGGTTCTTCTCGATCACGGAGACGGTTGGACGACCCAGTATTGCCATATGATGAAGGGCAGCATCCAGGTCGCTACCGGAGACAAGGTAGAGCTACACCAAACGCTGGGTTTTGTCGGCCTGTCCGGCCTGACCCAATTCCCCCATATTCACCTGCAAGTGAAATACAACGACCAGATCGTTGATCCCTTCGCCGGCATCGGGCGCACCAAGAAATGCGGCGTCGGTAAAAAACCGCTATGGCCGGTATCCACGTTGCTGTCTTTCCTGTACCAGCCAACGGCTCTTTACAATTCCGGATTTTCATCAACAACGCCCAACGCCCGCATCGCCCGCGAAGGATTGTATGGAGAAGAAATTCTGTTGCAGCAATCACCCGTCATCGCCCTTTGGACCGATATGTTCTGGGTCGAGCCAGGCGACAAGGTCTCCTTCCTGATTACCGGGCCAAGCGGCGAGACGATGATGTCACACACCACGACCCTGAAGAAAAAGCAGGCCCGCCGCTTCGCCTATGCCGGTATTCGCAAGGCTGAAAATCCGTGGCCGAAGGGATCTTACACGGGCGAGATCAAATTAATTCGAGCCGACGCAGACGAGGAATTCTCGGTCGTCCGGGTCATTAACGTCAATTGACGCTTTGGCTGCCTTCAGTCGCCTTGTGTGCGCCGGGTAACCAGCCGTGGTGATGATCGCATCGTATGCATGGATCGGAGTGTCTTTTTCTGTGCCCCGCCACCGGCTTTGCCCTTTTTCTGTGGCTGCTTTTCCGATTCGACAAAATCCGTATCCCTGAACAGGGCCGATCGATCGAAGTTTCCCTGCGACTTTAGCTCGATCCTTTTCAGGGTATTCATCACCGTCGGGTGCCGGTCAGGCGGGCGGCAGCCCCGCAACAGATGACGCCGCGCGATTGCCTTCAGGCCGTCGATTATGGCCGGCAGTTTGTGACGGGGCTCGCACCAGCGCAGATAGGCGGCGACTGTCCACGGATGGGCAGGCATCGGCACCAGTCCACGGGACCGGCACCAGCGGCTGAATTCGTTCCATGATTTTCCCGGCGGGGGTGTTTTCAAGAAAACCTCATCTGTATATCGGCCCCGGATCGTGAAAAAACACGTCCGGCACACTTTCTTAGTCCTCATTGACAGGTTAAAACAAGCTTTCGAGTGTCAGCAAGGAAGGCCGAGCCATGAAAGAATATCGTATTGCCGCCATTCCCGGTGACGGCATCGGTGCCGAAGTCATCGAAGCCGGGCTTCGGGTTCTGGATGCCCTGCAAGAGCGCGAAGAAGGATTCCGGCTTGCCGTCGATAGCTTTCCGTGGGGCTCGGACCATTACCTGGAACACGGGTGCATGATGCCGGAAGGTGGCCTTCAGGCCTTGGAAAAGTTCGACGCCATTTATTTTGGCTCGGCTGGTGATCCCCGAGTCCCCGATCACATCACACTCTGGCAACTCCGGCTTGCCATCTGCCAGGGTTTTGATCAATACGCCAATGTTCGTCCGTCACGCCTGCTTGACGGTATTTCCAGCCCACTTAGGGGCGTCGGGCCGGAACGGCTAAACTGGATTATCGTCCGCGAAAACTCGGAAGGCGAATATTCCGGCATCGGCGGCCGCAGTCATCGGGGCACCCCTTTGGAAGTCGGCACAGATGTTTCCGTCTTTACCCGCAAGGGCGTCGAACGAATCATGCGCTTCGCTTTTGACCTTGCCCGTTCGCGTCCGCGCAAGATGTTGACCGTGGTTACCAAATCCAACGCCCAGCGCCACGGCATGGTAATGTGGGATGAAATATTTGAAATCGTCAAAGCCGATTACGGCGACGTAAAAACGGATAAAATGCTGGTTGACGCCATGACCACCCGCATGGTGTTGAAACCGGAATCCATCGACGTTGTCGTTGCCACCAATCTGCATGCCGATATCCTTAGCGATCTTGCCGCTGCCCTGTCCGGTAGCATGGGCATTGCGCCGACTGCCAACCTGAACCCGGAAGGCGACTACCCCTCCATGTTCGAGCCGATTCATGGATCTGCCTTCGACATCACAGGGCAGGGCATTGCCAACCCGATCGGCGCCCTGTGGACGGCGTCGATGATGCTGGAGCACTTGGGCGAGGCGGCGGCGGCCGGTCGCCTGATGACAGCGATCGAACGGGTCACCAATGCCGGCAAGGCGTTGCCCCGGGATCTGGGCGGAACCGCCACCACCCTGGAAGTGGCTGACGCCGTGATTGCCGCCATTCACGGCGCCAACGACTGAAGCAAAGCCCCGACCAAATGCCAAAATCGAGATATTAGCGTCACCTAATCAAGCTGGCGTTGGCTCGTGAAACGGCCTAATCTGCCCCGGCTCCCCTTGGAATGCTTATATAAAAGGGGAATGGGGGTTGGGGGATGATGAGTTACCAAAGATTTATTGCGCTTGCAGGGTCGGTCTTCGCCTTTGCCGTTGCTGTTCTTATGGCACCCGCCGTGTGGGCGGCGGAACAGGCGTTTGTCATCGGTTTCGCCCAGGACAACATGGCCAATGCCTGGCGCGCCACCCAGGTCCGCCATGCGGAAGAAGCGCTTAAACCCTACCCCGGTGTCCGTTTCATTCATACGGACGCCATGGGCAACACGGCGCAGCAAATTCTGGACATCGAAAACCTTGTCGCCAAGGGCATCGATTTACTGATCACCAGCCCCCGCGACGGTGCGGCGATGACGCTGGCAATCACCAGGGTCTACGAAAAAGGCATCCCGGTGGTTCTGTTGACCCGGCAAATCAACAGCGACGCCTACACCATATTCATCGGCGGTGATGATTACGATATCGGCCAGCGCGCCGCCCGCCATCTGGTGGAAAATCACAAAGATGCCAAACATATCTTGATCCTCGCGGGGGTGCCGACGGCGACCACGGCGATAAACCGCACCAATGGCTTCCTTGATGAAATTAAAAATCACTCGGGCTTTCATATCGCCGGTATAAAACCCGCCAATTATCTCACCAAGAACGCCATTATCGCCGTCGAACAGGCCTTGCAGGAAGGATTGAAATTCGATGCCATTTACGCCGAAAGCGACAGTATGGCCGTTGGTGCACGGTTGGCGCTGAAAAAGGCAGGCATAGACCCGGCCAGCATCCCCACCGTCGGCATCGATTATATTTCCGAGGCCCGCGACGCCATCCGCAAGGG
>JABMOQ010000037.1 GCA_013204045.1 Rhodospirillaceae bacterium | reverse complement strand
GCCGGCGAGGTAAAGAACCTTTCCGGACAGACCGCACGAGCGACAAGCGAAATTACCGATGTGGTGAAAAACCTTCGCAACCGGATCTCAGCCATAGAATCCAAAGTTTAAAAGTTCGCTCGCTTAAAGGAACCCGCCGCCACCGCTGCCGTCGCTGGGGAAGTCGTCCTCTTCTTCGGAAAACAGCGTCTCGACGTATGCAAATTCCTTGCGCAGACCCCGGCGGGCCAGCAATTTTTCCTGTGCCGCATTGGGCAAGTCGGTAAAGCGGAAGGTGCCCTTTTCGATCAGCAAATCGATCAGATCCTCGAGCACACGGGCCAGGCCAAGATCGGATTCGAGCATATCCTTGCGGCTTGCCGCATCTTCGTTGCCGTCATACAGAAATTCGATCAGTTGCGGATCGTCGCCGTTGACCTGTTCCAGCCCCTTTTGCACGGCATTGGCGTAAACGGCGAGAATTTTACCGTCTGTATCGCGCTTTATGAATGGCATGTCCGCTCCCCTTGGCCAGAAATTCTGCCTGCCAGTTTAGCTGTGAAAAGGGCGGCTGTCACCCGGCCTGCAATCATCCGAAATTTATGGCAGGTCGAGCACCACCACCCCGGCGCGCAGGGATATCGGGGGGCTGTTCGTCCCAGGTTCCGGGAAAGCCGGATTTATACTATTGTGCATGGGTATGGGCATCGACAACAAGGAATTCGATTGAAATGACAGAAAACGAGGCCTCTTCGCTGCCGCTGAATGCCGTGTGCGGCGAGATCGATATCCGCATTGACCGCGCCGGCACATGGCATTACCTGGGCTCGCCCATTGGCCGCAAGGAACTGGTGCGGCTGTTTTCCACCATCCTTCATCGCGACGCGGCCGGCGACTACTGGCTGGAAACGCCGGTTGAAAAGGGCCGCATCCAGGTCGAGGATGCGCCGTTCCTGGCCGTCATCATGACCGTTGACGGCGCCGGCGAAGGGCAAACCATTCATTTCGAAACAAACGTCGCCGATCCGGTCGCGGTCGGGCCAAACAATCCCATTCGCGTCGAAACCAACCCGGAGACAAACGAGCCGGCCCCCTATGTGCTGGTCCGTGGCCGGCTGGAAGCCAAAATCAGCCGCCCGGTTTTCTACGATCTGGTCGCGCTGGGGGTTGAAGCAGACAGCGGGTTCGGTGTGTGGAGCGCCGGCACTTTTTTCAGCCTTGGCCAGCTTGAAAAAAATGATTGAAAGAGACACCCTTATCAAACTTCTGAGCGGCCGGGAAAGCGCCGCCCGGCACGGCGATCATGACCTGAACCCGGGCATGATGCCGATCCGGGAACTGGTCCCCGCCGCCGTGCTGGTCCCCCTCATCGAGCGGGCGGATGGCATGGCGGTGATGCTGACCCGGCGCACCGATCATCTGGAGCACCACCCCGGACAGATCAGTTTCCCCGGCGGCCATTTTGAACCCGGCGACGAATCGCCGGAGGCCACGGCGATCCGCGAAACGGAAGAGGAAACCGGCCTCGACCGCCGCCACATAAACATCATCGGACGGCTCGACATTTACGAAACGCGCACTGGATTCCGGATTACGCCGGTGGTCGCCCTGGTGACGCCGCCGTTCGAACTGACCGCCGACCCCGATGAGGTCGCCGAGATTTTCGAGGTGCCGCTGGCGTTCCTGCTGGATTCCGCCAATCATCAGCGCCACAGCCGTGGCTTTGAAGGCATAGATCGGCAATTTCATGCCATCGCCTATAAAGATTACTATATATGGGGGGCGACCGCGGGCATGATGCTCAACCTTTATGAGAACCTGAAATCATGAGCCGTCTACTCTTATATTATTTACTGCCGATCGTGCTGCCGAGCCTGGCCTATGTGGCCTGGACCCTGCTGGCCCGCCATCGGGCCGAAGCCGGCGAGCCGCCGCTGCTGCTCAAGGACGGGCCATGGTTCCGGCTGCTGCTGGCCGGTTTTTTCCTGATGCTGATGGGTCTCGGCATATTGACCATGACCGGCAGCATGTCCCCGGAAGGCACCTACCGGGCGCCCTACGCCGAGGACGGCAAAATCATCCCCGGCGGCATGCAGCCGCCGCTTAACAAGTAGGCCGCAAAACCAAGTGGATAAGGCCCTCGGGGCACCCTATATTGACCTTTCCTATAAACTTCATGGCCCGAAAATGAACGATACGTCTCAATCCATACGGGTACTGGTCGCCGATGACGACGACCTTTTGCTCAAACTGCTGGAGCACAAGCTGGCCCAACAAGGCTACAGCGTAACCTGCGTCGAGGATGGCGAACATGCGCTGGAAGCGGCCCGCGCCGAAAAACCGGACCTGATCGTGCTCGACGGCATGATGCCGGGAATGGACGGCTTCGACGTGCTTAGAAACCTGAAGGAAGGCGACGACACCCGCCATATTCCCGTGGTC
>JABMOQ010000169.1 GCA_013204045.1 Rhodospirillaceae bacterium | reverse complement strand
GCCCTGAATCCGGCCCGCCTCTGGCATTTATGAAAAAACCTCGTTTCCCGGCATGCCCTCAAACAACAAGGGCTATGGTTTTTCGGCCAATGCTGTGCTAATTGATTGAAAAATCGCCCTAACGTAGCAGGGAGGCTTCCGGACAAATCGATCCAGACCATCAGGTCTATGTTTGGATGGGAGTTTGTGCGGCGTCCGCATTGCTTTCGCTTTAGCGGTTGTTTTTTGTGATTTGGAGATTAAGTTTCGCCTTGCTGAACAGCGACCCGAAATTATTGCCTTATGGCCTACGTGCATCGGTGCGCGCCTTGCTGATTGCCGTCTTTGCGCTGACGGCCGTCGGGTGTGCCACGGCGCCCGCTTCCAACGATGCCGAGGCGGTTGCCGAATATCAGGAAACGAATGACCCGGCCGAGCCGACCATGCGCGCCATTTTCGCCTTCAACCAGGCCTTGGATAAGGCCATCGTCAAGCCGGTGGCCAAGGCTTACCGCGAAGTGGCGCCCGAGAAAGTCCGACTTGGCGTTCACAACGTGCTTAACAACCTGCGCGCCCCGGTAATTTTCCTTAACGACCTGATGCAGGGCGAGTTTGAACGTGCGCTTGCGACCCTTATCCGGTTTCTGGTCAACTCTACAGCCGGTATTTTCGGCCTTAGCGATACTGCTGCCGACCTGGGGATAGAATTCCGCGACGAGGATTTCGGACAAACCCTGGCGACATGGAACGTGCCCGAAGGGCCCTATCTGATGCTTCCTGTTTTCGGGCCGTCCAACCCGCGTGATGCCGTTGGCCGGGTTGTCGACTTCTTCATCGACCCGCTTAACATTTGGGCCGGCAATACAGAAACCGACTGGGTCGCCCCGGCCCAGACATCGGCCATGGCCGTTGACTTCCGGGCCCGCCATTATGAAACCATAGAAGATCTGGAGCGCTCGTCGCTTGATTTCTACGCCGCCGTACGCAGCCTTTACCGCCAACATCGCAAGGATGAAATTAATAACGGCGTCGCCAATGACGATATGTCGTTCCCGGAAATAGAATGAAACGCCGCGTCGTTATAAGCCTGCTTTCCGCACTGGCCC
Organism: Rhodospirillaceae bacterium; assembly: GCA_013204045.1. Classification (GTDB taxonomy): domain Bacteria; phylum Pseudomonadota; class Alphaproteobacteria; order Rhodospirillales; family JABHCV01; genus JABMOQ01. Next base: position 12,068 of record JABMOQ010000169.1, on the reverse strand, counting down.
TTTCGGCCTTTGTAGGCATAACGCCTGTAGCCGCCGCCGCAAGCTTCGAAGAAACCGCAAAAACTTTTGTCGATGAGCTTGCCAGTCAGGCGATCCACGAACTAACTGATAAGTCGGTGCCCCGGGCCGAACGCATCAAGCGTTTTCGGGCATTTTTCAACGCTCACTTCGCCGTCAAAGGCATTGGCAAATGGATACTGGGACGTCACTGGCGCAAAGCCACCCAGGCCGAACAGGAAGAATATCTGGATCTGTTCGAGGATCTGATTATCGTCTCGTATGTGGACCGTTTCGCAGCCTACGTGGGTGAGCCGCTACACGTGCACAAGACCCTCGTTCTGAACGAAAATAACGCCACTGTTTATTCCGACATCCACCAGGGCGGCGGCATGGAAACCCTTGACGTGAACTGGCGTGTGGCCCGCAAAGACGGCGTGCACAAGATCGTCGATGTGGTCGTCGAGGGAACATCCATGAGCAGCACCCTCAGGTCCGACTTTTCATCCATCATCCGCCAGCACGGCGGCAAGGTCTCGGGCCTGATCGAAGCCTTGCGCGAGAAGACCGCGAGCCTTAGCGGAAACACCCATTAGGGTTTAAGCCCCCTCTTTTTTAGTGCCCCTGCCGGGCGGGGCCTCCGGCCCCTTGGCTTTTGGGCCTCTGGAAGCCAAGTTTAAATTGGCGGCAGGAGCCCGGCTTTGCAGAATGAGGCCCTGTTGCGAATCTGGTTTTGGCTTCCAGAGGCCCAGCCAAGAGAGCGGAGCGAACGCCCGGCGACTGAGGGGCTTTAACGCTTCAAAGGCTTGAACTTGATCCGGTGCGGCTGGTCGGCGTCGGTGCCGAGGCGGCGATGACGGTCGGCCTCATAGTCCTCATAGTTGCCCTCGAACCAGACGACCTGGCTGTCGCCCTCGAAGGCCAGCATATGGGTGGCCAGGCGATCAAGGAACCAGCGGTCATGGGAGATGATGATCGCACAGCCGGCAAAGTCGGCAAGGGCATCTTCCAGTGCGCTAAGGGTTTCCAGATCGAGATCGTTGGTCGGTTCATCGAGCAACAGAACGTTGGCCCCGGATTTCAACATGTTGGCAAGATGCACCCGATTGCGTTCGCCGCCCGAAAGTTGCCCGATTTTCTTCTGTTGATCGGCGCCCTTGAAGTTGAAGCGTGAAACATAGGCACGCGACGCCACCGCCCGCTTGCCGAGGATTATTTCGTCGTCACCGTCGCTGATTTCCTCCCACACGGATTTCTTATCATCCAGGGAATCGCGGGACTGGTCCACATAGCCAAGCTTTACCGTATCGCCGATCCTGAGCAATCCGCCATCGGGCTGTTCAGTTTCGGTGACCATCCTGAACAGGGTTGTCTTGCCGGCACCGTTAGGACCGATAACGCCGACGATCCCGCCCGGTGGCAACTTGAACGACAGGCCCTCGATCAGCAATTTATCGCCAAAGGCCTTTTGCAGATCGACCGCTTCGATCACCAGATCGCCAAGGCGCGGCCCCGGCGGGATGGTGATCTGGGTCCCATCCTGGGCGCGGTCCCCGGCCTCGGCCAAAAGGTCATCATAAGCCGTAATACGGGCCTTGCTTTTCGCCTGGCGGGCGCGCGGAGACGCGCGGATCCACTCCAGTTCGTGCTTGAGGTTACGTTGACGGGCAGATTCTTCTTTTTCTTCCTGGGCCAGGCGTTTCTGTTTCTGTTCCAGCCACGCCGAATAATTGCCCTCGTATGGAATCCCCCTGCCGCGATCTATTTCCAAAATCCAGTTGGTGATGTTATCCAGGAAATACCGATCATGGGTGACAACCATGACCGTGCCTTCATAATCCTTTAGGAAAGTTTCAAGCCAGGCCACGGATTCCGCATCCAGATGGTTGGTCGGCTCGTCAAGCATCAGAATATCGGGGCGCTCCAGCAGCAACCGGCAGAGCGCAACCCGGCGCCGCTCGCCGCCGGAAAGCTTGGTCACGTCGGCATCCCCCGGCGGACAGCGCAGCGCATCCATGGCGATTTCCAGCGTGCGCTCAATTTCCCAACCGTTTACAGCGTCAATCTTTTCCTGCAAGTCGCCCTGCTTGGTGAGCAGGTCGTTCATCTCGTCATCGTCCATGGGTTCGGCAAATTTGGCGCTGATTTCGTTGAATTCATCCAACAGCGCCTTGGTTTCACCCATGGCTTCCATGATGTTGCCCTGAACATCCAACTTGGGGTCCAGTGCCGGCTCTTGAGCCAGGTAGCCGACGCGCACGCCTTCGGCCGCCCAGGCCTCACCGCCGAAGTCGGTGTCCATGCCGGCCATGATTTTCATCAGTGTTGATTTGCCGGCCCCGTTGGGGCCCAGCACGCCAATCTTGGCGCCAGGCAGAAAGGAAAGCGTGATACCCTTCAAAATCTCTTTCCCACCGGGAAACGTCTTGGTCAGGTTCTTCATCACGTAGGAATACTGGTATGAGGCCATCGGGGTCTCCGGTCAGGCAAAAGGAAAAAGGTAATATGTCGGGGCGTTTTGTACCCCATTGGGGCGATGAATCCAATGTGTTAGCATAAAGACCTTATGAACCATCACGCCACCAGTCTGCGCACCATCATTTCTGCTGTCTTTGGGCCGCTGATAGCCTTGTCTTTTGCTATTTCGGGCTTTGTCTGGTCGATGGCGGGAGCCCCCGCCGCCTATGGGGTGCTGGCCGTTTGCGGGCTCCTGGCCCTGACCTGGGTTATCCTCGACCGGATTATGGCGGCGCGTCAGCACGACCACCGACACCTGCCCGAACGACCGGAATTTTATGACCGCACCCTGCTGAACCAACCCATGCATATGGAAGAACTTGGCGGACGCGACCTGAAGTCCCTGACCTATGTGGTCTTTGATACGGAAACCACCGGCCTGAAACCATCGGCTGGCGACGAGATCATTTCCATCGCCGGCGTCCGGGTTCGCGACGGGAAAATAGATCGCGGCGATATATTCACCAGCCTGGTCAATCCGGGGCGGGAAATCCCCAAAGCCTCGATCCGCTTCCATGGCATCACCGACGATATGGTGACCGGCGAGAAAGACATCCTGACGGTGATACCGGAGTTCAAGACCTTCGTCGGCGATGCCGTGCTGGTTGCCCACAACGCCGCCTTCGACATGAAATTCCTGAAACTGAAAGAACAGGCCGCCGGGATCGTGTTTGACCACATCGTGCTTGATACCCTGCTGCTGTCTGTGTTCCTGCACGACCAGACCAACAAGCACACCCTGGATGCGATTGCCGAAAGGCTCGGAGTCGAAATCGAAGGGCGGCACACGGCGCTGGGGGATTCGTTTGTCACCGCCGGCGTCCTGCTACGCATGCTCGATATGCTTGAAAGCCGCGGCATCAAAACGTTGCGTCAAGCCATAGACGCAGAAAACCAGATGCATGAAGTCCGCAAACAGCAGGAACAGTTTTAAAAAAGTTCCGCCGTGAATTCGGTGCGTACCCTTTTGCGCAAGCGGTCTATTTCCTGTAAGGATTCGGTCAAGTGCTTCTGTCGGCGCTTCGACAACATCTCGGGGTCAATATAATAGTTGACCGCATTGCCGGCCTGAAATTCCTCAATCTGTTTTTTCAAAAGAATATGGGTCAGGTTCGTAAAAGCAGCACTCAGGCCCTCGTGCTCATTGTCGTCCAAAATGCCTAGTTTATGCAGGCGGGAAATACGGCTTAAGGTCGATGTTTCCTCCACCGCTTCGCGAAGCGCCAGCAGGCGCACTGCCTCAACCAGTGGCAGGGTCCCGGTATGCTTGAGATTGATCTGGCCCTTGAACTCCTGCTTTTCCTGTTCCGTGCTGAAACCGCCGAAGAAGCCACCGAAAACGCCAAGGGCAACATTATGGTCGGCAATTTCATGGAACATGGCGCTGAGATAGAAATGGTTGGCGGCGATCATCGTCGCGACCTTGGCGCGCAGCTGCTGGGCCAGTTGTAAGTCGCCGAAAACGGCACAAAAATCGAAAAAGATGTCTGATAGGCGGATGGCAACAAAGTTATGTTTGCGCCCCCACAGGTCGATCTGGTGGACCCACTGGGGCAACGTTTTGCGCCACAGCGGATTGACTGCCATGCAGTAACCCTTGCACAGCGGCAAGCCGACCGCATCAAGATCGCGGGTCATGCGTTCGGCCAGTTCAATGAAAAAACCATCGATCCGGTCATGTTCTGCATCCGGATAATCACCCAGGATGAAGCCGTTGTCCTGGTCGGGGAAAAGGTAATTTTCGCCGCGTCCGCCGGAACCGAAAACGATTGCCGCGAACGTGACCGGCGGCTCGCCCAATCCTTCGGCCTTCATATTGGCGAGAGCCAGTTCGATGACGCGGCGATAAATATCGTTATTCACGTGAGTCAGCAGTGCCTGCACATCGGTTGCCGGCAGGTTGTCATCCAACAATTCGCGGGCCAGACTCACCTGGGCATCCTTGATCTCCTTCAGGCCCTGGATACTGCCTTCATGGGTCAACCGGTCGATCTGCCCCATCATGCGCTCATTGGCGACGGCCATGGCATCATGCAGGTCAAGCATGCCGAGCGGCTTGCAGGTATCATCGACAACCGCCATGTGCTTCAGCCCTTGTCGGCGCATTCGGGCGATGGCGTGATAAAGGTATTCGTTAGGAGCGATGGTCATAACCGGCGATGTCATGGCGTCACGGGCCGGGCTATTGGCATCCAAGCGGAAAGCGACGCGGCGCGTGATATCCTGTTCGGTGATGATGCCGACCAATCGACCCACATCATCACAAACCAGTGCGCTCGATGTTTCGGTTTCGCTCATGGCGGCAGTGACGTCGGCAAGCGGCGTTTCCCCACTCACCCGAAGCGGTGCCGGACGCATAAATTCTTTTACCAGTTTGCTGAAAATCGCCGTTTGAGAACGCACCGAATCGTCACCCGTTTTTTAGCAATTCATCCACAGTATCCACAAATATTCACAAAAACTAATTCAATAATCAGACTTATTCCCAATGGGGTCATTAAGCCATCGCCATTTGCCCCTTCCGTTCCCCCATTAATTTAACATATGTTAAAATTACATAATATCAATAGGATAAGGGGGGAATCCGCGATATAAGTGCGACTTCCCTAGGCAGATTTAACATCTTTCAGATATACCCGTTTCTTCAATATTCCGCACTACGGGAAACGGTTTTTTGGATCGTTGTTTATAAAAGGTGGAAATGCTATCCATTTACAGCTTCGGTGCGGCTATATTAGTTGTTATCGGCGCGGCGTTATTTAAGTAAGGCCAAGCAGGCTTCGGTCTGTGATGCGGTTCTCGTCATTACCATTCCGACGAATGCCGTATTGTTCAACAAGGGACTAAAGAGTTAAGGGGAGAAGTATTTTGGATAAAGTCACATGGCTATATACCTTCGTGGCGCTTTACTGGGCCTATTGTATTTTCTGGGGCATCAAAAGCTCGAGAATGGCCAAAACGGCGACTGACTATTTCCTCGCCGGGCGTCAAATTTCAATGTGGGTGTTCGTTCTTGCGGCCACCGCGACTTCCTTCTCGGGCTGGACCTTCATGGGCCATCCGGGACTGGTTTATCGCGATGGCTTCCAGTATGCCTACGCTTCATTCTATGCCATCACCATTCCGTTCACCGGTGTTCTGTTCCTGAAACGCCAGTGGATGCTTGGCAAGCGCTTTGGCTATGTGACGCCGGGTGAAATGCTGGCCGACTACTTCCAGGGCGATGCCATTCGCATCCTGACGGTCTGCGTGGCGCTGTTGTTCTCGATCCCGTACCTGGGCGTTCAGCTCGGCGCTTCCGGGTTCCTGTTCAACGTGCTTACCGATGGTGCCATCGATAAAGATGTCGGTATGTGGGTTCTGTCGGCTGTCGTGCTCATTTACGTCGCCACCGGCGGCCTGCGCGCGGTGGCCTACGTGGACACCCTGCAGTGTATCTTGCTGGCCTTGGGTATCGTCATCACCGGCACAATCGCATTGAATGCGGCCGGCGGTTGGGATTCCCTGCAACAGGGCCTGGCTGCGTTGGGCAAAACCGATATCGGTAAATGGGGAACAACCAAGGGCTTTGGCGGCGGCGACTATAATGCCTACTTTGCCATTCCGGGAGTCATCCAGTGGACGGCCGGTCTTGGTAAGGAAACGCCTGTCGGCGGTCTTTGGACCGGCGTCATGTGCCTGACCTATATGTTCGCGCTGATGGGCATTCAATCTGCCCCGGCGTTCACCATGTGGTCGTTCTCCAACAATAACCCGAAACCCTTTGCGCCACAGCAGGTGTGGGCCTCATCCTTCGCGATTGGCTTCATCCTGTTTTTCTTCACGGCGTTCCAGGGCATGGGCGCCCACCTGCTGGGTGCCAACGGTGCTGTTACCGAGGCCGGACTGGCGTTGAATAACATTCTGCCTGACCTGACTGCCAATAAGCAGGGCGGTCTGGTTCCGCATTACTTCAATACCATCGGTGAAACCACCCCGTGGCTGGTCGGACTTTTGGCCGTGTGTGCGCTTGCCGCCATGCAGTCAACGGGGGCGGCTTATATGTCAACCGCCGGCGGCATGCTGACGCGCGACCTCTATAAGCGCTACCTGAACCCGACCGCTTCGCACACCACGCAAAAGCTGTTCGGGCGCATGGGCGTTGCCTTCATCGTCGTTTCGGCGCTGTTGGTGGCCACCTATTCGACCGATGCTCTGGTTCTTCTGGGGGGGCTGGCAGTTGCCTTCGGCTTCCAGATGTGGCCGGCGCTGGCATCCGTCACATGGTTCCCGTGGCTCACCCGTCAGGGTGTCACCCTTGGGCTTGCTGTCGGTCTTATCGCAGTTATCTTCTCCGAATCATTTGGCATCTCGATCGCCAAGTTCTTCGGTGGTGACCTGCCGTGGGGTCGTTGGCCGCTGACCATGCACTCTGCGTTCTGGGGAATGTTCTTCAATCTGCTTGTTGCCCTACCGGTTTCGGCAATGACACAGAATGATTCGGACCTTGCCCACCGCATGAAATACCACAACTTCCTGAGGGAACATGCCTCCTTGCCTGCCAGCAAGCAGGGCCTGAAACCCATTGCCTGGATCATCACACTTGCGTGGATGTTCTTCGGCATCGGGCCGGGTGCCGTTATCGGCAATGACATCTTCGGGGCCCCGAATGTGGGCGTTGAGGGGTGGACCTTCGGTATGCCGTCAATCTGGGCCTGGCAGATCCTGTTCTGGGCCCTCGGCGTCGGCATGATGTGGTTCCTGGCGTACAAGATGGAAATGTCCACCGTGCCCGAAAAAGAAGTTATGGCGCTTGTGGAAGATATCGGCGACAGCACGTTAGAAAGGCCGAGCAATTAAAGCTTCCATCCACTAAAATATCGGGGGAAGGGCCTTGGCCTTTCCCCCTTTTTTTTGTTACCTTTCCGACATTCTTATCCCGATCACCGAAACGGCTTTCATGCAACAATACTTCACCCCTGAATACCAATGGCTGTGGACGATAGGACTGACTGCCGCCCTGTTTTTCCCCCTGCGCCAAATGATTTGGGTGTTATCGGTGCGCCGTGCCGAGGCCAAGGAAGGCGGGGCTGACGAGGCGAGGAAGCGCCGCCTTAAAAACCGCGCCGCCGTGACATCTGCACTGCTGTCCTTCGTGTTTGCTCTCATTTATGTGAATCAGCTTTTCAAGGCGCCCTGAATGAAACTCTTTGCCAACCCCCGCGTCATCCGCCGTTTTATCATCCTGATGGCTTTTGCCACCTTCGGCATGTTCAGCATCTGGGCTATCGTCAACTCCTATCGAAACACCCCTGACGGTGACCATGAAGTACGCCAGGGCGATATCTTTTTGGGCGACAAGCTGTATGACGATGCGCTGGAACGGTTCGATGCGGCGCTGAAAGTTTCACCTGATCACCGCGGCGCCCTGATGGGCCGGGCACTGGTATTCCTGCAGAATGACCACCCGATCGAGGCCGAGGCCGAACTCACCTATCTGATTAATTATTTAACCAAATCGCTTGAACCGGACGACCGCACCGGCATCGGCACCCTTGCCGCCGCCTATAACAATCGCGGTGTGCTTTTTGATCGCCTGTGCCGGCATAAGGAAGCCCTGGATGATTATATTTCTGCCCTGAAGACGGATGAGGGCGCCGTTGACGGCCCCGGCATCGTTGACAAGATTATTTATGGCACGCCGCAGCCTTCAACGGCACGCACAAGGGCACAGTATTTGTATGAAAAGTTGCCTGAACTGACGCCGGGCGAATGTCTTAAGTTGCCCGAAAAGGATGCCGAGCAGCGCATGTACAAGCCCAACTAGGCTAGAAATGCACGATGCCCAGCATATCCTGAAACAGGACCCTGAAGAAAAAGACGGCGGCGATGGTCCCGAACAGCAGGCGCACGAAATCCGTGTTGCCTTCCTTGTCGCGGAAGCGAATGCCGTGAACGGCGATAAAACCGGTCGCCGCCAGGAAAATCCAGTTCAGAAGTTGTTCTTGTTCACCGGCAAAATCAAACATGACGGGAAACTAGCGCGTCTTGCCAGCCCCGACAACGCCCATATCAGGCAAAGTTGAATTATTCTGGATGTCATCGGCGCGGCCATCTACGACCGCCTCCCCGCGGGGCCGCAGCTCGGTTTCATCCAGATATGGCGGAAACATGCTGGCCGGTGTGCCGATGGACAGCGACGCCAGTATAATGGCCCCGCCAATCGCCCCGACAAGCATCGCCACAGCACCCCAGAACCGCCGGGCACCCTCCGGCACATATGTGTGGTAATCGTGGTCATAGACATGAAAACCCGGCGCATAATCGTGTAGCTGCCCTTTATCCGAGAGGACATTGATCTTACGGGCATAATGACGTGCCCAGGGGGGCACCTGGCCGGCCAGCATATAGGCGGAAAACAGTTGCGAGATCTGGGTTTCCGGCAAGTCCTTGCCAAACCAGTCATGATAGGCCAATTGCAGGAGCTGAAATTCACCGACTTGAAGCGCATTTGCGGCCTTGGCGATGACCATACGCTCGCCGAGTTTCCGTTCCTCGCTATCCGGCCTCAACAGGGTCTGCAACAAGCCCATCTTGAACGTACCTCCGGGTTTATCCCATATATGATATATAAGAATTCTCAACGTACGGTTCACGATTTGGTTAACGACAGGCTGGAAAACAGGTAATGTCCACACATCGGCAGACATTGGAATTGTTGAAAAAATGAACGAAGCCACCACAAAACTGATCGAACGCGGGACGGAATTGGCCCTCGTCTACGGCGTAAATGTGCTGTCGGCTCTGGCCATCCTGATTATTGGCTGGATCGCCGCTCGTTGGGTCGGCCGCCTGACAAACCGCGCTCTTGACCGTGTACCGCACATGGATCAGACCATCCGGCCGATCGTGTCGAGCCTGGTTCGGTATTCGGTGTTGGTTTTTGTCATCATTGCGGTTCTTGCCCGATTCGGGGTCGAAACGACGAGCATTATCGCCGTTTTCGGTGCCGCCGGTCTGGCCGTTGGCCTGGCCTTGCAAGGCACGCTATCGAACATCGCCGCCGGCGTCATGCTGTTGTTCCTGAGGCCGTTCCATGTCGATGAGTATATTGAAGCCGGTGGGATTTCAGGCACGGTGGAGGAAATTGGCCTTTTCACGACACGCCTTAAAACCATAGGCGGCCTTTTCATTTCGGCTCCCAACTCGACCCTGTGGGGCAGCACCATCATAAATTATTCCCGCAACCCGGAACGCCGCATCGACCTTGTCATTGGCATCAGCTACAACGACGATATCGACGGGGCGAGCCATGAAATGACGGCCTTGATGAAGTCGGACAATCGGATTTTGGGTGCCCCCGAACCTTTGGTCCTGGTTACCGGGCTTGCCGACAGTTGCGTTAACCTGAACTTGCGATGCTGGACCAAAAGCGGCGATTACTGGCCGACACTTAGTGACCTGACCAAGTCGGCGAAAGTACGGCTTGAGGAAAAAGGATATTCCATTCCGTTCCCGCAACGCGAGATGCATATCGTTTCCGACAAATCAAAATCATAATTGGAACGAAAAATATAACGGAGCCTCAATGCGATGACCGACCAACCGAAAAGGCCGGGCCTTTTTTTTGATATTCACGTTTTCTGCTGCATCAACGAGCGCCCTTTGGAAAATACCCTCGGCAGCTGTGCGACAAGTGGCTCCGTGGATCTTCATGACTATATGAAAACCCGGGCCAAAGAACTTGGCATCGGCAGAATTCGCGTCAACAAATCCGGCTGCCTGGCCCGATGCAAATCCGGACCTGTCATGGTAATTTACCCGGAAGGGGTCTGGTACTCATACAAAACGAAGGCGGATATTAACGAAATACTGGACAGCCACATCATTGGAAACGGGCGGGTCGATCGGCTGCTAATCGACACCTGAGTTGATGCTTTCGCTACCTTCCTTTCCATACGGGTTCACGTTTTTCAGCGAATGCCAGCGGGCCTTCCTTCACGTCCTCGCTTCCGTAAAGGGTATCGACCGTCGGCAATTTGCGATTGGTCACCAGGGAAAGAGCTTTATGAAAGGGCATGCCCTCGGTCTCGCGGGCGACTTCCTTGATCGCCGCAAAAACCAGGGATGGGCCGTTGCTGAGAAGATCGGCGACTTCGCGTGCCCGCTCCATCAGTCGATCGGCCGGGACGATTTCGTTAACCAGCCCCCATTTCAGCGCTTCCTCCGCGTCCATCCAGCGCCCTGTGAATAAAAATTCCATGGCCACATGATAAGGAATTCGGCGCGGAAGCTTGATGGATGCCGCATCCGCAACAGTACCTGCCTTTATTTCCGGCAGGGAAAAGCGAACGTGCTCGGCGGCGATGATAATGTCAGTGGAAAGCGCGATTTCGAACCCGCCGCCGACGGCCATGCCGTTCAGGGCGGCGATCACCGGCTTGTTCAGGTTTGGTAACTCCTGCAAACCGCCGAAGCCCCCGACCCCGTAATCGGAATCCGGCGTCTCGCCGTCAGCCGCCGCCTTCAAATCCCAACCGGCGGAAAAAAATTTATCGCCACCGCCGGTAACGATCGCCACCCGCAGGTCGGGGTCGTCGCGAAAAGAGGCGAATACCTCGCCCAACTTGCGGCTGGTCGCCACATCGATGGCGTTTGCCTTGGGCCTGTCGATGGTGACTTCCAGGACCGCGCCGCGGCGCTCAACTTTTATCGCATTTTCCGTCATCTTATTCCTCCACAAGTCTTATAAGAGCATCCACGGCAACCGCCCCGCCTGAATTGACAAGAAGCGGATTAATGTCCAGTTCGATCAGTTTTCCGGCATGATCAACCGCAAGGCTTTGAACGGCAAGAACGGTATCGACAATGGCATCAAGGTCGGCCACCGGCCTGCCTCTATAGCCGCACAAAAGCGGCGCCGCCTTCAATGACATAATCGCCTTGGTAATTTCGGCCCTGCCCGCAGGCATTAGCAAGATACGGCTATCGGCGATAATTTCCGTCATAATACCGCCAAAACCGATCAACAGATACATACCGACAACAGGGTCGATATTAACACCGATGATCAATTCAGAGATCGGATTTTCCGCCATACGTTCAACGAGAATCGCCTCGCCCAAACCAATAAGATCATTGGCCGCCGTTCGAATGCCTGCCTCGTCCACAAGGCCCAGGCGCACTGCATTCAACTCGGTCTTGTGCTGAAACTTGGAGCCGACGGCCTTTACCACCAGCGGATAGCCAAGTTTCTTTGCCGCCTCCAAGGCTTCCTCAACAGAATGGCACAACTGTCCTTCTGGAATATCGATTCCGTATTGGTTGAGCAGCTGCTTGCTTTGCCATTCCGTCAGTGTTTTCCCAACTCTTGCCGGGTCCGGGCTGGACAGCATCTTGAACCGCGTAGCCGGCCCGGAAACCCCGAGCATGGCGGCGGCATGAATCGCCGCCATGGCATCATCGATGCCGCATAAAGGTGTAATTCCCTTTTGCAGCAGATCAAGGGCCACATGTTCCGGCATGTTTTCAGGCAAGGTCGCAAGCACAGCGGCGCGGCCACCAGTTACAGTGGC
>JABMOQ010000168.1 GCA_013204045.1 Rhodospirillaceae bacterium | reverse complement strand
GCCATCAGGGCGCGGGTGTAGGCTTCCTGTGGGTTATTGAGAACCTCGTCCGCCGTGCCTTGTTCGACCACACGGCCCTGTTTCATGACCACGACATCATGCGACATGGCGCGCACGACCTTCAGGTCGTGTGAGATAAACAGATAGGCCAGATTGTGCTTCTGCTGGAGTCCCCGCAGCAGGTCAACGATCTGCGCCTGAACGGAAACATCGAGCGCGCTGGTCGGCTCATCGAGCACGATGAAATGGGGTTTGAGGACCAGCGCGCGCGCGATGCAGATGCGCTGGCGTTGGCCACCGGAAAATTCATGGGGGTAACGATCCATGGTGGCGGTGTCGATGCCGACCTCCTCCAGGGCGCCGGCGATCAGCTTGCGGCGCGCCGTTTCGTCGCCGCCAAGGCCGTGCACCAGCAAGCCTTCTTCGACGATTTGCGAGATCGACATCCTCGGGCTCAGGGAACCGAACGGGTCCTGGAAAACAATTTGCATGCGCCGCCGCAAAGCCCTGAGGCCTTGACCGGAAAGGGCGCGCAGGTCGGTGCCCGAAAAATCGATGGCGCCGTCACTTTGCTCCAGCCGAAGCAGGGCACGGGCCAGGGTGCTTTTGCCGGAGCCCGATTCACCGACGATGCCCAACGTGTGACCTCGCTTGATGCTCAGGGAAACCCCGTCGACCGCCTTGACATGATCGCGAACGCGGCCGAAAACGCCACCCTTGACCGGGAACCAGACCTTCACATGACGCCCGCTTATCAGCTCCGGCGCGGCCCCGTCGGCGGCGTCCGGCGCGCCCTTAGGCTCCGACCTAAGAAGCATTTTCGTGTAGGCATCCTGTGGATTATCGAAGACGTCTGTTGTTTTGCCTTGCTCGACGATGCGCCCCTCGTTCATCACCGACACCCGGTCGGCCATGTGGCGAACGATACCCAGATCATGGGTGATCAGCAGCAAAGCCATGCCAAGGCGGTCCTTCAGCTCGGCCAGAAGTTTAAGCAACTGCGCCTGAATGGTCACATCGACCGCCGTCGTCGGCTCGTCGGCGATCAGCAGGTCGGGTTCATTGGCGAGTGCCATGGCGATCATCACGCGTTGTTGCTGGCCGCCGGAAAATTCGTGGGGCAGAGATTTCATGCGCGCCACCTGGTCTTCAAGCCCCACCAGTTCCATCAGCTCGACCACCCGGTCGCGGGCTTTTGGCGCGCTCATGGCCTTGTGCAGCAGCAACACTTCGCTGATTTGCTTTTCGATGGAATGCAGCGGGTTGAGGCTGGTCAGCGGTTCCTGGAAAATCATCGCCATGCGGTCGCCGCGCAAATCGCGCATGTGGGCTTCCGATGCCCCCATCAACTGTTCGCCGGCGAAGCGCACCGAACCTTGCGGATGCCAGGCCTGCGGATAGGGCAGCAAGCGCATGACGGAAAGCGCCGTTACCGATTTTCCCGAACCGGACTCGCCGACCAGCGCCAGGGTCTCGCCCTTGTCGAGGCTCAGCGAGGCGCCCTGAACGGCCTTGACCTCTTTTGGGCCCTGCCCAAACGAGACGCTCAGGTTTTCTATTTCCAGCAGGCTCATCGGAACGTCTTTCGGGGGTCGAAGGCATCGCGCACCGCTTCGCCAACAAAGATCAGCAGGCTCAGCATCACGGCGAGCACGAAAAATGCCGACATACCCAACCACGGCGCCTGCAGGTTGGCTTTGCCCTGATTGAGCAATTCACCCAGGCTGGGCGAGCCCGCCGGCAGGCCGAAGCCGAGAAAGTCGAGCGCCGTCAGGGTGGTGATCGACCCGTTCAGGATAAAGGGCAGGAACGTCACCGTGGCGACCATGGCGTTAGGTAAAATGTGTTTGTACATGATGCCGATATTGCCAACGCCCAGCGCCCGGGCGGCGCGCACATAATCGAAGTTTCTGGCCCTGAGGAACTCGGCACGCACCACGCCAACCAGAGCCATCCACGAAAACATCAGCATCAGTCCAAGCAGCCACCAGAAGTTGGGCTGGACCACACTGGCCAGAATAATCAGCAGATAAAGTGTCGGCAGCCCGGACCATATTTCGATGAAACGCTGGAACAATAAATCCGTGCGGCCGCCGAAATATCCCTGCACGGCACCGGCGGCGACACCAACGATGGAACTGATGATGGTCAGGGTCAGGCCGAACAGCACCGAAATGCGGAATCCGTAAATCAGGCGCGCCACCACATCGCGGCCCTGATCGTCGGTGCCGAGCCAGTTGCGGCCCGACGGTGGCGCCGGGGCCGGCACTTCCAGCTCGTAGTTGACGGTGTCATAGCTGAAGTGCACTAGCGGCCACAGTATCCAGCCCTTTTCCTCGATCATTTCGCGCACTTCCGGGTCGGCATATTCGGCGGTGGTTTCCAGGAAACCTCCGAACACGGTTTCCGGATAATCGACGAGCACCGGCACATAAAATGCGCCGTCGTAGCGCAGCAGGATCGGCTGGTCGTTGGCGATCAGCTCGGCGAACAGCGACAGGATGAACATCCCCAGGAACAGCCACAGGGACCAGAAACCGCGTCGGTTGGCGCGGAAGTTATCGAGGCGGCGTCGGTTCAGGGGGGACAGGTGCATGGCCGCCTAGCTCCCCCTTTTATCGAAGTCGATGCGCGGGTCGATCACATGATACATCACATCACCGATCAGGTTCATGACCAGCCCCAACAAGGTAAAGAAGAATAGCGAGCCGAACATCACCGGATAATCGCGGTTGAGGGCCGCCTCGAACCCCAGCAGGCCGAGTCCGTCCAGCGAGAAAATAATTTCCGTCAGCATGGCGCCGGTAAATAAAATGCCGATGAAGGCGCTGGGGAATCCGGCGACGACGATCAACATGGCGTTGCGGAAAATATGACCGTACAGGACGCGCCGTTCGCTCAAGCCCTTCGATCTGGCGGTGATGACATATTGCTTGTTAATTTCATCCAGGAACGAGTTTTTGGTCAGCATGGTCAGCCCGGCGAAGCCACCGATGACCAGCGATAAAATCGGCAACGTAATATGCCAGAAGTAATCGGTGATCTTGCCCCAGGTGTTCAGCTCGGAAAAATTGTCGGATACCAGCCCCCTGAGGGGGAACCAGTCAAGATACCGGCCACCGGCAAAAAGCACGATCAGCAGAATGGCGAACAGGAAGCCGGGAATCGCATTGCCGACAATGACGACACCGCTTGACCACATATCGAAGCGTGATCCGTCACGCACCGCCTTGGCAATCCCCAAGGGAATGGAAATCATATAGACCAGCAAGGTCGTCCATAGACCTAACGAAATCGATACCGGCATCTTGTCGAGCACAAGGTCAACGACGGAACGGTCACGGAAAAAACTGTCGCCGAAATCGAAGCGGACGTAATTCCCCATCATCATGAAAAAACGTTCATGGGCCGGTTTGTCGAAGCCGAACTGGCGCTCTATTTCCTTGATGAATTCCGGGTCCAGCCCTTGCGCGCCGCGATATTTGCTGGCTTGGCGCTGGCCCGACGACGGCGTCATTTTCTGTTGTTGCCCGACTTCGGCGCTTGATGTGCCGCTGACCCGGGCGGTGGCTTCGACATTAAGCCCCTGCAACTTGGCGATCACCTGCTCTACCGGCCCACCGGGCGCCGCCTGAACGATGATGAAATTGACGACCATGATCCCGAGCAGGGTTGGCACGATCAGCATTAAACGGCGGAGAATATAGGCGAGCATGATGTGGCTAGTCGCCCTTCAGGGATTTCAGGCCCTCTTCCGTGGCGTCGGCAGCGTCCTGGTTGATCCACCAGGTGCCGAACTGGGCGCCGCCAACCGGCGTCACGCTGGGTCTTTCGAACTTATTCCAGAACACCAGCCGGTCATAATTCAGATGCCAGTGGGGAATCAGGTAAAATCCCCATTGCAGAACCCGGTCCAGGGCCCGGGTGGCGGTAACCAGGCTTTTGCGGTCGGGGGCTGCAATCAGCTTGGCGATCAGTTCGTCGACGACAGCATCGTTGATGCCGGCGAAATTGCGGCTGCCGTTCTGACTGGCCGCCGCCGAGCCCCAGTAGCCCAACTGTTCATTGCCCGGCGACAGGGACTGCCCCCAGATGAAGGTCAGCATGTCATAGTCGAAGGTTTCCAGCCGGCGCAGGTACTGTGCCGAATCAACGGTGCGCACCCGCGCCTTGACGCCGAGCCGTTCCAGATTTTTGACGAACGGCAGGGTAATGCGCTCGAACGCCGGACTGACCAGCAGAATTTCGAATTCCATTGTCTGGCCGGTCGCCTCATGGGTGCGCACGTTGTCGCGAATCACCCAACCGGCTTCCTTTAACAACCGATCGCCTTCGCGCAGGTTTTCGCGGATGCGGCCATCGCCTTTGGTCTTCGGGGGGTTGTATTCAGTGGTGAAAACCTCATCGGGAATACGTCCCCGATAGGGCTCAAGAATTTTTAGCTCGCCTGCCCCCGGCAGGCCGGTCGCCGCCAGTTCCGAATTGTCGAAGTAACTGCGGGTGCGGGTGTACTGGCCGTAAAAAAGGTTGCGGTTCGACCAGTCAAAATCGAAAGCAGAGGCCAGCGCCTGACGGACGCGGGCGTCTTTGAATATATCGCGCCGGGTATTGTAGACGAACCCCTGAATGCCTGCCGTGCGGTTGTGGCCGACTTCGATTTTTTTGATCAGGCCTTGTTTGACAGCCGGGATGTCGTAGGCGGTAGCCCAGACTTTCGAAATATTTTCACTTCTGAAATCAAACTCACCGGCCTTGAAGGCTTCCACCTGCACGGTGGCGTCACGGTAATAGTCGTAGCGAATGGAATCGAAGTTATCATGCCCGATGTTGACGGCCAAGTTGCGGCCCCAGTAGTCGTCGACCCTTTGGTAGCTAACGAAACGTCCCGCTTCGAAAGAATCAATTTTGTAGGAGCCGCTGCCGAGCGGCGGCTCCAGCGTTGTGCGGGCGAAGTCCTTGTCCTGCCAGTAGTGCTTCGGCAGCACCACCATCTGACCCATGATCAACGGCAGTTCGCGGTTCTGGTTGTTCTTGAAAACAAAACGCACGGTGCGCGCGTCGATCCGTTCGGCGCGCGCGACGTCGGCATAATAATAGCGATAGCTCGGCTCACCCTTTGTCATAAGCGTTTCAAATGTCCAGATCACATCGTCGGCGGTGATCGGCTGGCCGTCATGCCAGCGGGCTTCCTTGCGCAGCACGAATTGAACCCACGAACGATCGTCGGGGGTTTCTACCGTCTCGGCCAGCAGGCCATAGGCGCTGAAGGCCTCGTCGGCGCTCGACGTCAGCAAGG
>JABMOQ010000167.1 GCA_013204045.1 Rhodospirillaceae bacterium | reverse complement strand
GGTAATGCGGGGCTGAACGCACACGTATTCAACGCCCCCCATGACAGTTTGGGCGGCTTCTTACAGTCGGCCCACATGGTCGGGATCAACATGAATGAAGCCTTGGATGATCCGGTGGTTGGACCACCGGTCGTGGCGCATATTAGTGCTGCAATCTCCAAGTCGGCGGCCAAGTCGTCCAGGGGTTTTAATATCTTCATCGACGAGGCCGCGAAGCTGCTTCAGAACGACGGCTTCAAGACTCTGGCCATGGAGATGTACCGGGAATACCGCAAGCTTAACGGCTCGGTCGGCCTGGCCTTCCAGGATCCAGCTGCCTTGTTCCGTTCCGGCGTGGCGGAAGCCTTCCTGGAGAACACGGCAACGCTATTGTTTTTGCCTAATAGTCAGGCCACTCAGGCCAGCCTTGCTCCCTTCAATCTCAATCAAGAACAAATCGGTTTCATCCTTGGTGGCGGCGATCGCAAGGAAGGCGAGCGCCGTGTCCTGGTCGTCAAGAGAGACGCCGCCGCCGGTCTTGATGAAAGCGCCATCCTCGACGTTGATCTGACACCGCTCGGGGATTCGCTTCGGTTTTACCGTGCCGGCGTCGATGCAAATCAGGATCTTGCCGATCTGAAAAAGCAATGGGGGGACGTATGGTCAGAGCATCTTTAATTATGGACGGGGTTCAGTGCTCGCCTCTGTATTCCTTCAAGGCAGCGTTGATACGCGTCTGCCATCCTTTTCCACCGCGCTTAAAATATTCGATAAGGTCCGGGTCGAGGAACAAGGTGACGCGCTGCTTACGACTGTCTTCCGGCAGAACCGGACGACCTCGACGCGCCTTCTTGAAGAAAGCCTCACCAAGTTCGGCTGCTTCACCGTTGTCATCAATCAATGGTTTGTTCATAGCGTTCCCTTTCGCGCGCGTTGGCTTTGCGCAGGCTAATGATGCGGGTCGCATGGTTGCGATAGCACCACACGCAAACAACAAGAGTGTTATCCAAGCGACCAATGGAAACATAACGAACTTCCGGGTAGTTCAGGCGATCATCCTCAGCCGTCAGTGCGCTGTCCCAATCGAAGGCGGCCATATCGGCAAAATCAATGCCACGTTCCCTCAATGTTGCCGCACGTTTAGCTTCATCCCAAGTGATCGAGGGTTCGTTTTCCATCGATTAAATATACCTACATTTAATCGGCCCGTCCAGATTAAATATGCATACATTAATTCAGCCCCCGAAGGTTACAGGGAGGCAACCCGATGCGCCTGAAAAAGCTGACCGGTTTCACATTAGTACTGGGCGCACTCTGTTCAACCCCGGCCCTGGCATCGATGGCGGTTATTGACACGACTGCGGTCGGCAAGCTGACCGATCAGCTCTCGAAGATGCAGCAGCAGATCGAGATGCTGACCGGTATCAACACCACGCTTCAGGATCAGATCGACGCCATCGGCAAGATGGGTCAGATCACCCTGCCGACTCTTAACGCGGCCAAGATCGGCTCCCGCCTGCGCCAGGACTTGCAGTGTCTTAAGCCTGACTTTTCCAAGCTCATGCCCCATGTGAACTTCGAAGACCTGCGCTGGAACTCCATTTGCCAGGGAAGCGCCGCCTATAAAGACACGCTGTTTATCAATCCGGAAGATTTAGTAAGGCTCCCCTCCTGGGAAGCCCAAGAGGAAGAACTCCAAAAAATAGAAGACCGTCGCCGCCGTATTCTTGAAGAGACCACCTCAAACGGCCTCGCCCACGGGGATATCGCGACCAAGGATGTTGAACACCTGAACAAGGCAGGCGACGACCTGGCGAACACGGTCACCATGGCGAAAACCCAGAATGACCGCCTCGCCGCCATCGCTCAGGGACAGGTCATCATGGTCCGCGCCATGGCGCAACAAAATCAAATCCTCGCAACCATGCTGAAAGTCCAGTCGGCCTTCGCTCTGCAGGCCGGGGTGCGGGTAGATAGCGATCTTGTTGATGCGAAAAAGAAGCAGAAAACAAGGACCGGACAATGACTGGCCAAACACCCATAGACACCCTCTGCTTCACCTGCGACATCGTTGTCGAATACGTCAACCTGGCCAACGCGTTCACCCAAGATCTAAGCGCCGCCCTGATTGCCCCCATGTGGCTTCTGTTCGGATCTCTGGTTGGTGTCTGGATCATCGTCCAGGGCCTCCGGATGGTGGCGGCGCAAACAACGATTATCGAGTTTGGCAAAGAACTTGTTTTCGTCATGACGGCGACACTTTTGCTGTCAGGCCAGGGCCCGGAACTGGTCAATAATCTTTATACCGCCTCCCTGAAACTGATGGGAGCCGCTGCCAGCGTCGCCCTTCAGGTCGGCGGACAGGGCGCAAGCGCGCTCCCCGATCCGACCAAGATCGGCGGCGGCATGGAGGCCCTGGTGCGGGCCGCAGAAGATGGCGTCCGGGAAGTATTCGGCATGGCGGCAAGGATCGCCTCCCAGGCCACCCTGACCAAACCCCTGCCCATCGTTTACGCCATCGCCTTGATCGTCCCCTACTTTCTCGTCCTGGTCGTCTACTTTTCCCAAGTTGTGGTGTCGATCTTCCGGATCATGATGCTGGCGACTTTAAGCCCGTTCCTGATGCTCGGCTTTGGCTTCGGCTGGGGTCGTGGCATGGCGAGCGCGGCGGTTCGCACCTTGCTCGCGGCCTTCATGGTGCTGTTCGGAGCAACGGCGGCCCTGGCCGTGATGCTTTACGCCGTCAACAGCCTGAAAATCGGCAACCCCAACTACAACCCTACCAATCTTTCTGTTCTTGATACGAAGTTTCTCCTGGCCCTCGCCATGGGCTGGCTGGGAACGGCCTTTATGACCGAAGCGACGGGCGTCGCCAACTCAATCGCCGGCTCTTCTCTGAACAACACGGCGGCGGGCGTCATCACGGCGGGAGCCGCCGGCACCGTCGTCGGGCTGGTCTCTATGGCAAAAGGTGGCGCCGCTGCAGAACTCCTCGGTGGTGCTGCGGGCTGGAGCGCGTCCAAGGCCGCCCAGGGCGTCGGCTATGGAGCCGGAATAATCGGCGATCAGGCCGAAAGGGTCGCCGACCTGATCAAGAAGGCGAAGAAAGAATGAAGCTCAAGCAAATGAAAAGAGGAAACCGATGAGAAAAACCGTTTGCATTTTGATGGTTCTGATGAGCCTCGCGGCCTGTGTCACCGATACAGAAATGCCCCGCAACAACGGAACCGGTTCGGACCTGATGCGCCCGAGTCCTTGTGTCTGCCTGGAGCTCGAATACGACGGCAGGGGGTTTGAATGGCGCGGCTAAGTGATAACGACAACAAAAAAATTGAACCAATTGTCGGGCCTGCACCGGCGGGAGGAACTGCCACAATTGGCGACGCCGCCCCGGTGTGCGCTGCCGCCGGGCATGGGCCGGTCGCCGTTGCCGATCCTTATAGCTTTCAGGTCTCCCACTTGCGGATGGCGTGGTTGTTGCGGTTGTCGACCGGCACCAATGTCGTGCTGGGGGCATGTCTGGTCATGGCCCTGAGCGCCCTGACAACTCTGCTGCCCCTGAAGACGACGGAGATCGCCCTGGTCCGCTCCGATCCAATGGATAACCGGCTCTATAGGATCGAACCGATTAAACAGTCGGTTGGCGGTTTTGATCTGCTGATGGAAAGCATGGCCCGACGCTATGTGCGGAATCTGCTGGAGATCGACACGGTGACGCAAACGGAACGGTTCCGTGAAGCCTTCCGGATGACCGACCGGGAATTCTTTGAGCGCTTCCGCCAGGAACGGATCGACACCGACGCGGTTCAGGATGCGCTCGATAGCGGCCTGACCCGCTCAATCACGGTCGAGAGCGTCGATCGCCTCCAAGCCTTCGGCGGCACATATAAATACGCGGTGGATTTTGTCCAAACCGATGTGCGCAGAGGTGTGCATGTCGAGACGCGCAAGCTCCGGGCGTATCTGAACATAACGACGCGGCCACAAGAGGTGATCGATGCGGACAAATACGAAAACCCGCTCGGCATCATCGTCCTCGATCTCATTCTCAAGGAAAGGGGTAACTCATGACCCTCAAGACAAACATAACCGCCGCCCTGATAGCCTTGGCGTTGATACCGTCCTTTGCTCAAGGCCAAACCCCGGCAATGCCAAGTCCGCAGCCGCCAACACTAAAGCATCCGGCGCTGCCGGTGCCGCAATCGGTGGTCGATCAGGCCAAGGCCCAGGCCCAAGGTAATTTCACCACCATGAGGCGGACCTC
>JABMOQ010000166.1 GCA_013204045.1 Rhodospirillaceae bacterium | reverse complement strand
TCTTCAGAAGAATTTTGAGGATTGAATACTAGTAATGGCGGGGCGCTTCGCGCTTGATGCCGGGCCCCATGTTGGGCGGGGTGCTGCCCATGTATTCTGGGATATCGGGAAACCTTTTCTGCAGTTCGGGATCCGTCAAATCGCCAATTTCGGGCAGGTTCTCACGGGAACCGTCGGCCTTGATGATGCGCTTGTTGAACGCAGCAGCCGGCTTGAAGAACATGTGTGCGAACTTCGACCAATACACACCACCGAACAGAACCGTGGCGGAAATGATGAACAAGGCCAGGGACACGGTGCTCCAAGGGGCGACGCCCTTGGAATACAAAATGGACCAGACCAGACCGAAGGTCGTAGTGCCCAGCAACGATAGAATGAACAGGTCCGCCTTGACGATACGGTTCCAGGGGACGCCTTCGGCCGTGACATCAACGCGAATACAGAACCAGAACCAGTAACCGCCGAACATCACCATGGCGGCACCCAAGTGCCACAACTGAGAGACGATGGCCGGGGCTGCATGGGTCGGATACGCGAACACCAGGGCGACGGTCGTCGTGAGGAACAAGACGAAACCATACATGGTGAACAAGTGCGAAATCCGGCGCCTCGGGTTGCAGAATTCGCCAGAGGTCGCCATATCGACAACCCCCGTGCTGACGGCGATGCCGATTTTCTCACCAGCGCCCAGTTCACGCGTACGCGAAGCTTCGGCAGCTTTGGCTTTGGCAAAAAAGAACTTGGCATTACTCTTGTGAATCATGTCAAGAATGGTGCCGCCGACGACCAGGATGAACATCAAGATGACATAACCCTGTATAACGTCGAGCGGGATAATCGTCGCTAGATCAGCGATTGGATTACTGGCGAACATTAATCTCTCCCCCTGTCGCAGTCGTAAATTATTATAAGATCAGTTTTCAGGTCGTTCCATTAGCCGTGCATTATATTAGTTAAACTTAATTTGACAATAAGAATGACCAATTTATGGCAAATAGAATTATCAGGCGTGCCAGAATGGTGTCGCTTTTCGTAAACAATTATACTTTTTCAATAAGGTATCGAAACATATGGAATAATTAAAATTTGTGTATGAACTGACGTACGCGTCCTTCAAACTTCTTACCCGGGCTCACTTTGGAATGTTCCGAATCTTGAAGTATCGTTAGTGCTGTAGCCCACAATTGATCATTCAGTTTCATCACTCTCCCCCGATTGGAAATGCACAGCCATCCCTTTACCAGTTCACGGAATACGTTCCGTTGCCACACTGCTAAATTCATCTTCTAAAATGGTTGAGTATTAAAGTCGCTTCCCTATGGCAACACCATCGTGTATATTTCGTTTTTCAAATATGGGTAATTGCCATTTTGTAACTAGGTAAGAAGTGAGTTGAATAATGGGTAACGTTAACGCAAAAGATCCGGTTCCTGACGGGAAAACCAAGTACTACACAACGAAGCAGCAGCCGGTGAATGACAAAGGTTTCGTTGGTTACCAGACCGAATGGGTCGAATGGCACAAAGAAGTTCCTTACGAAACCCCGAAAAAGCCGTAAGCTTTTCGGGCGGGCGCACGAAGCCCAATAAAGAATCCAAAAAGGGAGGCGCTGGATGCCTCCCTTTCTTTTTGCCTGCCTGAGGGCTCTGCCGATTCGCCGGGTTTCGCCCCACAGCTTAGGCGGAACCGGCCAATTTTTTCAGAAATTCGGCGCGTTTATCGGCATCCATGACCACGCTTTCTTCGGCCGGCATGCCGCCTAGATACCATTCCCGCGAGCCATCTTCATATTCAGTGGCAGGACCGTCTTCCCGATGCAGCAGTCCTTTTACCCACCATTGCTGCATTTCGTGCTCCTTGATTACGGCGGGACCGTCATCGCGGTGGCGCTCGCCGTTTACCCACCACTGCTGCACGCCGTCGGCGCGAACAACTGCCGGGCCGTCTTCCCGGTGGGCGATGCCGCATCGATGCCATTCCTGGGTGCCATCCGATTCTATGATGGCGGGCCCGTCTTCGCGGTGCAGTTGGCCATTTAACCACCACTCTTTGGTTCCATCCCAATGCTCCACGGCAGGGCCATCTTCGCGGTGCCGTTTCCCATGCAGAAACCAGACCCGGGTTCCATCGGATTTTTCGACGGCGGGACCGTCTTCACGGTGCAAGTTTCCATCAAGGTGCCACTCGACTGTTCCGTCTTCTTTTTCTATTTTTTCTGGTGTTTTAGACATCAATAAAATCCGTTTCAATTGGTATAAACAATACGAGTCACGTTACGGTTGAGTATAATGCTGCTCTAGCCAAATGGTGCTAACTTTGTTCAGCCAAGGTTTTCCTTAATCTGCTAAAAATAGGGTATAAAGGAGCATCCTTCAGTATGTTTTCCAGGAACCATAGTGCCTGATACTCTCGACACCCTAACCGCGCGCTTAATCGCTTTTCGTGACGAACGCGACTGGCGACAGTTTCAAAGCCTTAAGAACCTCATCGTGTCGCTCAATCTTGAATCCGCCGAGCTGCTGGAACTGACCCAGTGGCTCGACGATGAAGGAGTCGAAGAACGCCTTGTCGAACTTGAGTTCAAGGAAAAACTGGCCGAGGAAACCGCCGACATTCTGCTCTACTTGCTGATGATCTGCGAGCGCGCCGGCATCGATCTCGGCCAGGCGGCGGCCCGGAAGATAGACATTAACGGGGCCAAATACCCGGTCGACAAGGCCCACGGCAACGCCCGGAAATATACCGAGCTTTAGACCGCGCCCGCCGCTTTCAACCGGAGGGATATCTCATTCCGGCCCTTTTCAATGGCGATTTTCATGGGCGTCATACCGCCCTGATCGGCCTTGTTCACGTCGGCGCCGGCATTGAGCAAGATATCAACAATAACCGGGCTGTTACGGGCCACCGCCCAGATCAGCGCCGTTCCGCCCGAAGCATCGGCGGCATCGGCGGATGCGCCACGGGCCAAAAACCCGAGTACGGCAGCCCAGACATCACGCTTCACTGCCTCAATCAGGTTTTTATCGAAGCCCTGGCGCTTGTCGAATGAACCGTGACCGACATAATTCAGGGAACTGTCCTCGACCACCTGCACCGCCGGCTGATAGGGCCTGGATGCGGTGTCGATAACATGGGCGTCGTTGCCGAATGCCAGTGCTGCGGCTTCGGCGCCCTCGACATTATCAAAACCGCTGGTCACGGCACGATCCGGGGTAATGACGATAAACCGTCTGCTTTCAACTTGCATGATACAGAACTTCTTTTAAACGGGCTGATAGAAAAGTTCAGGGAAGAAGCCCTGTAAGAGCCCCTCCCCTATATAACTTCACCTTTGTGGCAAACTTTACAAGTGATCTTGTTTATTTTTGCGTGGCGTAGAATTCCTGCAACACCTTGACCACTTCGGGACGGCTGAATTCGGCGGGAATATCCTCGCCAGCGGTCAGCATCTCGCGCTGCCTGGTGCCCGATATATGAACCTGATCGGATTTGTCATGGGGGCAGGTCTTGGCCGTCGCCATGCCGTGGCACTTGTTACAATAGAATGTGATGTCGATTTTAAGGGCCTGAGTGATCAGGGCGCCGTCCCACAGCTCATCAAAAATGTGATGGGCATCGAAGGGGCCATAATAATCGCCGACGCCGGCATGGTCGCGCCCGACGATCAGGTGCGAGCAGCCAAAATTCTGTCGAATAAGTGCGTGGAGCAGGGCCTCGCGCGGACCGGCATAGCGCATTTCGATGGGGTAGCCGCCCTGAATGACGGTGCCTTCAACAAAATAATTGTCAATCATCGCCTGAATAGCCTTGGTCCGGGTTTCGGCCGGAATGTCCCCAGATTTCAGTTTGCCCAAAACTTGATGAATGAAAACGCCGTCAGTAATTTCGACGGCGATCTTGGCCAGATATTCGTGGCTGCGGTGCATGGGGTTGCGGGTCTGAAAGGCAGCGACCTTTGACCAGCCTTTTTCGGTGAACAGGGCACGGGATTCGGCACAACTGAAATAAAGGTCGCTGTACTTTTCCTTGTATTCACCTTCGCTCAGCACACGAACCGAACCGCCCAGGTTGACCGCTTCCTGTTCCATCACCTTCTGCACACCAGGGTGCTTGCTATCGGTAGTGGCGTAAACTTTCTGGCACTCGAATGCCTTGTCGATGGCATATTTTTCCGTGACATGCATGAGCGCCATGATCTTGCCGGACTCGCCATCGACCAGCGCCACTTCTTCGCCGTCGCCGATGCTGTCGGCCAGGCCCTGAGCTGCCGACAAGGTGATCGGAATCGGCCAGAACAGGCCATCGGCCATTTTCATGTCGGCGCAAACGCCCTTCCAGTCAGCCTCGCCCATGAAACCGTCAAGCGGCGTGTAGGCGGCCATGGCGAACATCAGCACGTCCGACGTTTCCTTGGACGTCATCGGCACCTGCTTCAGGCCCTTGGCGCGCTCAAGTTCGGCGGCCCGTTCGACTTCCGGAACCAGCAATGATTTTAGCTCTCCACCGCCGTGCGGCGCGACCAGGTTTGACATGGCTTCCCCCTCTTGGACTTGAATAATGTGATGCCGAGGGTTGTATCAAAAACCCTGCTTGGGACGCTATCATTAAATTATAAAATTCTAATAAAAGGAGCCTCTCGAGGCCGTCTGTAACCGTTGTTTACGAATAATTTACCTTGGAATCCATAGGCTTGTGTTTGCGATTCGCAAGCTTGGAAATAAAGGTGACCGCTATGGGTAATATTGATCAGGATATGGAAATATCCAGTGCGTTCGATGGTGATATTGACGGACGCACCATTACCGTTCTCCAAAGTGGCTCAATCGAGGGGCGCGTCGGTGCCGAGACCCTGGTCATCCACGGTGCCGTCAAAGGCTTGATCCGGGCCCATAAGATAGAAGTGCTGGCGACCGCCCACGTGGAAGGCGAGCTTCGCTACGACGAGCTGACTGTCGACCTCGGCGCCTATATCGAAGCCCGCTGCTTTCCCGCCGCCGCCTGAACGTTTGTTAGGCCGACTTGAACGCGTCTTCCAGCCGCAATCGCATCTCTACACCGCAACCGACGGGCCGTTGGCGGTGCTGCCCATCGCCGATTATATAGATATCGTCCGCCGTCCCCCGTAAAAAAAAATGAAAGAACAAAGCCATTTTTCCCTTTAATTTCAAGGATCGCATATTTTTGTATGCAGCGTCACTGACCAAAAGGCCGCCCTTCCTCGAGGAGGGCCATCGGTCATCATATTCACAAGATAAAAGAGCAAACATGACTATATTCCTTAAATAGGTTTAAGTCAAGGGTGCGTTTAAAACAGATGGCGGCGGCGAGTGTCCGATGCCACCGTTTCAGCCGGACGGCTCAGGCCGGCCCGGCAAGGTCGAGGGGGCTGGGCGGCTCATGGTTGCACCAACGCTGCCACATAATCCGGTAGGCGGCCTCGACCTCATGGGGGAAGCGACCATAAATATCCGAGACCCGCGTGCGCAAGCCCTGGCTGAGTTCGGCCAAAGCCGCCGGTTGATCGGCCCATTGGACGGCCATCTTGTGATATTCATCGGTGCTTTCGGCGATCCAATCCTGCAACCCCAGCGGCTGGCATAATAATTTAATCAATCGGCCGGCAAATTTCCGGGAATCGTGCAGCCCCAGAACGGGTGTCCCCATCCACAAACTTTCAAGGGTCGACATGCCGCCCCCTTGGGGAAAGGGGTCGAGCGCTATGTCTATGCGATTGTAGGCTTCCAGATGACCGCGCTTTGCGGTCTTGCCCAACAGGACAAGGCGGGCTTCGGTGATTCCCTGGCGGCCAAAGAAATCCTGGAGCCTTTGCCGGTTGACCGGTACGTCCAGGCTGGGATCCTTGATCAGCAATCGGGAATCGGCAACATCGAGAAGAATCTTCGCCCACAGGGCCAAAACATCATCGGTGACCTTTTCGAGCCGGTTGAGGCTGCCGAAGGTCACGGCCCCGCTTGCGAGGCCAGGCGGGGCGCTGACCGGCGGCGCGTCCGCCGGCGGCCGAAAGCCAACGACGGCGTTCAGGTAAACCGGTTGCTCGGGATAAAGTGCCGCTTCCCCTGGTGGGGTGGCAGACGTTGAGGTCAATCGGTAATCGATGGTCGATACCCCCGGCGCCAAATGGCCGATACCGGTCGCCTGAACGGGGGCCGGCTTATGGCCGAACAGGACAAGGCGGTTTTTTTCCGAGTGCCCGGACAGGTCGACCAGGATATCGATGCCGTCTTCGCGGATGGTCTCTGCCAGCGCCGCGTCAGAAATTCCAATGGTCGAACGCCATTGGGTGGCGGCCCCGCGCAAGACCTCCGTCGTCTGGTCGGGGACCGCATTGCCGTCATAACAGACAACTTCGAAGCGGTCCCGGTCACGATCCATGATCAAGGGCGCGAACCCCTGGCAGGCGGAGTGATTTTTAAAATCGGCAGAGACATAGCCGATACGCAAGGGGCGATCCGGATCGCGGTCATTGACATGGGGTTTGATTTTGCCCGTCAGTGGCAGGATAAATTTTTCGTTCCAGCGTCGGCGCTCTTCCTGTTGGGCGGCCTGATCCAGGCCCGCGATAAAGTCCTGATAGAAAATCAGGTTGGAATGGATGTAGGCAAGTTCGGGTTCGATCTCCAGGGCCCGCCGGTAACTGGCCATGGCATTATCCAATTGTCCGTGAGCGGCCCTGGCACTGCCCAGGTTGCCGTGGGCTTCGCCATAATCGGGATTGATGGCAAGGGCTTCGTCATAACTTGTCATAGCCTCGTCGAACCGCCCCAGACTTTGGAACGCAACACCCAGGTTGTTATGGGCCTCGGCGTAATCGGGCTTGAGGGCAATGGCTTTTTGAAAACTTGCGACCGCATCATCCAACTGACCAAGGGAGCTGAGGGCGTTGCCAAGGTTATTGTGGGCTTGGGGAAAGTTAGGATTAAGGGTCAGCGCCTTGCGGTAACTGGCCTCGGCCTCGGCAAGAAGCCCCTGCCCTTCGTGTAACGTCAGCCCCAGGTTGTTGTGGGCTTCTGCCATGCCCGGGCTCAGGGCAATGACCTTGTGAAGGCAGGCGCGCGCCTCGTCAAACTGTTCCAGCCCCCTTAAGGCATCGCCCAGGTTGTTAAGGGCTTCGGGGAAGTCGGGACGAAGGGCGAGCGCCCTGCGGTAACTTGCCCCTGCCTCCTCCAGCCGTCCCTGGTCCTTCAACGCATTGCCCAGGTTGCTGTGAAAAGGAGCCTTACCGGAAGATGCCTTGATAGCCTTAGAGATCAACCCGATGGCCGTTTCAATATCGCCCTTCTGGTGACAAATCACCCCCAGCAAATGATTGGCGTCGGCGAAATCGGGAAGGGTTTCAAGGATCTGTCGGTAGATGGCTTCGGCCTGATCGAGGCGACCGGCCTGATGATGGGTTAACCCAAGTTTCAGGGATTGCTGAATTTCAAGAGACGGACTTTCTTTCGACGCCTTTTTGCGGTTCTTTTTTTCTTTATCCTTTTTACGGCGTTCCGCCCAATCGATCGCCATTCCCTATGGACTCCCAAGGTCACTCAAAAAATTGTCAAAACTGATATCTATGTCGAGATTCCCCAGATAGCCGTTAAATCATATCCGATTCCATCCAATTTTCACCCCACTTAGAATAAATTTCCCCGCCGCCGTCGCCGCGTTCCAGACACGCCACCGTGCCCGGCGGCAAAAAACAAATTATGAATATTGTCACAATTATATACTTAAGAAAAGTGACTAGAAATGGCAGATTCGCAAGAAAGGGAGATCGAAATTACCCCCGAGATGATCGAGGCGGGCGACGATGCATTGCATGGTTTTTACAGCGAAGACCTGTACGGCGAATCTAGGGCGGTTGTTTGTGCCGTTTATCTGGCTATGGCTCGATTTGCGTCAAAACCAGACTTTCGACCTTCAAAAGTTCCTCGCTGATATGGTCACCACTAATTCGAATGTTTTTTAGTACTTCTAGGGGGACTTCTGTAGAAAGAGGGGTCAGTTTTGGCTTAGTGCCAGGGGGAAGGTTTTGATGGTAAGAAGTGCTGAAATCTTGGAGGACTGGATTTTTGGTTTTTGAATGTTTAATCCAGATGCAATGAGATAAACGGTCTCGATAAGATTCTAGCTCCTGTAGTGATTTTTTTAAGTATGCCCAATCCACATTTAATTTTAACCCCTTCAGGTTCGCCAACTCTTTTATTAACATTGCCTGATCGCCAGCCCGGAATTGTTTTACCGCTAAACGCCCTTCCTTTCGATTAACCCCAAGAACATGATACGTAATATGAAACAACTGCATTTCAATATAAGCAAATCGGGTAATGATTCTGCCAATTTCAGTATAATGGGCAATCGGTAATTTCTTCCGGGCTGGATAGACCCCAACGCCAAGGTTTTGCATGTCAAACACTCCAAAAGAAGATCAAAACAAAGAAACCGGAGACAAATTCGACGCGACGGTAAAGCGTATGCTCGAAACGCCGCCGAAGCCGAAGAAGATGTCTAAGTCTACATTGATAGCAGAATCAGAAGGGCCGATTCTCTCCAAAAAACAGTAACGGCACACCCATAAATGTGGGTCACCGTTACTTTTCACAAAAATAGTCGCCAATGTTGTTATACCGTCGCACATAGAAATAACAAATATTTCAATGCGTTAGGTCGCCATGCGTAATTTTGTTCCCTTTTTACCCCTTCTCTGTAACCACAGACAAGTCACAGACGCTTGACCATTCGTCACCTATGGCGTCATAATGTCCTTCAGAGGTATTAACCATGCGTGACATTCGAAAAGACCTACTAGATAGACTAAATGGCATCGAGGCGGAACTGTCCACCCTACTAAACCGCACATCAGAATTGGAGCAGGAGAAGGCCTTAACTCGCCAAATTCTGGATATCGAAAACGTGCGCTGGCAAAAGCAGCCGACAGGAGGCCAAGCGGAAGTCCCACAAAAGGAAGGCCCCGTACTGTCTGAATATATCTCCCGACTTCTTGCCAATGGGCATGTTTGGACGCTCAATGCTATCCGCGAAAAGGCCTTAAGTGACGGATACTTGGGGGACAGTTTCTATCCGGGGCGATCAGTCCACGCATTGCTTGTTAATCTCAAGAAGCGGGGGCTTGCCAAGCAACTAGGCGAAGGTAAGTGGAAAAAAGCAACGGCGTCAGAGGTGAACCACCAATGACGCCGCGCCAGAATATTTTGGATAGAAGCGAGGCGGGTATGTTTTTCTCGAACTCCCGCCCCTTCTTTGACTGCAACACCCAAACACGCGGTAAAGCGCGGGGAGGTGGTACATGATAATATAGAGCAACGCGGGTAAGCTCGGTTCCGGATTGCACTCCGGGGCTGGGCCGCTGCCCTGCTCATTACTAGATTGTACTAAATCATTGATTCTTCTGTCAAATTAGAAATTTTGATTCGAATCAAGAACTTAGCATTACCGCCCTTTTTTAATTTCATTCGATATTTTCTGTAAGATTTTTCGGAAATCAGCACGGCTCAATATGGGCTTAGACGTTCTGCCCGAGAGGAGTCCGCCGATAGGTCAGACGCTTGCCCTCGATGCCCTTTAAGGCTTCTTGAGCGCGTTCGGTATCGGTCAGATCGCGGCGGTTATAACGGAAGTCAAATTCCGTGAGGTAGCGTTGCAGGTGCTT
Organism: Rhodospirillaceae bacterium; assembly: GCA_013204045.1. Taxonomy (GTDB): domain Bacteria; phylum Pseudomonadota; class Alphaproteobacteria; order Rhodospirillales; family JABHCV01; genus JABMOQ01. The sequence goes on along the minus strand of JABMOQ010000166.1, from coordinate 17,680 downwards.
TTCTTTGCAATGCTGATAGACGCCTTTCATGCCGCGTCTGAACACTGAGAAGTAGTTTTCGACGTTGTTAGTGGTCATGCCATCGGCGCGGACGTATTCGCCTCTGGAATGGTTGACGGTCTTATGGGCCTTAAATTCCTCACCGACGCGGGTGTAAATGCGGCTTTCGTCGGTGTGTAGTTCGGTGGCCTGAACATTGGAACCGGTGCCGCCCATAGGCGTTGAATTGTCGTCTTTCATGGCCTCACGGATACGGTGCGCCGCGAACCAGACACGCCACCGTGCCCGGCGGCAAAAAAACAAATTATGATAATATTCCTTAAGTGAGGGGATGTCAGGAACTCGCGCTATTGTGATCGGCGCGCCGCCACAAGGGCCTTGCCCCTTCAGAGGGTTTGTCTATCCTGCGCGTCATGAAACGTTCCATTGCATTCCTGGTGCTGGCCCTGCTGGCCGGTTGCGCCGCCCCCAAGGGGAGCGGCCAGCAATCCGTGTTCGATCTGTGGATCGACAACGGCGGCGGTGCGGTCCCGTACCTGTCGGTGATTGGCGATCTGTCCAAGGTCGGCTGGTCGGAAAAGGGCCTGCCCATCGGCAAAATTAGGACCAGCCAGTTCACTGCCGAGATGGCGTGGATGAGGGCCTTCGACTTTGACGGCGACCAGATAGTTCGCAAGGCAGAAATGACCCAGGGCTGGCTGGTTCTGATCGCCCGGCTGCGCACCGGCACAGACTACGCCCCCGATATCCTGAAGACAGGCGCGAACGCCACATCCCTGCGATCGTTGACGGGGTTCATTCTGAATGTTGATGAAGAAAAGGCCATGCGCAGCGTGCTCGACGGCAGCGGCGATGGCGCCACCCAGGCCGCCGTAAAGGCCATGGTGAAACGCATCAACGACATCTTCGAAAGCCAGGGCGGTGGCAGTGACAACGGCGGCGGGGTTCCCAAAACCGGCGGCGGCGGCATGGGTTAATTCGGCGCACCATTTGCCAGCCCCACCATGGTCAGGCCTTGATGCAAAGAAGGAAACTTGAAGTGGCCTGTTTCTGGCCTCTGCCGCAACGCTGGGCGGAGTAGCACTTGTGTTGGGGCAACGTGCAGGCAAGCCCCCCGTTAATCAAAGGCGCAAGAATGTCACTTCTTGATCGCCATGATGTAGAAAACCGCGTCGCCTTGAACACCTCGGCGAAGCCTTGTGCACCAACTAACATCCCCTACATGGCCGGGGATTGCCCCATGGAGGCCAGGAATTCCTGGGTCGAACCCGCCCGCAGCAAGGCCAGGGCGCAGCCCAGTTGGCGATCTTCCTTTTCGCCGACGGGCTGACAGCTTTCCTCGGGCAGCGAGGCATGGGTATGGGTATGGTCATGGGCGCTATGGTCGATTTCATCGCCGACCGCATCCAAAGCCCCCGGCAGGTCGGCTTCGTGACTAATGATGAGGGACGCCGCTTCATCGGTCCCATTGTCGGCCTTGGTGGCCGCCTTGTCCTCGGCAGCTTTCGCGGCGGCCTTTTCCGCTTCCGGGTCGGGAATCGGGATAATTTCAATATCCGGATCAATGCCGCGGGCCTGAATGGCGCGCCCGGACGGTGAGTAGTATAGCTGGGTGGTCAGCCGCAGCGCCCCTTCCCGGGGCAGCGGGATAATCGTCTGTACCGAGCCTTTACCGAAAGAACGCTGGCCCATGACGATGGCGCGGCCCTGGTCCTGCAACGCACCGGCGACGATTTCAGACGCCGAGGCCGAGCCGCTGTTGATCAGCACCACCAGCGGCTTGCCGAAGGCCAGATCGCCGGCCTCGGCCTTGAACAGGCGTTCGCTGCCGGGGCGGCGGCCGCGCACCGATACAATGGTCCCTTTCTCGAGGAAGGCATCGGACAGGGACAGGGATTGCTGCAACAGGCCACCCGGATTGTTCCGCAGATCAAGCACATACCCGGTCAGCTGAGACCCCAGTTGTTTATGAATATCGCCCATGGCCCGGGCGATGCCGGGGCCGACCTTTTCCGAAAAGTTGGTGACCCGGACATAGCCGATGGTGCCTTCCAGGTGCCAGCGCACGGCCTGTACCTTGATCACGGCGCGCACGATGCGAACATCGAAGGGTGCCAGGTCGGCGCGGCTGATGGTCAGGTTGATGGGCGTATCGGGCTTGCCGCGCATGGTACGCACGGCTTGCAATAAGGTCATGCCCTGCACCGGGCCGCCATCGATGTGGGTGATCAGGTCGCCGGATTTAAGGCCGGCCCGGGATGCGGGGGTGTTCTCGATCGGGGCGACAACCTTGACGAAGCCATCCTGCATGGTCACTTCAATGCCGAGGCCGCCGAATTCCCCCCGATTGGTAATCTTCATCTCGTTCAATTCCTGCTGGTTCATGTACGAGGAATGGGGATCCAGGGAAACCAGCATGGAATTCAGCCCGGCTTCGACAAGCTTGCCCGGGTCGGTGGTTTTGGTTTCGTCTTTCGCCTGAATATCGTCAACCCCCTTGAGGGCGGCGTCGATCAGGACGGCGTCTGCAATGTTGTGGACATAATCGCGGCGAACAAGCAGGAAGGCATCGCGGAAATGAGCTAATTGCCCATTTAGTTTCTCGCTATCGGCATCTTCGGCAGAGGCATTCTTTTTGATCGCCCGTTCGAAACGAGCCAGTTGCCGATTGCTATCTTCGGAAAAAACTTCGGCCCCATGGTTTCTGTCGAACAGGCCGGTAATGCCGTCACCGCCGGGCTGCACCCCGCAGCCGCTAAGCGACGGGCCCAACGCCGCGCCAGCGGCCAGGGCCATAATCAGCAACATTGGTTGCGACGAGCGCAACCATCTTTTGAACAGGCGTTTGTTATTTAAGGAAATCAATTGATGCAAGGCCCCGCAAGAACGCGCAGCCACGCGCGTTCATAGTTCTTATTTCTGATCAGCCGTCTTTGCTGATTTGTTCGACCAGTTCGCTTAACACACTTTCTGAATCATCGTTGTCGACCTGACAGGTTCCGGCATTTTCATGACCGCCGCCGCCATATTTAAGCATTAATTCGCCGATATTGGTCTTCGACGAACGATTGACGATTGACTTGCCGGTCGCATAAACGGTGTTCAGCCTGTTCAGGCCCCAGATGGCATGAATGGAAATATTGATATCCGGGTACAGGGCATAAAGCATGAATCGGTTGGTGGCGTAGATGGTGTCTTCATAGCGCAGATCCAGAATACCCAGATGGCCTTTGACCGTGGTGCACCGCTTGATCTGGTCCTTGGCCGGTTCCAGATGCTCCAAATACAGATCGACCCGTTCCTTGACATCGGGAAGTTCCAGGATCTGTTCGACCGTATGGCCGCGGCAATAATCAATCAGCTGCATCATCAACTGGTAGTTTGATACGTTGAAATCACGATAACGACCAAGCCCGGTGCGGGCATCCATGATGTAGTTGAGCAGCACCCAGCCATTGGGATCGAGGATTTCATCCGTTGAAAATTGCGCCGAGTCGCTTTTGTCGACGGCGTCCATCATTTCTTCGGTGACGTTTGGAAACTTGTCCTTGCCATAATGATCGTAAACGACGCGGGCCGCCGACGGTGCATTCGGATCGATGATGTGGTTGCTGGCGCTTTCTTCGAGGCGGATGGTTTCGCTTTGATGATGATCAAAGGCCAGATGCACGCCCTTGACGTAGGGCAGGTTGGTGGTGATGTCGTTATCCGATACAAGAATGGTTCCGTCCTGCATGTCCTTGGGGTGTACGAACTTGATCTCTTCGATCATGTCCATTTCCTTGAACAGGACAGCGCACACCAGGCCGTCAAAGTCGCTTCTTGTTATCAGCCTGAATTTCTCGTCGCTCATGACGTCTCCCCGTAAATACGTTTGTTAAGATTGCCCCAAGTATCTATGGCCGAAAATCCTTTATTAACAGCTAATTGTGTATTGCCCTGCTGTCAATAAATTCGGTACAGCCGGATAACTGCAAATTATACCAGATGTTGCGATAAGATCCTGAAATAGTGAATAAAACCCCTATTTCTTTACGGATGTTTCCTTTTCCACGATTTTACACTAAGTTTCCAAGCAATCAATTAAACCCTGGGAGAAGCTGTCAATGTCTACATTCTTGACTGACACTAAAATCGGTGTCCGCATCGCCATGGCACTCGTGTTGCCTGTGCTGGGACTGATCGTCTTTTCAGGCATGACGATTATTGAAAAAAACGGCATTGTTTCCGAAATGGACAGCCTGATCGAATTGGCTGACAGGGCCCCCACAATAAGCGCAGTTGTCCACGAGCTACAAAAGGAACGCGGCACATCGGCTGTCTTCATCGGTTCCAAGGGCGCAAAATTTACGGCCGAACTGCCGGAACAGCTCAAAACCACAGATGACGCCCTCGGCAGTCTTACAGATACGCTGGCTTCTTTAGATACCCAATCATACGGCCCGGGCCTGGTCGCCAAGATCACCGCCGCCGAGGAAGCGCTTGGCGGGTTGGACGCCAAACGACAGGAGGTCGCGGCTTTATCAATCACGGTGCCGCAAATGGCGGGTTATTACACGCCGACCATCCGCAAACTGCTGGCCATTATCGAGGAAATGGCCGTGTTGAGTAATAATGCGACGATCACCCGCTTGATCACCTCTTACATGACCTTCCTGCACGGCAAGGAACGGGCCGGTGTGGAACGCGCCATGGGTGGCGCCGGCTTCGGTGCCGGCAGTTTTGCTCCGCCGGTTTACAGAAAATTCCTGCAATTGATCGCCGAACAACAGACCTTCACGGCCCTGTTCAACATTTACGCGACCGAAGACGAACGCGCGCTCCTTGAGTCCACTGTGCAAGGGCCCGACGTGGAAGATGTCGCGCGCATGCGCAAGATCGCCATTGAAAGCCCCATCACCAACGATTTGCAAGGCGTCACCGGCCCCCACTGGTTCGCTACCATCACCAAGAAAATCAATTTGATGAAGCAGGTCGAGGACAAGATTGCAGAAGACCTTGTCACCGAGGGGCATCATATCAGCAGTGCTGCACAAACGACCTTTATCACCATGCTGATGGTCACCCTGATTCTGCTCGCCATCACCGCCGTACTGGTGACCGTCATCGTGCGCGGCATTACCTTGCCCATCGCCGGCATGACAGACGCCATGACGGTGCTGGCCAACGGCGACAAGACCATCGAGATTGTGGGCGCCGACCGGGGCGACGAGATCGGCGAGATGGCGGGCGCCGTCGAGGTATTCAAGCAAAACATGATCAAGGCCGACGAAATGGCCGCGGCTCAAAGTAAGGAGAACGAGGTCAAGGAAGAGCGCCGCATCGCCGTGGAAAAATTAGCGGCGACATTTGAAAGCAACGTCAGCTCGGTACTCGGCGAGGTCAGTACGGCTTCCAACACCATGAAGATGGCGGCGGAAGGCATGTCGGTAACGGCCGAGGAAACCAGCGCCCAGGCAACGACCGTTGCGGCCGCTGCGGAAGAGGCCTCTACCAACGTTCAAACGGTAGCATCGGCGGCCGAGGAACTGTCGTCCTCGATCAGCGAGATCAGCCGTCAGGTCACCCAATCAACCCAGATCGCCGGCACCGCCGTGACCGAGGCCGAACGCGCCAACGATCTGGTGCAGGGGCTTGCCGATGCCGCCAACAAGATCGGCGAAGTGGTATCGCTGATTACCGACATCGCCGACCAGACCAACCTGCTGGCCCTCAACGCCACCATCGAAGCGGCCCGCGCCGGGGATGCCGGCAAGGGTTTCGCGGTTGTCGCATCGGAGGTTAAAAACCTGGCCACCCAGACGGCCAAAGCGACCGAGGAAATTGGGAGCCAGATTAGTGGTATCCAGAGCGCCACCCGGGATTCAGCCTCGGCCATTCAGGGCATCTCCAAAACCATCGGCGAGATCAACGAGATCGCGGCGACCATTGCCGCCGCCGTTGAAGAGCAAGGGGCCGCAACCCAGGAGATCGCCCGCAATGTTGAGCAGGCATCCGCCGGGACCAGCGACGTCACCACCAACATTGTCAGCGTCAACAAGGCCGCCGACGAAACCGGCACGGCCGCCAACGAAGTGCTAACCGCCGTCGGCATGTTGACCATGCAGTCGGAGAAATTGAGCGCCGAGGTCTCGGGCTTCCTGAAGGATATTCAGTCGGCCTGAGCCGGTCCAAGCTCCCGCACAACCCACAGCGCCGCCGCGAACACCATCACCGCGCCGGCCTGATGGGCGGCGGCGAGCGGCACCGGTATGACCAGCAGCAAGGTGGTAATGCCCAGCGCGACTTGCGCCACCACTATGCCCGTCAATGTATTGACCGCCAGCCGTTGGCGGGGGGCCAGGTCTATTCGGCGGGCGCGAAACCAGAACACTGCAACAAACACAAACAAACATTCGGCCAGCAGGCGGTGATTGAACTGCACGGTGGCGATGTCCTCGAACAGGTTTTCCTTGAGCGACCCGAGCGCATAGGCATCAGGCGGTATAAAACTGCCATCCATCAGCGGAAATGTATTGTAGGCAAAACCGGCGTCCAGGCCAGCGACAAAACCGCCGGAAAGTGCGGTCACAAATGCCCAACCGGCATTGCCGATAGCATACCGCCAGAGCCCTTTCGAGACAGGTCGGCGGTCTTTCTTATCGGTAAACAGCAGGCCCAAAGCGACCCATTCCATATAGCCGATAATGATCAGCGCCAGACTGAAATGGGCCGTCAGGCGATACTGGCTGACGTCGGGGCGGTCGACGAGGCCGCTTTTAACCATGTACCAGCCCATCAATCCCTGCAGCCCCCCGAGCACCAGCATGAAAGACAATTTTGGCGTCAACCCGCGCACCATCCAGCCGCGAGCCAGGAAAAACACAAACGGCACGAAGAAGGCGACGCCAATAATGCGGCCCCACAAACGGTGCATAAACTCGAACCAGAAGATCGCCTTAAAGCCGGGCAACTCCATGCCATGATTGACCTTCTGGAATTCGGGTGAGGTCTGGTATTTTTCGAATACGGCCATCCATTCGGCATCGTTCAGCGGCGGCAGCCATCCGGTGACCGGTTTCCATTCGACCATGGACAGCCCGGAATGGGTCAACCGGGTAACCCCGCCCAGGATAACCATGGCAAAAACCATGGCGATGACCACGAACAGCCAGTAGGCCATTATCACCTGACGGTGCCGCAGGTCGGCTTCAGTCGGAGTTGTCATTTAGCCAGTCCTGAAAAGTTTTTGTCAGTCGGGCAAGTGTGCCCGAGTCGAGTTCAAGATCGGTGAACCGTTTGCCTTCCTTGATGCGAAGCCGCAGCATTTTCATGCCACCCTCATATGTGGTTTCCTGGACCGTTACCGTCTTGCCCCACGGGGCCTCGATGATTTCCAGATCGGTAAATGATTGCTCGCCGCTCACGTTGGGTTCCTCCTGATATTGATGCGGTCATAATATCGTGCCCTCAGAACAAGGCGATGACCCTGGTCAAATTCTTCGAATCCGGTGCGCCGGTGCAGCACATTGTTGCACAGCACCCCCTGCCCCGCCGTCATACGATGACTGAACACATAAGGCGAGCCGCTTTCAAACAGATCGGTCAGAAATTGGCTGGCGGCGAGTGTGGCCTGGTCATCGCGCCATTGAACAGAGCGGGTGCGCGCCGTGTAACGCATATGCAATGCCTGGTCTTTTACCGAAAATACAGGCCCGGACTGGGCTTCGCGGATGATTCCATCGCCCTCATCATTGGCCGGAATGGTCATGGCCCGGGGATGCATCAGGGCGCGAATATGGTCAGGATTGTGCTCCCGAAGCATGATGTAAGCGATTTCAGGGTCCATAAAAGCATTGTCGCCGCCCGATGCCGCCGGGCTGGCGCAGTGCAGGATCATCGCCCGGATGCTTTGTTCAGGATTGTTGTAATAGCCGTCCGTGTGCCAGCTGATCGGTCGGTTGGTATAGGGGATATAGCGGCCCTTTTGCCCGCCTGCATTCACCGACAGGGCGGAAATGGCATCATCGTCGGCACACAAGTTGGCGTCCAGCCGATGCAGGGCGAAGCGGGCGCCGAGCTGGCGCACTGTTTCCCGGGCCGTTCCCTCATCCCCAACGCTTTCATGCCGGGACGCATAAAGCACCATATTGGTCTTGGCGATACGCTCGGCCAGGGCCGCCATCTCGGCGACATCAGGCTTGGCCGGATTTTTAACTTCGACCACCAGTGCGTGAGCGCTATTTGGATAATTTTCCAGTTTGCCGTCCCGCCAGCGACAATAGGCTTGAGAATCGCCTTCGGGATCGAAAGGGCCATAATGTATATTTTTGTCGATCACACCTTTTATCCCCATTCTCGGGCTATCATATGCCATGAATAATGACTGTAAATCGCAGAAATCAACGCTTTATAATATCATTAATCCTGGTTTGATTTTTTTGAAAGAAAGCTATAGATTTGCCAAACCATATTAGATTATATTAATATACAGATACATAAGCGTTACCCGTCATCGGCCAGGTGGGGCGCAAAAAAAACAAGGCCGAGCATAACGGAAATTGGAGAGCTTACGTCCGAGGAGGATTGCCTGTTTCATGTAATGTCGGTTTCTTTGTATGGGGCCGTCACGCCATTCCAGCATTCATTGTAAACATTTCGGAACTGCCGTCAGGGGTTGCGGGCACCGGGAACCGGAAACACATTCCGGCACCTTAAGGGTCAGTTTACTATGAATTCCGGGGGGAAATGGCACAGATTACAGGCTTATTCACCTTACCCACGTTTCCTTTGCAGCCCTTGGCATGAAGCCCGGGCGGGGAAACACAAACGAATTTCTATGGAGGAATATCCATGGCTAAAGAAATGCCCAAAACCCCCCTGCTGGATCAGCTTGAAGACGGCCCGTGGCCGAGTTTCGTAACCGGCCTGAAACGCCTTGCCAACGACGACACATCCTATGCGCCGATGATGAAGTCCCTGCTTGGACAGCTTGAGCATTCCTACGACACCCGCAAGGGCTACTGGAAAGGTGGCACGGTCGGTGTTCGCGGCTATGGCGGCGGAATTATCCCGCGTTTCTCCGAGGTCGCCGGTGCGTATCCGGAATCATCGGAATTTCACACCATGCGCGTCATGCCCCCGGCCGGCATGCACTATGACACCAAGACCTTGCGCAAGCTTTGCGACATCTGGGCCAAATATGGCTCCGGCCTGATTGCCTTCCACGGCCAGTCGGGCGACATCATGTTCCAGGGTATTTCCACAGAAAATATCCAGCCTTGCTTCGACGAGCTCAATGAGTACGGCTTTGACCTTGGCGGCGCCGGTGCCGCCATTCGCACCTCGATGAGTTGTGTCGGCGCGGCACGCTGCGAACAGTCTAATTATGACGAAGCCCGCGCCTTGCGGTCGGTCATCAACAACTTGCTCGATGATATGCACCGCCCGTCCCTTCCCTATAAAATGAAGTTCAAGTTCAGTGGCTGTGCAAACGACTGCGTCAACGCATCGCACCGTTCCGACTTCGCCGTTCTGGGCACCTGGCGCGACGACATCAAGGTCAATCAGGAAGAAATCAAGAACAAGGTTGCCGAATTGGGGCGTAAAGGCTTCAACGATCAGGTCGTCAACCTGTGCCCAACCCGCGCCTTGTCACTCAATGATGACGACACGCTTGAGATTGATAACAAAAGCTGCGTCCGCTGCATGCACTGCATCAATGTTTGCACCAAGGCGCTGAGCCCCGGCGATGACAAGGGTATTACCATCCTGATCGGCGGCAAACGTACCCTGAAGATCGGCGACCTTATGGGATCGTGCATCGTTCCTTTCATGAAACTGGAATCCGATGAAGACTTTGATGCCCTGGTCGAGCTGACCGAAAGTTGCGTCGAATTCTTCGCCGAAAACGCGCTTGAGCATGAACGCACCGGCGAAATGATCGACCGTATCGGTCTGGTCAATTACCTGGAAGGTGTCGGCATTGAAGTTGATCCCAACATGGTTGCCCATCCGCGTACCAGCTCTTACGCGCGCATGGACGATTGGGACGAGCAAGCCGAAAAATGGAACAAGCGCAAAGGCAACGCGGCGGCCGAGTAAGGCCCCGTTACCCTTGGCTCAAGAACAGATAACTCAAGGTTGGAGATAATAAAATGAGTGAGGCAAAGGAAGCACCGCGGATGCCGGATGAATGTGGGGTCCCCGATCCCATGCCGCTGATGCACCCGATGATGCGGGAAAACTATGGCAAGTGGGACTGGCATGACCGTCCGCGCCCCGGTGTTCTACATCATGTTGCCAAATCAGGCGACGAAATCTGGACCATCAAGGCCGGCACCCAACGCCAGATGGACTTGCATACCATTCGCAAATTGTGTGATATCGCCGACGAAATGGCCGACGGCCACGTTCGTTTTACGGCCCGTTCCAACATCGAATACATGGTCACCGATGAGGCCCGCGTCGATCCGTTGATCGAAAAACTGGAAGGCGAAGGCTTCCCGGTCGGCGGCACCGGCAATTCGATCTCGATGATTTCCCACACCCAGGGCTGGCTCCACTGCGACATCCCCGGCACCGATGCATCGGGCGTCGTCAAGTCGCTGATGGACGAGATTTATCACGATTTCAAGCACGAAGAGATGCCCAACCGGGTCAAGATTACCACCTCATGCTGCCAGATTAATTGCGGCGGACAGGGTGACATCGCCATCAACATTCAGCACACCAAGCCGCCGGTCATCAACCATGACCTGGTCGCCAACGTTTGCGAACGCCCGGCCGTGGTTGCCCGTTGCCCGGTCGCCGCGATCAGGCCGGCGCTGGTCAATGGCAAGCCGAGCCTTGAAGTTGATGAAAAAAAATGCATCTGCTGTGGCGCCTGTTATCCGCCGTGCCCACCCATGCAGATCAACGATCCGGAAAATTCCGTGCTGGCCATCTGGGTTGGTGGCAAGCATTCCTCGACACGCACCAAGCCGACCTTCCATAAGCTGGTTATCTCGGGGCTTCCCAACAACGCGCCGCGCTGGCCGGAAGTCGCCGTCGTCGTCAAGACCATCTTGAAGGCGTACAAGGAAGATGGTCGCCCGTGGGAACGCATGTCCGAGTGGATCGATCGTATCGGTTGGCCGCGCTTCTTCGAAATGACCAACCTGCCGTTCACCAAACACCACATCGAAGACTGGCGTGGTGGGCGTAATGCACTGAACCAATCGACCCACGTTCACTTCTAGGGGAAAGACTGAACATGAAATTCGGTATTCTTGTCAACGAAGGACCATTCACCCATCAGGCTTCGGACTCCGCCTATCAATTCGTCAAGGCGGCGATTGAAAAAGGCCATCAGGTGATGCGCGTGTTCTTTTATTACGATGGCGTCAACAACGCCAACAAGTTGAGCGCACCACAGTCCGATGACCGCAATCTGGTCAAGATGTGGGGTGATTTGGCGAAAGAACACAATCTGGATCTGGTCGTTTGCATTGCTGCTGCCCTGCGCCGTGGCATCGTCGAGGACAATCTGGCTGAGGGCTTCCGTATTTCGGGCCTTGGCCAGTTGACGGAAGTGGGCATCGCCGCCGACCGTCTTGTCGTGTTTGGCGATTAAGGGGGGGATGAGCAATGAGTGAAGAAATCGAATTTGATACAGCCGGCATTACCAAGAAGTTCATGTACGTCAACCGCAAGGCACCGTACGGAACCATCTATGCCCTTGAAGTGCTTGAAGCCGTTTTGATCTCTGCCGCATTCGAGCAGCATGCCGCCATCGTCTTTATTGACGACGGTGTCTACCAAATCAAAAAGGGTCAGGATACGGCCGCCATCAACATGAAAAACTTCTCGAAAACATACGGCATCATCGAAATGGAAAAAGAAGACGCCGACGAGGACGAGGATATGGACATGGTCTGGCGCATCATCGTCGAGAAGGAATCCATGGAAGCCCGCGGCCTTAGCGCCGATGACTTCGTGGTCGACGTCGAGGTTCTGCCGAGTGCCGAACTGGCCAAGGTAATGGCCGAACAAGACGTCGTGATTTCCGGTTAATCAGAGGGATACCTATTAAAAATGATTCACACCATCAACAAATCACCCTTTGAACGTAACAGCCTGGATAGCTGCCTCAGGCTTTCGGAAAAAGGCTCGCCGATTTTGCTTCTTGAAGACGGTGTTTATGCCGCCACCAAGGGCACGTCCGTATCGGGCACGGTCGGCACGGCAACCGGCGAACACCCGATGTTTGTCATGGGGCCGGATTTGCAGGCACGCGGTATTGCAGAAGATCAGGTGATGGATGGCATCACCGTTGTCGATTACGGCGGGTTCGTCGATCTGGTTGTTGAACACGGAACCGTACAATCCTGGCTTTAAAGCCGGACTTTATTAATAGATACAAAAAAGGAGACATATTATGGCTTACGAAGTAGGTGGAAAGACTTTTGAATCCGACGAAGAGGGCTACCTGGTTGACCTCGCCTCATGGAACGAAGAACTGGCGGGCCTGATTGCCAAAGACGAAGAAATTGATATGACTGATGAGCATTGGGAAGTCGTCAACTTCCTGCGCGATTATTACAATGAATACCAGATTGCACCGGCGGTTCGCGTGCTGGTCAAGGCTATCAAGAAAAAATTCGGCGCCGAAAAGGGTTCCAACAAGTACCTGTACGAGTTGTTCCCCTATGGTCCGGCCAAACAGGCTTGCAAAATTGCCGGCCTGCCGAAACCGACGGGCTGCGTCTAAGACGTTTGCTCATTGACGTCACGGGTGGGGAAGACGCCTTCCCCACCCCGTTATTTCCGATGCGTTGGATAGGCACCCCATGTCACTGTTGACGATTGTTTACGCCCTTTCGTTTTACTTCGCAGTCGCGGTTCTTGGCTTAGGACTTGCCTTTAAGATCAGGCAATTCTGGGTAACACCGGCGCCGCTGAAGATTCCGATTATGCCGGCACCGCTGACCGGCACTGGTGTTGCATTCCGGCTTGGCCGCGAGGTGGTGTTTTTCGAAAGCCTGTTCAAATCCAACAAGTGGATCTGGGTGCTGGCGGTGCTGTTCCATGCCGGTTTGTTGCTGGTGGTGATGCGCCATCTTCGCTATTTCACCGAACCCGTGTGGTTCTGGGTCGTCCTGGTCCAGCCGTTCGGCGTTTATGCCGGTTTTGCCATGGTCGCGGGGCTTCTGGGACTATGGGCCAGACGCTTCCTGGTTGACCGCATTCGCTATATCTCGAGCCCCTCCGATCACCTGATGCTGGCATTGCTGGTGCTGATCGGGGCCAGTGGCCTAAGCCTGCGCTATCTGGCGCGTACCGATATTATCCAGGTTAAGGCATTCTTTTTGGGATTGCTGCACTTCGACTGGCAGCCCCTGCCCTCCGAACCTTCCCTGTTGCTGCATCTGGGCCTGGTGGCGCTGTTGATGATTATTTTTCCATTCAGCAAATTGCTGCACGTGCCGGGGGTTTTCTTCAGCCCGAGCCGCAACCAGATCGATAATGCCCGGGAAAAACGCCATCTAGCGCCATGGGCGGCGCATCTGGATAGCGGGCGTGATAATGCGCCGGCCGAATAAACAAAAAACGCGAGGATAAGAGTGGCAAAAGCACCGACATTCGATATTCCGGCATTCCGGGAAGATCTGGCCAGTCCCGCCGTTGTCCCCGGCGCCATGGATCACTCGCAGCCGTTTGTCGCATCGCCTGATCATCAGGCCGACTTAGGATTCCCCGGCGAGCTGGTCGATGACTGGGAAACCAAGGCCGTCGAAAAGCTTGGCGAGTTGCTGGAAAAAAACCGGGCGCTGAGGGTTTATCTGGATTCCTGCGTCAAGTGCGGGGCCTGCACCGACAAGTGCCACTATTACATCGGCACCGGCGACCCCAAGAACATGCCGGTGGCGCGCCAGGACCTGCTGCGTTCCGTCTATCGCCGCAACTTCACCCTGGCCGGCAAGCTGATGCCGAAACTGGTCGGGGCCCGCGATCTGGATAAAGACCTGCTCGACGACTGGTACAAATATTTCCACCAGTGTTCCCAGTGTCGCCGTTGCGCCGTGTTCTGCCCTTATGGAATCGATACTGCCGAAATTTCCATGGCGGCACGGGAAATCATGGATCACATAGGCGTCGGCCAGAAGTACTGCAACGAGATCATCGGCAAGGTTCACAAAATTGGCAACAACCTGGGCCTGCCGAAACCGGCCCTGATTAACACCATGGAAGGCCTGGAAGAAGACGTCGAGGAAGAGACCGGCATCACCGTTCGCTTTCCGGTCGATGTAAAAGGCGCCGATGTATTGCTAGTGACGCCGTCGGCCGATTTCTTTGCCGAACCCCATGTGGATGGCTTGATCGGATACGCCAAGGTCTTCCATCAGGCTGGCATCAGCTGGACGGTCAGTTCCTATGCGTCAGAAGCCGCCAACTTTGCCATGTTCATCGGCTCTTACGAGCAGATGCATAAGGTTGCGGCCCGTATTCGCCAAGCGGCTCTGGATCTTGGCGTCAAGCGGATCGTGTTCGGCGAATGTGGACACGCCTGGCGCGTCGCCTACAGCTTCCTGAACTCACTGGCCGGGCCTTGGGATTTTCTCGATCCCAAGTATCCCAAACCGCAACACATTCTGGAAGTCACCAATGGCCTGATTAAAAGCGGCGCCATTAACCTGGACACCACCGCCAACGACGACAAGGTTCTGACCTTCCACGATTCATGCAATGTTGCTCGCGGATCGCGCATGGGCGATGTGGAAGGCGGCCAGTTCATCATCCCGCGCGAGGTTATCAAGGCCAGCGTTAACAAGTTCGTCGACATGGATCCGGGCACCATCAACGAAAAGACTTTCTGTTGCGGCGGTGGTGGCGGCCTGTTGACCGATGACTTGATGGAGCTGCGCGTCAAGGGCGCGCTGCCACGCATGGAAGCCTTGAAAGACGTGGTCGACAACCACGGCGTCACCCACATGGCCGCCATCTGCGCCATTTGCAAAAGCCAGTTCGCCAAGGTGATGCCTTATTACGGCTTCCCCATGGACATGATAATCAGCGTTCACCAGCTGGTTGGCGATGCGATCTTGCTTGGAACCAAAGAATAAAGACAAAGAGACACTTGAGAAGGATATGGATATGAGCGCCACCGCAGAAACAAAATTGACCTATCGCCGCTACAGCGAAGGCGACAATGTTTGGGATGATTTTACCGATAAAATTTTCCAGGCCGATCATTCCCACAAGTGCCCAACCTATGTGCACCGGGCGCCGCCGTGCCAGGGGTCATGCCCGTCGGGCCATGATATCCGCGGCTGGCTGGCCATTGCCCGGGGTATGGAAAAGCCGCCCGTCGAGGGCATGGCATGGCAGGAATACGCCTTCCTGCGCATGATCGAAGCCAACCCCTTCCCCGCCGTTATGGGCCGCGTCTGCCCGGCGCCGTGTGAAGATGGTTGCAACCGCAACGAGGTTGAAGAATTTGTCGGCATTAATGCTGTTGAACAGTATGTCGGTGATTGGGCCATTGAAAACAAGCTCGCCCTGCCCAAACCGGGAAAGGAAACCGGCAAAAAAGTCGCCATCATTGGCGGTGGACCGGCCGGCCTGGCGGCTGCTTATCACCTGCGCCGCCTGGGACACGGGGTCACCATCTTCGACGAGCAGGAAAAACTTGGCGGCATGATGCGTTATGGCATCCCCGAGTATCGCACCCCCCGCGACATGCTGGACGCCGAAATAGACCGCATCATTGATATGGGCGTCGAGGTCAAGATGAAGACGCGGGTCGGCGTCGATATCCTCATGAAAGACGTCGAAGACGAATTCGACGCCATCTTCTGGGCCGTTGGCGCCCAGAACGGACGGCCCTTGCCCATCGATACCTTCGATGCCCCCAACTGCATCACCGGCGTCGATCTGCTGGGTGCTTTCAACGAGGGATTACTGCGCTGCGTTTCTAAAAAGATTGTCGTGGTCGGCGGCGGCGATACGTCCATCGACGTTGCTTCCGTGGCCCGGCGCATCGGCTCCATTTCCGCATCCAGCGAAAAGGACCGGGCCGATAACGTGGTCTGGGGCTACACCGCCCACGATACCGTCGGGGCCGCCATTCGTGACGGCGCCGAAGTGACCCTGACATCCCTGTTCCCGGTCGAAGGCATGACGGCGGCGGAGCGGGAGCGCGAAGACGCCCTTTCCGAGGGCATCGAGATTTTGGGCGGCGTCATGCCGCTGGAAGTCCTTAAAGACGAGAACGGCATGGCCAAGGCGCTGCGCATGTGCGAATGCCATATGGATGGCCCCCGCCCGGTGCCCCACGAAGGAACCGAATTTACGGTGTGGGGCGACATGATCGTGTCTGCCATCGGGCAGATGGGCGACCTGAAAGGCTTCGAGGAGCTGGACAACGGCAGAGGCTTTATCGAGACCGATGGTTTTTACAAGGTCAAGGGCCAGGACAAGCATTTCGCCGGTGGCGACATCATCCGCCCACACCTGCTAACCACGGCCATCGGCCATGGCTCCATCGCCGCCGAAGGCATTAACGCTTACCTGTCGGACGAAGAAATGGAGAAACGCCCGAAAGTCGACGTTCACCACTTCAACCTGCTTGCCGAATTAAGCGACCGTCACTTGGAGCCGACCGAATACGGGCACCAGCCGACCCGCGGCACGGCGGAAGGTGATTTCGCCATTCATAACTACGAAGATCGCGCCGACAAGCAGATTATCCCGCATCAAGACCTGTTCCTGGGGCATTTCGGCTATGAAGCCCGCAACCGGCGCGAGGAAACGCGCATCTCCGCCAAAGACGTTCTCGGTAATTTCGACGAACGCACCAAAGGCTTCACCGAAGAAGAAGCCCAGGCAGAAGGCAACCGTTGCATGAGCTGCGGCATGTGTTTCGAATGCGAGAACTGCTTCATCTATTGCCCGCAGGATGCCGTCTTCCGTGTTAAAAAAGACCAACTGGCTATCGGTCGCTATGTCGATACGGATTACAATAAATGCATCGGCTGTCACATTTGCATGGATGTCTGCCCGACCGGCTACATCCAGATGGGTCTGGGGGAATAACCGCCACTGCTTAAGCGATGTTGGTGGGGAATAATGCCCGCCCGCTTACATTCAAATGGGCATGGGTGAGTAAGGAAAAAAGGATGAGCCCTGTGAGAGGCATTTTTGGAATTTTGTTTGCAGCCGTGATGGTTTTCGCCATCAACGCGCCTACTGCCATGGCTGAGAGCACGGTCCCTCTGCCGAACCCGGCCAAGGCCTTCAAGGGCAAGCAATGTGTCGAGCCCGCCGATGTCATGCGTCGCGAACACATGACCTTTCTTTCCCACCAACGCGATGAAACCATGCGTCAGGGTATCCGCGGCAACAAGTACAGCCTGCAGCAATGTATCGACTGCCACGCCACCGCCGATCCTGAAGTAATGGACGGCGCGGTCCGCACCCTGAAACCCTTCTGCGCCGAATGTCATGCTTATGCCGCCGTCAACATTGACTGCTTTGCCTGCCATAACCCAACGGCGCCGCTGGGAACCTCCGGTGCCTCTGAAAACATTGAATTTGATAAAATGATTGCCGCCCACATGGGTCAGGAAAATCCCGATCAGGCGACCGGAAATACGGGAGGCACACAATGACTTTTGACGCCGCCAAACGCCGTCTTTTAACAGGTGCCGCAGCCGTCGCC
>JABMOQ010000165.1 GCA_013204045.1 Rhodospirillaceae bacterium | reverse complement strand
TCCGATCATCATGCTTAGCGCCATAGTAAATAGGGAGATTATCGTCCATACGCTGGAGTATGGGGCTAACGACTACGTTACCAAGCCCATCGATTTTCCCGTGTTGATGGCACGAATCCAGTCACAAATATCTCGTAAACGTGCAGAAAGCGCTCTTCTCTCTCACCAGGAAAAACTGGAACAGATCGTTGAGGAAAGAACTGCAAAACTTCAAGAAAGCGAGAGGCGATTCAAACTCTTTGCAGAAGCCGCATCGGATTGGTTCTGGCAAACCGATTCTGACTTGATAATTTCCGAGGTTTCGGAACGATTCTTCGAAGTCACCAATATCAAACCATTTACCATTATCGGGAAGCCCCTTCAGAATGTGCTCCTGTCGGAGAATTTTTCATCACCGCACCCCCAGACCAGTTTAAATCTGAAGGAATATAAACCATTCCGGGACATCGTCCATTCTTTGCAAGGACCGGATGGGAACATCATCCATGTCTCCGCCAGCGGGGTTCCGGAATTCGATGGCAACGGGAACTTCCTGGGCTATCGGGGCACCGGAACGGACCTTACCCAAATAATCAAAGCCGAGGCACGGGCGAGCGCGGCCCATAATCTACTAACAGAAGCCATCGAAGGCATCTCCGATGGGTTCGCCTTATTTGATAATAATGACAGGCTGGTCTTGTTTAATGACAGCTATCGAACAGTCAACCCGGAATTATCCGATTTTATAAAGAAAGGCGTTTCATTCGAGGAAATTGCCAAGGCCATAGTTGCCCGTGGAATCATTAAGCCGGAGGAAAATCACGAAGAGGAATGGCTCCACCAGCGCATGAAGATGCACCGGAACCCGGGCCGGCCAATTGAAATCCAGCGTGCTGATGGAAAGTACTTGCAGGTTACAGAATATAAGACGCGTGACGGCGGTATTCTGACCTTCGTTTCAGACATCACCGGGCGCAAGAAAACGGAAATCGAACATCGGCAATCGCAAAAGATGCAGGCGCTCGGCCAACTGACCGGCGGCGTCGCTCATGACTTCAATAATCTACTGACAATTATTCTGGGAAATGTGGAGTTAATTGAACGGAGCATAGATGGCGATGAGCGTCTCAAGAAGCGGTTGCGAGCTACTCACCGAGCGGCCGAACGCGGGGCAGACTTAACACGGCAACTGCTGGCCTTCGGACGGCGCCAGGTTCTGGAAACGAAGACGACCAACATTCATGAAATACTTTTTTCCATCGCCACAATGCTGAAAAGAACAATAGGAGAAAATATTCATATCAACATTATTCCGAATGAAGACGAGTGGCGAATCCGGGTCGACCCCGGTCAACTTGAGAACGCCATCCTTAACCTTTGCATTAATGCCCGGGACGCCATGCATAACGGCGGTTCGATAACCATTAATACAGCAAATGTCGAGATGGATAAAAATACAACCATTTCAGATTTTCAAATAGAAAATGGCCCCTACGTTAAAGTGGTGGTTGCCGATACCGGGACGGGAATGTCCAAGGAGGTCATCAATCAGGCTTTCGAGCCATTTTTCACCACCAAAAAATCCGGCCAGGGAACCGGCCTCGGCCTAAGCATGGTATACGGCTTCACGAAACAGTCGAAAGGTTATATCGACATTCAGAGCAAGGAAGGCGCTGGCACGGCGATTTCCCTGTTTTTCCCAGCCTATAAGGAATCAACAAATGAATTGCCGGGAACCCCCAATTGGTTGACGGAGGGCCATGCCTTGCAAGGTAATGAATCAATCCTGATTGTTGAGGACGAACCGGATGTCCGTGATATCTCCGTTAGCATACTGGAAGACCTGGGTTACCGGACCCTTGTTGCCGGCGACGGCAACGAAGCCCTTGGAATACTGGATAAGGATGATGACATCGATTTGATTTTTTCCGATGTGGTCATGCCCGGTGGCATGACTGGAGTGGAATTATGCCACAAGGCCCTGGATCTTTTCCCGGATATCAAGGTGTTGCTGACGTCGGGATATACCAAAGACGCCATGTTTGAAATTGGTGATCGTGACAACCGCCTGCATTTCATCCCCAAACCCTTTGAAACGGTATCCTTGGCACGCAAGGTTCGAAGTATCCTCAATCATAAAGAAGGAGGCCCCCATGACGCCCAAACTCATAATAATTGATGATGAAGAGGACATCGGCAATTACATCGCTGATGTAGCCGAGGAAATGGGTTTCGAGACGGTTGTCACAACAACTGCGGATGAATTCTGGCCGGCCTTTTCTACAACCAGGCCCAGTGTAATCTTTCTCGACCTGATGATGCCAGATGTTGACGGAATTCAATTTCTACGACTGCTTTCAGAACAGGAATGTGCCGCTGAAATAATCCTTATCAGCGGCAGCGATACAAGGATTCTTAAATCGGCGGAACGCATTGGTCACACGCATGGATTGCGTATGGCGGGAGTCCTGCAAAAACCGATATTGATAGGAGATCTGGAAGCAATCCTTGAAAAAGCCAACTTAGGTCAGAAAACAATTTCCGAATCCGAACTGTTGGAAGCGATTAGATCTGATCAAATGGTCCTCCATTATCAGCCCAAGATCAATCTTTCGTCGAAGCATGGTTGGGATATAACCGCTTGTGAAGCCTTGGTTCGGTGGAACCATCCGGAGCAAGGCTTGATATTGCCAGATCAATTTATTCCTTTAGCCGAACAAACAGGATTGATATCTCAGTTGACCGATTTCGTTTTGGTCACAGCGATCAAACAGTCCAGACTCTGGCAGAATGAAGGCATACCCATAGGGATCGCCGTCAATATTTCCGCACAACTGCTTAGTGAACTTGAACTCCCTGACAAAATATGGGCAGTGATGGAAAAATATCATCTTAATCCGGAGTCCCTGACACTTGAAATAACCGAGAGCGCCGCCATGGCCGATGTCGGGCTGACCATGGACATTTTGACGCGGTTACGCCTGAAAGGGTTCAGCCTTTCCCTGGACGATTTCGGGACCGGTTTCTCTTCGCTTGTCCAGCTGCACCGCATGCCCTTTAACGAAATGAAGATCGACAAATCCTTCGTCATGGAAATAGGCGATGATAATGAAGCCAAAGATATTATTCAATCGATCGTTAGTCTCGGCCATAACTTGGGATTGCAACTTTGCGCCGAAGGTGTCGTGACAGAGGAGGCGCTGAAATTTTTACGGTCCCTGAATTGTGATTCGGCACAGGGATACCTCATAAGCGAACCCTTGCCTGCCGACCAATTTTCACAATTTATCAAAGATTCCATCAGCGCGAAGCAATCGAGCAAGACTTTCGCCTGAAGATTAGGCTTATGAACATGACTATTTCCCGTGACACCAAAATTCTTATCATCGACGACGATGAGCAGATTAGAGAGATGTTGCGGGACATCCTTGAAGAAATAACCGGGCATCCAATAGATGAAGCCATGAACGGGGTGGAGGGATTAGCGGCATTTGAATCAAACCCGGTTGACCTTGTGATTACCGACATCCTTATGCCGGACATGGACGGCATTGAAATGATCATTCAAATGCGGCGCAAGTACCCGGATATCAAAATCATCGCTATTTCCGGAGGCGGACGAGCTCGGCAAATGGATTTTCTGAAAATTGCCGTCAAGGCCGGGGCCCTGAGAATTCTCCCCAAACCGTTCACTCCCAAAAGGTTGCTTGAAATCGTTACTGAACTCCTCGAAACAAGCACGGAAAGTCAAGTTTAGTGACAACAGGGGTACATCAAATAATGCTGGATAGATGGAAATCTTGTGATGCCGAATAAAAGCGGTCTTATCCCCGTCTTTTCCCTCGGCCGGTTGTTCGGCCGAAAGAAAAAAAAGGCGTCCAAGGAAAATAGGAGCCCGCAGAAGGGGGGTGCCGCGCGATTCTTCAACGATGGAGATTTGGACGACTTTCAAGACCTGTTGAGGGAACAATGCCGTACAGAATCTTCCCTCGGCTCTGCCCAAATTATCGACCTCACCAGAGTGCGCGACTATTTCGGAGATAAATGGCCCTCGAAGGAAAAGAAAATTCATGCGTATGTCCGCCAGGCCATAGAACGGCGCCTGAGTGAAAAGGATATGTATACCCTCTTTAAAGACGAGAGATACATTATTGTATTTTCCGAACTGACGCAGAAAATTGCCCGCCTGAAATGTGGTCTGATTGCCCAAGAAATATCGAAACGGCTGTTCGGTTCGGATACTTCTGATTTTCTCGACATCATTTCCGGAACCATAAATAAAAAAGGGAAATTCAGTTTCAATAAAATGTCTTCCAAACCCGATACGGACTGGAAAGAAGCATCGGAAACGACCACCGTCGAATTACCAGGTGACTTATCTGCCCCCAAATCTGCACCGACCCCGGAACATAAAAGGCCGGGAAGGAGTTCCGATGATGACTGGTCATTTGCTCCCGGAAAGAAAATAAATGAAAGCTTTCTCTACTTCAGTAAAACCGACAAGGTGAGCGGTATATCGTTTAGCGATTTCCAGAGTGTCTACAGGCCCATGTGGAACACCGAGCATAAGGCAATTTCGGCCTATTGCTGCATTCCGGCCAGGATTGATTCGAACGGCTCAACCCTTATAGGTGGTGCTGCAATGCCGTTGGGACATGCATCCCCTGAGAATGCTATTCTCGATCAATTTGTTCTTCAACGAATCGTTTCCGACCTGATTAAAATAGGCCGCGACAAACGTAAAATGTTTCTGGTTGAACCTGTCCACTACATTACGCTTAATGATCCGAAACTTCATGCGCCATTTCTGGAGTTATGCCGTCATATCCCCCAAGAACTGCGGAAACTTTTGATATTCGAGGTTCTGGGACTCCCCGATAGTCTGCCATCAACTATCCTGGCCCGAATAATGTTAGCGCTCAAGCCATTCGGCGGTGCTGTTTCCGTTCGACGCCGCCTTGATGCAAGCGACTTAGCGCAATTGCATGACATGGGCGTGAACGCGGTTGGAGCGGACATAAGCAACTATGCCGCTCCCGAAGAGAAAATTATCAAACAGATGGCCGGATTTTGCGAATCGGCCTCGATGGCAAATTTGCACACCTATATCCATGGCCTTAGGTCGGTTAGCCTGATCAGCTCTGCCCTCGGTGCCGGCTTTACCTATGTCGATGGGGATCCGGTAATGTCCGTCATCGACCTGCCGAAGCCGTTATCACCATTCGATCTGGAGAATCTCTATGGCCCTATGTTGACGACAAACACATGAATGAAAGTCCCATTTTAATAAATCTCTCGGCCCTTAATAAGAAATTGTAGCTCACGGGAATTACGAATTTATCCGGGAAATCTCAATTCCCAGAAGGAATAGCGCCATGCATCACAAGAAATCCATCGTATTCTTCTTATCATTTCTACTGGTGGGCGTTGCCGGCTCTGCTCAATCCGAGGAACAGGTTTATGTGCTGAACACAAGCACCGGTTCACCCTACGCAACCGAAGCCCGGGACGGTTTTCAGGACTTGGTGGTTGCTGAAGTTTTTCGTCGCATCGGCCTTCAGGGCCGTGTCGAAAGATATGCCGCCTCGGCGCGCGCCCTGCTCAACGCTAACAACAATGTCGATCACGGTGTCGTCATGCGTATCGCAGGACTGGAAAAGAAGTATCCCAATCTGGTGCGTGTTCCCGAACGTCTGATCGAGAACGATTTCGTTGCTTACTCCAAGGGATTGGATTTGAAAACGGACAGTTGGGAGAGCCTCGCGCCTTATATCGTCGCATACATTAATGGATGGCAGATATTCGAACGCAACCTTACGCCCGGTCAGGAACGCACGACCGTCAAGGAGCCGTCGCAAATGTTCACCATGCTGGATAAAAAAAGGATAGATGTCATTCTCTACGAACGATGGCAGGGACTGTACCGGGCCTCCAACACAGGAGTTTCGGTCAAGGTGCATGAGCCGCCTTTGGCCAGCGTTGACATGTTCATGTACATGAACAAGGAACACGAACATCTGATCCCCAAACTGGCTCAGGCACTGAAGGAGATGAAAGCCGACGGCACTTACCAGAAAATATTCGACAGGGTGCTGACACCCTTGGCTAAATTGGATGGTGAGTAGACCTGCTGTGGCAATGCTCAATCTGACTCATCCGAACAAGATAGCGTGGAAAATCATCGCGGCCCTGGTCATGTTTTCCTCGCTCATCACCATTGTAACTACAGGGGTGCAGCTTTTTACGGAATACGGGCGTGATATAGACGCCATCCAAACGCGTTTCAATCAGGTTGAAAAGGGCTACATCAAGTCTATCTCGGAAAACGTCTGGGAATCAGACATCGAACGCCTGGATTTGCTTGTCGCCGGAATCATCGAATTTCCCAATTTTATCTACTCGGAAGTCCACGATGAAAGGGGCGTCATGCTGTCTGCGAAAGGCACCATTGACGATGACAACATACTCACCAGACACTATCCGCTTTCATATGTGTTTCGTGATGTGAAGCAGGACATTGGTGTCCTTGTAGTCACTGTCGGACTGAGTAAAATCTTTGACCGTGTTCTCGATAGGGTCTGGCTTATTCTGATTTCCAACGGCATCAAGACGTTCCTCGTTGCCATTTTCATGTACGTCCTCGTCTATTGGCTTCTGACTCGTCATCTGGATGTTATTGCCGACGCGTCCCGGGATTTCAACTTCAGCATCAAACCGCTGCCGTTGACCGTCGAACGCGGGAAATTCCTTAGTCAACATGACGAAATCGACCAGCTTGTGGAAGCCTTCAACGACATGCAGTACAAGCTTTATGACAGCTACGCCGAATTGCGTGTTCTCAACGGTGAGTTGGAAACCCGCGTCAACGAACGCACACAGGCGCTGCGCGAAAAAATCGAAGCCCACAAATGCATCGAGGCAGAACTTGCCAAAAGCGAGGAACGCTTTCGCGACATTGCAAAGTCTTCGTCTGATTGGTTTTGGGAAATGGGGTCGGACCTCAGGTTCACATATTTCACTGAAAGTTTTCGCGATATCGCCGGTATTGATCCCAAAGCTCTCATCGGAATGTCTCGGAACGAATTAACGGCCGAAAGTGACACCTCGGAAAAATGGAGATCGCATCTGAAGGATTTGAACAACCACCGCCAATTTCGGGATTTTCAGTACAAGATTCAGCGGCCTGATGGGACTACGCAGCATCTCAGTATAAGCGGCATACCGGTTTTCGACCAAAAGGGTGCGTTCAATGGGTTTCGTGGAACAGGAACGAACATCACACAACAAAAACTTGCCGAGGAGAATCTTCGCAAGCTATCACTTGCCGTCGAGCAAAGCCCTAATGCGGTATTTATTACCGACACGGAGGGCGTAATTGAATACATCAATCCAAAATTCTCCGAACTAACGGGGTACACTGCCGAGGACGCCATCGGCCAGAACCCGCGCATCCTCAAGTCTGATCAGACACCTCAAGAAACCTATGTGGACCTCTGGAATACCATTCAGGCCGGTGAAGAATGGAGGGGCGAAATAAAAGATCGACACAAGGATGGGAACCATTTCTGGGTCAACGAAACCATTGCCCCTGTAAAGAATATAGACGGTCAAATCACCCACTATGTAGCTACACATGAAGACATTTCTGTGCGCAAGAAAGCAGAGTTAGCCCTTCAGTCTGCACTTATAACGGCGGAATACGCCAACCGCGCGAAGTCCAACCTGATGGCCAATATGAGCCATGAACTGCGCACACCACTCAATGCAATTATTGGCTTTTCCGGGTCTATGAAGGAGGAAACGTTTGGCCCCCTTGGCAGTGACAAGTACCGGGAATATCTGAATGACATCCACCAATCCGGTCAGCATCTTCTAGAACTCATCAATGACATTCTCGATGCTTCCGCCATCGAGGCGGACGCCTTAACTCTGTATGAAGAAAATTTCAATGTTGCCGATGTCATTGACGAATCCGCTCGCATGATCATTCAAGCGGCAGAACGCAATAAGGTAATATTAAAATCTCGCGTAGATCAAGAATCGCTGGTTATTTATGCAGACCGGCGTCGGTTCAGACAAATCATGATCAATCTGCTCAGCAATGCCGTAAAATTTTCCCCAAAGGGAGGAACTATCGCCGTTGATTCACTGCTAGATGATGATGGCTCTTTTTCCATCTATGTCAGCGATACCGGTTACGGTATGAACGAAGAAGAAATTTCCATTGCCATGAGTGCGTTCGGGCAGGTTGACAGTGGTCATAATCGTAAATACGAAGGAACCGGTTTGGGTTTACCGTTGACCAAGGGGTTGGTCGAGTTGCATGGCGGAACCTTGGAAATAGAGAGCCTCAAGGGGTATGGAACCATGGTATCGGTGACCTTTCCCAAGGAGCGCATTATCCAGAATATCGGCTAAGGGTGGTGGTCTCAATTGATCGACGCAACACTTTAATCTTTGATGTGAAGATGGAGTGACTGCGACGACAACCAGCCGGAATCCTTCGACGCGCCACCAGAGGGCGAGACAACTATTGATGTTCGTTTCCCAAAAGTAGAAACCGAGATGTCCGCTGTTAGTAGACTTTCGGACATGTAATGGGGCGTGAGCTTTCGTCAACCAATAGCCAAACTCGGTCATTTGGTCTGACAGCCGAAAAGAAGAAGCCATTTCATTGCCGGCGGTTCGTGGCTATGCTTACCGATCATTGTGCAGGGACCGTAAACTCTCACTGTCACGGAAACGAATGACCGAATGAATCCCAACCGCCCGTTCTGGATGCCAGTCGCATATGCGACCGTAGGCCTTGTCCTGCTGACGGCGTTATGGTCCGTTGGCTGGGTAGCCACGGGTGCAGCCGTTCTGCTGGCAGTATTGTTTATTGCCGGAAGCTACTGGATGATTGAGCGCCCTAAGATCGGGCCCATCCCGGCCCGCGAGGAAGCGGTGGACTCCGCCGTGGCCGCCGCCATTCTCGATTCCCTGCCCGACCCGGTAGTGTTGCTGGATAAAAAGCGTCAGGTGCTGGCGCTCAACCAAGCGGCCATGGAACTAATGGGCGAGGCGGCCAAGGGCCGCGATCTGTCGCAATCGTTCCGCCATCCGGCAGTGCTGAGTGGGGTCAACGATGCCATCGCCGGACACAAATTCAAAGGTGCCGAGGTCAGCCTGACCACCCCGGTGCGGCGCACCTTCGAGGTCTATGCCACGCCCCTGCCCCCGGGAACCATCGGCACAATCAGCGCCATCCTGGTTCTGCATGATGTTACCTTGGCCCGTCAGGCCGAGGAAATGCGCGGTGACTTCGTCGCCAATGTCAGTCACGAGTTGCGTTCACCATTATCATCCCTAGTCGGTTTTATCGAAACCCTGCAAGGCCCGGCGAAAAATGATGTTGACGCGCGGGAAAAATTCCTCGACGTCATGGCAGGCGAAGCCGGACGCATGGCGCGGCTGATTGACGACCTGCTGTCCCTGGCCCGGATCGAAGTCAACGAACACGTCCGCCCGGTAGGGTCGGCAGATGTGCCTGTCATTTTACAGGGCGTCGTCGAGGCGCTTTCCATCAAGGCCAAAAAGCGCGGCACGACACTTGACCTTGAATCCAATACGGGGCTGGCCCCGGTGCCTGGGGATGGCGATGAACTAACCGAGGTTTTCCAGAATCTGGTGGATAATGCCATCAAATACGGGACCGAGGGTGCGCCGGTATCGGTGCGGGTCGACGCGGTGGCGCGTATTCCCGATGTGGGCGGCGCCGGAATCAGGGTCCGGGTGGCTAACCGGGGCGAGCCGATTGCGCCCGAGCACCTGCCGCGCCTGACCGAGCGGTTTTACCGCATCGACAAGGGCCGCTCGCGCCAGATGGGTGGTACCGGGCTAGGGTTGGCCATCGTCAAGCACATCGTGGCTCGCCACCGGGGCCGACTGGTGGTCGACAGCAGCGCCGAAGAGGGGACCGTTTTTTCGGTATTTCTGCCGGATAAATAGCCCACGCGGGTGTCATAAAAGGTTCACGAAACCATCATAAAACAGAAGTGGTCTGGAAATAGTGTTCTCACCGAAGGCGGCAATAGGGTCGCCTTATAAGAGAAACCCTTTCGAGGAGACCACTTGAGATGAAAAGAACAACCTTCGCCATGGCCCTAGTCACCGCAGCCGCACTTAGCGGTGTGGGCGTACCTGGGCAAGCCGAAGCCCGCGAGCAAATTCGCATCGTCGGATCGTCCACCGTTTACCCGTTTGCCACCACGGTGGCCGAACGCTTCGGCAAGTCCTCGGGCTTCAAGACCCCGGTGGTCGAAAGCACCGGTTCGGGCGGTGGCCTGAAACTGTTTTGCGCCGGTGTCGGCGACCAACATCCAGACATCACCAACGCATCCCGCCGCATCAAGAAATCGGAAGTCGAAAAATGCGCCTCAAACGGCGTCACCGGCATTACCGAGGTCAAGATCGGTTATGACGGCATCGTCATCGCCAACTCGAAAAAGGCGGTGCAGTTCGAACTTTCCCTGCAGGACATATTCCTCGCCCTAGCCAAGAATGTACCTGCGGGCGAAGGCAAGACCCAGTTCAATCCGTACAAGACTTGGCAGGACGTGAATGCCACATTGCCGGCTACAAAAATCGAGGTTCTCGGCCCGCCGCCGACCTCCGGCACCCGCGACGCGTTTGTCGAACTGGCCATGGAAGGCGGCTGCAAGCAGATCGGCTGGATCAAGGCCATGAAGAAAACCGATAAGAAGGCCTATAAGGCGCTGTGCCATACCATCCGTGAAGACGGTGGTTTCATCGAAGCCGGTGAAAACGACAACCTGATCGTCCAGAAACTGCAAGCCAACTCTAATGCTCTCGGCATTTTCGGCTTCTCGTTCCTTGACCAGAACGCCGACAAGGTGCAGGGCAGCAAGATCAACGGCGTCGCGCCGGAATTTGAAGCCATCGCCGATGGCTCCTATCCCGTCTCGCGGCCCCTGTTCTTCTACGTCAAACAGGCCCAAGTGGGCAAAGTCCCGGGCATCCAGGAATACCTGCAGGAGTTCACCTCCGACAAGGCCTGGGGCGAAGAAGGCTACCTGGCCGACAAGGGGCTGATCCCCATGCCGAAACAGGAACGCGCCCAGTTCCGCAAAGGGGCAGAAGAACTTGCCGCCCTCAATCTCTGATATCATACGCGTAAGCTTGGACGGCGGAGGCCGGATGTACGTCACGCCGTCCAGGAAAGCGCAAAAAGCCGTGGAAGCTTTGATCAGGGGAGTCCTTGTTCTGAGTTCCACGGTTGCTGTTTTAACGACCCTCGGCATCGTCGCTTCGCTGCTGTTTGAATCCCTGCGATTCTTCGATGCCGTGCCGCTGACGGATTTTTTGTTCGGCCTTGAGTGGAGCCCTCAAACCGCCATCCGCGCCGACCAGGTCGGGGCATCGGGCAGCTTCGGCGCGGTGCCGCTGTTTGCCGGAACCCTGTTGATCAGCGCCATCGCCCTGGTCATTGCCATCCCGGTGGGGCTTTATTCAGCAATTTATCTGGCTGAGTATGCAAGCACCTCGGTGCGCGCCTGGGTCAAGCCGACGCTGGAAATTCTGGCCGGTATTCCAACCGTCGTTTACGGCTTTTTCGCCGCCCTTGTCGTCGCCCCTTGGTTGCGCGGTGCGGGCGAAGGAGCCGGATTCGAGGTTTCATCCGAGAGCGCGCTGGCCGCCGGTCTGGTGATGGGGATCATGATTATCCCGCTGATTTCATCCCTCGCCGAAGATGTCATTTCCGCCGTACCGAGATCTTTACGCGAAGCGGCGCTGGGGCTGGGGGCGACCCGCTCTGAAATGATCCGCCAGATTGTCCTGCCGGCGGCACTGCCCGGCATCATGGGCGGGGTGCTGCTGGCGGCATCCAGGGCCATCGGCGAGACCATGATCGTGGTGATGGCGGCGGGGCTATCAGCCAACCTGACCGCCAACCCGTTTCAGGCGGTGACCACGGTGACGGTGCAGATCGTGACATTGCTGACCGGCGACCAGGAATTTGACAGTCCTAAAACGCTGGTCGCATTTGCCCTGGGGCTGGTGTTGTTTGTCGTCACCCTGTTGCTCAACGTAGTGGCGCTTAAAGTCGTCAAGAAATACCGGGAGCAATACGAATGAGCAAGGCCGAGCGCATCAAAGCCGGACTTGCCCACAGGTATAGAGCCGAGCGGCACTTCCGCCTGTATGGCATCGGCGCCATTTTGTTGGCGCTGGGGTTTCTCGGTGTCATGTTGACGGTGGTAATTGGGCGCGGCGTGGGCGTCCTGCAACAATCCTACATCCAGCTAACCCTGACAGTAACCGCCGAGGCCGCCGAAACAGGCGACTGGCAGGGCCTCATAAAGACATCCTTGCGCGAGCAATTTCCAGAGGCCAGGAAACGCAAGGACAAGAAGCAGCTTTATGGCTTTGTCAGTTCCGGCGCCGGGTATGCGCTGCGTCGACAAGTCGAACAAAATCCCGACTTGATCGGTCAGCGCCGAGCCTACTGGCTACCGGTGTCCGATGACGTGGACATGCTGCTCAAAGACGCCATAGATCGTTCACTTCCAGAAAGTGATCGGCGCATTACCGATCAGGAACTGGCGTGGATCGATACCCTGATCGAGTCAGGCGCATTGGAGCTTCGCTTCAACAAGGGCTTTTTCACTTCCGGCGATTCCCGTGAACCGGAACTGGCAGGTATTCTGGGGGCGGCAGTGGGCTCGGCCCTGAGCCTACTGGTCTGTCTGATGCTGGCATTTCCGCTCGGCGTGATGACGGCGGTGCATCTTGAAGAATTCGCACCGAAGAACCGCTGGACCGACCTGATCGAGGTTAACATCAACAATTTGGCCGCCGTACCGTCCATCGTGTTTGGCTTGCTGGGGCTGGCGGTATTTTTAAACGTCTTCGGCCTGCCCCGTTCGGCCCCGCTGGTCGGCGGCATGGTGTTGGCGCTGATGACCCTGCCGACCATCATCATCGCGTCGCGAGCCGCCCTGAAATCGGTGCCGCCGTCGATCCGTCAGGCGGCCATGGCACTGGGCGCAAGCCCGGTGCAGGTGGTGCTGCATCATATTTTACCATCGGCCATGCCCGGCATGCTGACCGGAACCATCATCGGCATGGCGCAGGCCCTGGGTGAAACGGCGCCGTTATTGATGATCGGCATGGTCGCCTTCATCGTCGATGTTCCGCAAGGCATCCTGGAGCAGGCGACGGCGTTACCGGTGCAGATATTCCTGTGGGCGGACGCCCCAGAACGCGCATTCGGCGAACGCACGGCCGCCGCTATTCTGGTATTGTTGGTGTTTCTTGTTTTAATGAATTTAACCGCCGTGATTTTGCGCAAGCGGTTTGAACAGCGCTGGTAGGAGACCCCTGTTTTGATACAAATTGCGACAGTCAGCAACGATCCCATCCATAAACAGCCGGATGCCGCGCCCGCAGGGGCCGCCAAGATCACGGCACAAGGCGTCAATGTTTATTACGGCGACAAACAGGCCCTGAAGGACATCTCCATCGACGTTCCGGCGCATCAGGTGACGGCGTTGATCGGCCCTTCGGGCTGTGGCAAGTCGACTTTTCTGCGCTGCATCAACCGCATGAACGATGTCATCGACGGCTGCTGCATGGAGGGTGAAATCCGCCTCGATGGCGAAGACATCTACGCTCGTGGCATCGACGTGGTGCACTTGCGGGCCCGCGTCGGCATGGTCTTTCAAAAACCCAACCCGTTCCCCAAGTCGATTTATGATAACGTCGCCTATGGTCCAAAAATCCATGGACTCGCAGCCAGCCGCGCCGAGATGGATGAAATAGTTTTACACAGCCTGGAAAAGGCCGGGCTTATTGACGAGGTGCGCGACCGCCTGGATGCCCCTGGCACCGGGCTTTCCGGCGGTCAGCAACAGCGCCTGTGCATCGCTCGCGCCATCGCCGTCGAGCCGGAAGTGATCCTGATGGACGAGCCGTGCTCGGCGCTGGACCCGATCGCCACGGCCCGTATCGAGGAATTGATTGACGAATTAAAGCAAAACTACACCATCGTCATGGTCACCCATTCCATGCAGCAGGCGGCGCGGGTTTCGCAAAAGACCGCGTTTTTCCACATGGGCGAGCTGGTCGAGCAGGGCACCACCGAAGACATCTTCACCCGCCCCGCGGATGATCGCACCAAAGCCTACATTACCGGACGTATAGGTTAGGACACAGGCATATGGAACACGAACACATCGTTACCTCCTTCGACGAAGAACTGAAGGCCATCGACACCACGCTGGCTGAAATGGGTGGTATGGCCGAAGCGCAACTGGCCAAGGCGATCCAGGCGCTGGTGCGCCGTGATGCCGATCTGGCCCGCGAGGTCATCGCCGAAGACAAGCGCATCGACCAGTTGGAAGCCGAACTGGACCACGATGCCATCCGCTTGATCGCGTTACGCCAACCGATGGCGGAAGACCTGCGCATGGTGATTACCGCCCTGAAGACGTCGGCCAATCTGGAACGCATCGGCGATTACGCCAAGAACGTCGCCAAGCGCACCATCACTCTTGCCGAAATGCCAACCGTAGGCAGCACAACACACACCATCGAACGCATGGCCGTTCTGGCGCAGGGATTGGTGAGCAGCGTTCTCGATGCCTACGTGCGGCGCGACGTCGCGGCGGCTGATGAGGTACGCAGACGCGATGAAGAAGTGGACCATCTTCACACCAGCCTGTTTCGCGAACTCCTGACCCATATGATGGAAGACCCGCACAACATCACCGCCTGTACGCATTTGCTGTTCATCGCCAAGAACGTCGAACGTATCGGCGATCACGCAACCAACATCGCCGAGTACGTGCACTTCATGGTTTCCGGTGAAATACTGGAAGACGAGCGCCCAAAAGGCGACAAAACAAGCCAAACCATCGTCGATGCGCCACAAGAAAAGGGTTAACAAGCATGGCAATACGCATTCTGGTAGTCGAGGACGAACCGGCCCAGGCCGAAATGATCACATACAACCTGGAAAAAGCAGGCTTTCAAGTGATGATGGCCGCAGGCGGACAGGCGGCGCTGGACATGGCGCGGCTTGAAAGCCCGGATGTTGTGGTGCTCGACTGGATGCTGCCGGAAGTCGCCGGCATTGAGGTTTGCCGCCAGTTGCGCGCCGACAGGGATTTACGTGAAGTACCGATCATTATGGTCACCGCGCGCGGCGAGGAAGACGACCGGGTGCGTGGCATCGATACCGGCGCCGATGATTATCTGGTAAAACCCTATTCGCCGCGCGAATTAATCGTGCGTATCAAGGCGCTGCTTAGAAGGGCAAGCCACGCAGGTGTAGATGACAAGCTCACCTGTTGCGATATCGAGATGGACCTGGTGCGTCACAAGGTGACTCGTGGCGGCGATCCGGTTCACTTAGGCCCGACCGAATTCAAATTGCTGCGCACCTTCATGGAAAGGCCGGGGCAGGTGTTCTCCCGCGCCCGCCTGCTCGACCTTGTCTGGGGCCGGGATGTGTATGTCGAAGACCGCACCGTCGATGTCCATATTCGGCGTTTGCGCAAAGCCATCAACGATGGCGACAGGCCGGACGTGATCCGAACCGTGCGCGCCGCCGGTTATGCCCTGGATGCGGAGCAATCCTAAGCCCGTGATCATGCGGAATCTGATATACTGATCAATGTTCGCAAGGGGTCAAAAGCGGAAGAAGAGAGTAGCTTTGAAGGAGGTCCGCTATAGGGCTTTTAACAGACATGAGCCTGGAGTGACGGCTTGGCTGAGTGCTGCCGGGAAAGCAATGGCAATATCTGGAATTTATTTGCGGACGCTCGGCATACCCCATTGATATGAATACATACGAAGCGTATTTATTCTCACTGTAAGCTATGAATCTGCTCTTCGTTCGCATGCTAAGCTGTGAAAATTCGCATTGTTAAGTACAAAAAACGCCCATATCCTACCCGAAATTTAGCATTCTTATATGGAACTGACATAGGACAACGGGCTTGGCGATACAGGGGCCATTGGCTCTACTGGCAAATGGGCGTGTGGATTTCACTGCGCTGTTCAACAAGCGTTGAAATACTAACTTCTAGATTTAATTAAAAATCAACGTGAAGGCGATGACATTTTAAGCTATGAAT
Source organism: Rhodospirillaceae bacterium (assembly GCA_013204045.1). Classification (GTDB taxonomy): domain Bacteria; phylum Pseudomonadota; class Alphaproteobacteria; order Rhodospirillales; family JABHCV01; genus JABMOQ01. The sequence continues at coordinate 10,384 of JABMOQ010000165.1, read as the reverse complement.
TTGCAAGATGATGCCAATCTAAGCTGTGAAAAATGACAGCCTTAACTATGAAAATGGACTGTGTTAGCTTCATTTGCGCCATTTCAAACTAGAACTGACACCCATATGTGTCAGTTCTAGTTAAGAATGAGAATTCATAGCTTAGTTTGCGGAATTTACAGTTAAGTTTTAGAACTTATTTTGCTAACCACTTGAATTGTTGAGTAATAGCACCCAACGAAACAGTGAAACAATCTGTCGGGTGAAGCGGTCGATGAATTGTTGTCCGAGAAGATTCCTGAGAACGTCACGGTTAACTGAATACAAGTTGCTATCTCACGCCCTTTTTTTGCTTAACGAATCTTGAGAATCCTGCTCTCATGAAATATTACAAGGAGGATTAATTGCCACATCATGTAGACGTTCATATTGGGCGAAAGCTCCGTAAAGCCCGGCTTAGTAGAGGCCTGACTCAAACGGATCTAGGCAATTCTGTGGGGGTGACATTCCAGCAAATTCAGAAGTATGAAAAGGGGGGCAACAGGATTGGCGGATCCCGACTTTGGATGTTATCTGAAGTGTTAAAAATATCCATTGATTTTTTTTATGAAGGCCTTAAGAGCGATGTTCAAAAAACAGACATTTCGATTCAAGCCCTCCGAATGGCCAACCTATTGGAAGAGATTCCAGAAGGAAGCCTCAAGAATCAGGTTTATCAATTAATCAAGACTGTCCATAAAGGAAAATAACAAGCTACAAATTTGGGGGGTAAAATGGATAATTCAACAATATCCGAATCTCCCACGCACCCTTTCCAAATAGGAAATTGGTGGGTTGATGAGAGTGGAGGATTCCACTCTGCATATGGGATAGATAGTTCAATTGATACGTTCTTGTTTCGACACCTGGGTCAGGTAAAACTTATTGTCAAACATTCTGGCATAAGCATTCATTGGGATTCTAGGCATGTCGAAGAGGGGGCCCTGCCCGCAGTTCTAGGGCGCCTTTGTGAGTGTAAGAAAAATATTTCCGTTCAATTAAATTTTTTCTATATCGGGTGGGCCCAAGAGAATTACAGCGACCCCTTGAAGGCAATCGACAGGATTTTCCAGGTTAAAAACGGCCGTTCAATTGATATACTGCACACAACGATGATGGCTAAGCACGGCATCGAAAATATAGATAAAGCAACCCCCCTTATCAATCGTGGTTACAAACTTTGGGACCGTAGTGGGGGTTGTTTTGATAAAATCAGTCAGGACATTTATCCAAACTATTTACCGCATATATTAATATTTCGCCCAGATCGGCGAGAGGAAAACTTGAATTATGCGTATGTGGGGAGCAAATCAACCGCTGCCCGTGTTGCCGGCCGGAAATGGGTGGCGAATGCGACAAGTAGGGTGTCTGACCAATCTTGTGCCCCCGAGGACGATGATTTTGCTGAGCAGGTTAGTGCCGGTTTCCAAGGGGTGCTGGATACGGGAGAGCCCCGTTATGAGCATGTTCGTGCGCTCTTGCATCCGGAGGAAGGTGAGCCATTCTGGTTAAGCTATGAACGACTGCTTACTCGTCATATGCTCCATGACGGCAAGCCCGCCGTGATTTGTCTTGTCAACCAGACGCAGGATATCAGCATTCCCCTTTTGGGGGGGCCGTGATGTCTGCGAGTTCCTTTCCTGTTATCCAAACCAGGTACTCGTCAAAAGATTCATCTTGCCCCCGGATATGCCAACGAATTCCATAAGGATGCAGGTGAAGGAAGCCGTATTGTACTGACAGCCCTCGTTTTATGTGTTTTGGAATCATGAGGCAGTAAAGATAATCAGGCGCAAATCGCATTAAGGACATGAGCATTGAGATCTGCCCGAGTTTGGGGGCTAGCCCAAAAAGTCTGGAACTTTTTTCAAGCCAAAGCTCGCCATGGTAACAGACTGTTCCGGTTATTTCGAGGGAGGCGGGGGCAGATTCGAACTGGGTTTGTTGCGTGTCAATATCGACTCCCGGCAGGAGGTATAAGTCTGGATTTTCCTGCCAATGATCGGCTAGCGTGGTGCCCGTTAGGTTGTCAAATCGAACAGCCTGAAGATGAACGATTTCCCCGGTCTCTGATGTTCCTTTAATCCAAAAGCCGTTCTCCGAACATATATCGGAACTCTTAACATCAAAAATTGGGGTTGGGTCCGCCTTATCGGAGATGGCCAGGGCGACCTCGCGGAATTGTTCAAAATCTGTCAGGTACTCAAGATGTATCCCGCGTCGTTCTATATCCGATATGAGCTCAATAAACCGCCCCCCGATAATAGCCTTATCGAAAACAATTCCGGACTGTTGATTGTTATTTACTGTCAGCAACGGCCATCCATTGTTCAGAAGATTGTCCGGGGGGAAGCGCCGGTACGCGCATCTGCTGACTTTCTCAGATCAGAAGTAAGATTAATGCGCTTCAACCAGCGGTCGGCCCCATCATAATTTGCGTGAAATGGTTGGCGGCCATGCACCACCCTGGCATTATCAATGATCAACAGATCGCCCGGGGCAAGAACCATGTCCTGCAGGTTCTTGTCGAGAGCCCCGATAAGTGCCTTTAATGCTGCCGTTCCTTCAGGGTCGTCTTCATGGAAATCCATGTAGACGGGATCAATGCATATAAATGGAGCCTCTCGATGACCACGAAGGATAGGTACTTTTTCAGAGTCCTGATCAGCCTTCTCCATTGCTTTGTATGATTGATCAAGCTGACCCCGGACATCATCAGATATGCAATTCTTCCGGCCTCGGTGTTTGGAAAAATGCGAATTATCAGGTCGGATCGTGTAGCGCGGTTGAAACAGCAGCTCTATCTCGGGCTCGCTTAACAACGAAAGATCCAGTCCCCCTACAGTCGTCGCCGTTTTATCAGGGTTCCTCAGGCACATTAGCCCGACATAATCGGCCCTGTAGCGGTGAAAAGCGTCCTCCGTATGCCAATAAAGGACATTTTTGCTAGAAGCCCCCACCTGCTCGTGTTCAAAGCCCTTTGTCGGGACTATATCATGCACAATGTACCCACCCTGTTGAGTTGCCCAGGCAAAGGCATCGCCAATTAAGGTGCTACAAAGCAGCATATAAATCTCTTCTTCGACCGTCGTTTTTCTTCTGTCTTCCCAACTATTGGGGGTGCAACCTATCTTCCCCCTGTCTATTGGATATCCGGAGATAACGACAAACTCGGCATTATCAGACAAACGAAATTCATTGAGAAAACGACGAAGGCCAACTGGCATTTTGTGCGAATAAAGAGTCACCTCAGTCAGAAATCCTTCATCTTCGACAGATGAATATTGATTTGTTATTTGCCGGAGAAGCCTTGTGATGGTTTCTGTTTCTTTGGCGCCAAGATTATATTTACTCATTATCCACGGCTTGCACGTTCTTGGTTAGTAACAATTTAGCCAAGGAGTGATCCTCCTCACGTAGAAAACATGTTAGGAATACTACTTTAAGCAGAATCCAAAATAATGTCTGAGATAGGTTAACGTACGCTTAATGCCCTCAAACCACATCATGCCCGCGCCGTGGAAAGCTGGCAGCGGGTGTGCGAGATTAACCGCCATTCTTCTGACTGGTGGGGTGCCTCTGACAGCGTTCTGGCAGCTTCAGGAAGATTAGCTGAAGCGGCCCTCAGGCGTTCGTGGCACGTTAGCCTTAATGAGAAATTTAATGCATGTGTTGCGTTGACTGGTTGAGGTGGCAGCTGTTACCAGACAAAAATATCCCTTTTCTGAATAGTAATATGTGGAGATTCTAACAGCCTTAATTCTGCTCCCAATCGTCTTGAAATATATCGACAGCATCAGCCGCCGCGTCCGGATCATCGACCCGGGCAATGTTGAAAATGCCATCACCTTGGTTGACGTTGGGTAGGTTGTTTCGTCCGATCACAATGCCGTCTGTTGGACATTCTATCGGAAATTCACTGTCGCCAAAGGGACTGGCAATCATGCCGAGTTGGTCTCCCATGGAAACTTGCGCCCCAAGCTTCGTCTTGGCACGGAAGATGCCGCCTTCCGGTGCCCTTACCCAAACACTGCTTCTTGAAATGACCGGGTCGGCTGGGGCTTCATGGCGGCGGCGTTGTCGGATCATGCCTAAGTCGCCCATGACCCGTATGATACCCTTTACCCCGGCCCGTATGGCGACTTCGTCGAAGCGCAACGCTTCGCCTGCTTCGTAGACTAAAAAAGGAATGCCGGCATCAATTGCCGCCTTGCGCAAAGATCCGTCACGCAATGCGGCGTTAAGCACAACCGGCACACCAAAGTTCATCGCCATTCGGTGAACCTCGGGATTGGAAAGGTTACAACGGATCTGAGGGAAGTTTGAACGATGAATAGCCGCCGTATGAAGGTCAATTCCGTGTGTGGCTTTTGTGACGATTTCACTCATATAGAGATGGGCGAGCCTGGAGGCTAGCGAACCGGTGGGCGATCCTGGAAAACTCCGGTTCAGGTCTCTTCTGTCAGGCAAGTAACGTGTATTTGTAAGGAAACCATAAACGTTGACGATGGGCACCGCGATCAATGTTCCGGCCAAACGTTTGATTGATGAATGCCGCAAAATGCGACGAATAATTTCCACGCCGTTTACCTCGTCGCCATGGACCGCCCCGTTGATGAGAAGTGTTGGACCAGCTTGCCTTCCATGGACAACCTGGGCCGTCAGGGTGATCGGTGTATGGTCAGAAAGCAAACTCAACGGCAGGTCAATAGTCCCTCTCGTTCCGGACTCGACAACAGTGCCGGCAAGGACAAACGGTTTGCGGCGTTGCTTATCCACGACCCCGTGTCCTTGTTTTGCCGGGCGCCGCCTTGAGCTCGATGAAATTGATGATTTTACCCGCGACATCAATACCCGTTGCTTTCTCAACGCCTTCAAGTCCAGGCGATGAATTGACCTCCATCACCACGGGGCCGTGGTTGGATCGCAGCAGATCAACACCGCAAACATTGAGTCCCATAATTTTCGCTGCCGAAACGGCCGTTTGACGTTCGGTCGGGGTGATCTTGATTGTTTCTGCTGATCCTCCCCGATGTAAATTGGATCGAAAATCGCCTTCCTTGCCTTTGCGTCTCATTGAGGCAACAACCTTATCCCCGACAACCAGGCATCTGATATCTTCACCATTTGCTTCCTTGACGAATTCCTGAATAAGAATATTCGTCTTTACGCCACCAAATGCTTGAATAATACTCGCGGCAGCATCGTGGGTCTCACCAAGGACAACACCAATCCCTTGCGTGCCTTCAAGCAATTTAATGACGACCGGTGCACCACCAATTATATCCAATAGTTCATCGGCATCGCCGGTACGATGTGCAAACAACGTGACGGGTAAGCCGATGCCTTTGCGTGAAAGAAGCTGGAGACTCCGAAGCTTGTCGCGAGATCTCGAAATGGCAACCGACTCGTTGACCGGATAGACCCCCATCATTTCGAACTGGCGTAAAACAGCGGTTCCGAAGAAGGTTACAGACGCACCAATGCGGGGGATAACCGCATCGTATTTGGGTAATATCTTTCCCTGGTAATGTATTTGTGGCCGATGGGACGTAATGTTGACGTAGCAGCGCAAATGATTGATCACATCAATTTCGTGACCACGTTCGACGGCAGCTTCAACGATTCGCGTATGTGAATAAAGATCGGCGTTTCGACACATGAGTGCAATTTTCAAAGTTTTCATCCTATATTAAATTCAGCGGCCAAGCAGGAACGACGATCCCGGATCGACGATGCATCGTCCACGGATTGCCGAGCGTCCGACAAGCATGCGAAATCCCATCTGGTCTCTATCTGATAACGTAACTTCAACTGGCCAAATATGCTCGCCCATACGCATTGGCGTAATGATGACGTAGCGGGTTTCGCTTTCCCCATTCGAGCTTTTAACCGTACGTTCATCGACAATTTGCGCGATGCAACGGTATTCAGGATTTCGCCGACGTTGTACCGGATGTAGATAAAATTCGACCCGGGGTTCATCTTCATCATCAACTTTTTGGATTCGAAATGCATGGATAACCGAAGTGCGTGCACCCGTGTCTAATTTTGCCTTGATGCGATCAACGCCAAGTTCGGGAAAGCCAATCCACTCCCGCCAACCAACTTGCGTCTTTTTCTGTTTCCTGGTTTTCAAGTTTAAGTCTTCTCGTTTAATCGATCAAAGCATCAGCCAGTCGGCGGTAATTAGAGAACGACCGTGCGCTGGTCACCACGTAAAAAGATTGCATGTCTATAAAGATATAACCCAGCTCGAACATTTCCTCGGCCAACAAGCGTATGAATTCATCCGATATCCGGCGACGTTGCATCAATCGGCGAAGGTTTTTGGGCGATATACGATAACGACCATTCGACTTTCCGCCGAATGGTCGTTCGTAGAAATCGACAAGTTTTTTGGCGACTTCATAAGGCTTGGAATTCTCGATCTGCATATGCGCATGATATATAAAAATTTGTCCATAACAAGAAAAAATTACCTATAGGTAATAATATTTAATATATTTAAAGATCGCAGATTTTTATATCTGTAACAAGCCCGTCACAAAGCTAATATAAACATTGTTTTTTAAAAAGGCAGCTCCCCCTCCCCTACTGTCATTGGAAAGCAAATGGCCAGGAAGAGAATGCGCCCAGACCCCGTCATGAGGCGGCTGCCCTCAAATCTTGAGGGAATTATGCATCCTTAATACCGTTAACTAGGGAAACATAAGCATAAATGTTCACTTAGGGTGGCAATTTCAACCGGTCATTGCAGCACATTGGTTAAACTTGTCTGCGGGTGTTTCAAATTGCAATGTCTGGAATATATTTGTGGACGCTCAGATGAGCCCATTGATATGAATACATACGAAGTGTATTTATTCTCACTGCAAGCTATGATTCTTCGATTTGTTTGCACGATTGACTGTAACAATTCGCATTGTTAATTATAAAAAAACGCCCATATCCTACCCGAAATTTCGAATTCTTAAATGGAACTGACAACCTTTTGCCCATGAAAGTTCTCTACCGCCCTGTTTTACTGGTCAATCATGAAGCGACCGATTTCTATCGTTGCCTGCCAGTAAGGTTGAAAAACGGCGTCGAGACGGCGCGTGGCAAAAAGGCCCTTCGCTACAACAATGAAATTATCGAAACGGCGGAAAAGAACGCCCGGGTGCTTTCCCTGGCCTTTGCCGACCTGACCCGGGCCCACGCGGCGGGTAAAAAGGTCCGGCTGATTGTGCCGATCAATTCCTATGCCATTGCCTCTGGTGACGCCGCCACCCTGATCGTCAAGGCGATCCGCGAACTGGACGAAGCCCTGCGCGCTGCGGTGATCGTCGAGGTCTATGAATTTCCCAAGTCCCTGACCCTGGACATGCTGGCCGACATGACCATTCCGTTCCTGCCGTTTTTCGACAAGTTCCTGGCCGAGCCGCGTCCCGAAATGACCGACTTCACCATGTTCGCCAACAGCAACTACTTCGGGGTGTCCCTGAACCTTGGCGGGCGCGTGGAAAAAGGCGAGGACGCGGTTGCCGTGATGACGAAATTCTGGGCCGAGGCGACCAACCGGCGGCTCAAGGTTGTCGTCCAGGGCATTACCGAACAGGACGTCGCCGACAAGGCGACACAGTACGAGGCCTTCGCCCTCGACGGCAGCTTGCTCGGCGCCGACATGGAGTCCATGACCGACGACGCCTAGATCAGCCCGTCTTTTTTTAGTTTTTCAAGCTCACTGGTCGTCAATCCAAGCAGCTCGGCCAGCACTTCGTCCGTGTGTTGGCCGAGGGTCGGCGGTGGGCGGCGGTAGGAGACCGGGGTTGCCGACATTTTTATCGGGTTGCCGATAAGATCGACCCGGCCGCCTTCGGCGTGGTCATCGGCCACGGAAATTTTCATGGCCCGGTGGATGACCTGTTCATCTTCAAACACCTGGGAAATGTCGTTGACCGGGGCCGCCGGAACGCCAAGCGCTTCGAGCCCGTCGAGCCAGTCGCCGGTCGCCCGCTGCTTGATCGCCGGAATCAGGATGGCGATCAGGGCATCCCGGTTAATAATGCGCCCACCGTTGGTTTTGAAGCGCTCGTCGCCCGCCAATTCCGCGAGCCCGGCAAATTCCATGAAGCGCCGGAACTGGGAATCGTTGCCGACGGCGAGAACGAAGTGGCCGTCCGACGTTTCGAACAATTGATAGGGCACGATGTTGGGGTGGGCATTGCCCAGTCGCTTCGGCACGGTTCCCGATGTCAGGTAATTCAGTCCCTCGTTAATCAGCCACGCGACCTGGGTGTCGAGCAAGGAAAGATCGATGGATTGGCCCTGCCCGGTGACGTCCCGGTGGCGCAGTGCCGCCAGCACGGCGACGGATGCGTACATGCCGCACATGACATCGGAAATGCCGACGCCGACCTTCATGGGCGGGCCATCAGACTCGCCGGTGATGCTCATGATGCCGCCCAATGCCTGGGCCAGGTAATCGTAACCGGCCCGGTGGGAATAGGGGCCGGTCTGCCCGAAGCCGGTGATCGAGCAATAGATCAGGGCCGGAAAGTCATCTTTCAGGTCGTTATAGGACAGCCCGAATTTGGCCAGCCCGCCGGTCTTGAAATTTTCGACCAGGATATCCGAGCGCTCGAGCAAGCGGCGGACCAGGGCCTGGCCTTCGGCCTGTGAAATATCGACGGTGACCGAACGCTTGTTGCGGTTGGAGCTGAGATAATAGGCGCTTTCGCTCGAGTCGCCGCCATCGCTGTCTTTCAGGTACGGCGGCCCCCAATGGCGGGTGTCGTCGCCGGCACCGGGGCGCTCGATCTTGATGATGTCGGCACCCATGTCGCCGAGCATCTGGGTGCACGTCGGCCCGGCCAAAATGCGGGTCAGGTCGAGCACCCTGAGGCCGGCCAGCGGCCCGGTTTCCTTATCCATGGTTTTTTGATCCTTCATGATGGGGCCTAAGCTAGAACATAATCGGCGCAAATTGAATCAATTCCGCCACCCTGGCAATTCCCGTGTTGCCATCCATGGCTGGCTGGTTTACGGGTGCATTTGCAATCGTCAGTTACCGAGGCTGCCGCCCATGCGCTCGACCCTTGTTTCCATCATTCCCCTGCTGGTCAGCACGGCGCTGCTGTATCTGGGCAACGGCGCGCTTAACCTTTTGCTCGGCATCCGGCTGTCGATCGTCGACTATCCGTCGTGGGTGATCGGGGCGGTGATGTCGGGCTATTTTATCGGCCAGGTGCTAGGCGGTTTTAACGCCCATCGGCTGATCGCCGGGGTCGGCCACATTCGCGCCTTCGCCTCGCTGGCCTCGATCCTGTCGGCGGCGACCCTGGCCCATCCGCTGCTGGTCGATCCGGTGGTATGGGCGGTGCTCAGGGTGATCGAAGGGTATTGCATCGCCGGCCTGGCCATGTGCACTGAAAGCTGGCTCAACCAGCAGGCCGGCAACGAGACCCGGGGCCGGGTTTTATCGTTTTACCAGATCGCCGTTTACCTGTCGCTCGGCACCGGGCAGTTCATCGTCAACCTGGGCGACCTTTCCGGTTTCATGCTGTTCGTCATTGCCTCCATACTGCTGTCGCTGTCGCTGGTGCCGGTGGCCACCAGCCGGGCCGAGGCCCCGCCCTTGCCCGAGCCCAAACGCATGAGCATCCGGCAACTGTACGCGGTATCGCCGTTGGGCATGCTGGGCACGTTCACCTCGGGGCTGGTGCTCGGATCGTTTTATGCCCTGGGGCCGTTTTATACCCAGGCACACGGCCTCAGCGTTTCCCAGACATCGCAGTTCATGGGCCTGACCACGGTCGGCGGGTTGTTGCTGCAATGGCCCATCGGCAAGCTGTCGGATCACTTTGACCGGCGCACCGTGCTGATCTGGTTGTGCGTGGCGACCGCCCTGACCTGTATCGGCATGGTCGGCATCGGCGGTGGCGATCATACCTGGCTTTTGGTCCTGGGCATCCTCTACGGTGGTTTCATTTTCACCCTTTACCCGCTCAGCGTATCGCACACCTACGATCACATTGATTCCAATGACCTGGTCGCGGCCAGCGGCGGCATGATTATTTCCTATGGTATCGGCGCCACCCTGGGCCCGTGGGGGGCATCGGGGGTTATTGAAATGATCGGGCCCGGCGGCCTGTTCTGGTTTGCCGGCATCTCGGCCGCCATGACCGCCATGTTCGCCTTCTGGCGCATGACCCGGCGCCGTTCCGTGCCCATGGAAGATCAGTTATCGTACCAGTCGGTGCCAAGCACCTCCGCAGTCGCCAGCGAAATGGACCCGCGCGGCGAACACGAAGAAATGGAGCCTGAATTCCGGCGCTAGGGGATTTTTGAAAAATGGAGCGGATGAGGGGAATCGAACCCCCGT
>JABMOQ010000164.1 GCA_013204045.1 Rhodospirillaceae bacterium | reverse complement strand
GCTCCAGTGGCACCATGATTAACACTTCAGGTCCGGCGGTGCGGGCCATCATCGCCCATTCAGTGATATTGGGCGCATAGGGGTTAAACGCCAGGGCAACCTCACTTGGCAGTAAGTCGATGGCGGCTTGCGTCACCGCCTTGCTGAAGCCGAGTCCGGTAACGATTGCCGCCAGGCGCGCGCCATCAGGGGGGCCATCGAAAGGCCGTGAAAAGACCTGCATGGGCGTACGCCCTTCGCTGGATATTTTAGGCAACGGACCTTGCGGGGAGTTTTCGATCATCGTCTCGTCGGTCGGCTCGGCCAGCGCCGGTCCGGCGGCGGACGGTGACAGCATGTTGGCAAACGCCGTTTCGATGGCGACGGGAACAACCACACCGGCCCCCGGTCCCTTATCCCCAGCGATGATCGCATTCAAAGAGCCGGCATTCGATGCCCTCCCCGGTGGCGGCAGATCGATGGAAGCAAGCGGGACATCCGGGTCTACGACTCGTTTGCCGTCGCCGCCGTCCCCTGTCAAAAAGAACCATGATGCGCCGCCGATCACCAGCACCGCCAACCCAGCAGAGGCAATAAGGATCAGCTTTTTCTTGTCCTTTGGCTTGCCGCCGCCTTCCCCGCCTTCATCATCGTCGTCGTCACCGAAATCGATGTCTTCCAGGTCGCCCACATCTTCGGCCGGGCCACCGCCGCCGTCCGGAGGTGTTTCAGGCGGGCCATCAGGAACCGCATCACCCTCGGCGGCGGGACTTTGTTCGGCTGCGGGGCCGGCATCACCGGCTTCCGCCGGCGCGACGCTTGCGGATGGTTTGAGGTCGTCCATACCCTCAAATTCGCTGAAGTCTAAATCATCATCGTCGTCTTCGCCGGATTTCTTTTTGCCAAATTTCGGAAACTTGATTCCCGAAAATTTAATTTTCGAAAGCTTGCCCAGCAGTCCGGACGGTTTGCCCTTCTTGGATGACTTGGACTCATCGGAGTCGTCGGAATCTTCGATCTCGCCGGGCTCGTCGAATTGGTCTAAGTCGTCATCACCGCCGGACTCGCCTGAGTCTCCGGACGGCTTTTTCTTCTTACCAAACCCGGGCAGTTTGGGCATTTTGATGCTGGGTATTTTGAAAGGCAGCTTCACTTATTTCACCTGTTAAGCCGTCACATAAACAATGTTCATGGGGCGCTGGCAGTCTTGCTGGTAAACATTGAAACGCCACGGATCAGATCGAGGGCACGGTCCAACTGGTAATCTTGCACCTTATCATCTTCTTTCTTTGTATCCGCCCCTTCACCCTTGGTCTTTTCCGGGCTGTCCTCATTACCGTTATCAAGGGCGCCGCGCAAATCGGATTCGCGCCTGGAACGCGGGGTGGTAATGGATTCCACCTTCGACTGTTCGACCTTGATGTCCGGCTCGATGCCGACTGCCTGAATGGAACGGCCCGACGGCGTATAATAGCGCGCCGTCGTCAGGCGCATGGCGCCCTGCCCGGAAAGCGGGATGATCGTCTGCACAGACCCCTTGCCGAATGACTTGGTGCCCAGAAGGATCGCCCGTTTGTGATCCTGCAGCGCGCCGGCAACAATTTCAGACGCCGATGCCGAGCCGCCATTAATCAGAACGACGATCGGCAGGCCCTTGGCCATATCGCCGGTCCGGGCATTGAAACGCTGGGTTTCTTCCGGCTTGCGCGACCGGGTGGAAACGATTTCGCCGGCATCGAGGAATACATCCGATACGTTGATCGCCTGATCGAGCAGGCCGCCCGGATTATTGCGAAGGTCCAGGACGACGCCCTGAAGGTCATCGCCGACTTCTTTGCGGAAATTCTCCATGGCCATCTTGATGCCTTTGTCGGCTTGTTCACTAAACGATGTGATGCGTAAATATCCAACCTTGTCTTCCATGTGTGAGCGCACCGAACGGATTTTTATAATGGCGCGGGTAATCGTCACATCGAAAGCATCATCACGGCCGATGCGGCGAACGGTCAGGATGATGTCGGTGCCAACCTTGCCCCGCATTTTCTCGACCGCCTGGGATAAGGTCAGGCCAAG
>JABMOQ010000036.1 GCA_013204045.1 Rhodospirillaceae bacterium | reverse complement strand
GGCCAGGGTTGTCTTGCCGGAACCGCTGGCACCGGTGATGACCAGAATGGTCCCCGGTTTGATGGCGACGGAAAGGGATTCAAACAGCGGCGTCGAGGTGCCGGGGTGGGTAAAGGCAACATCTTTAAACTCAATACCGCCCTTGTAATCGGGCTTGTGGGAGCCGCCGTCTGCTTCCAGCGGAATTTTAGCGAATTCGGTCAGCATGTCGATGCCCTGGGTCGCCTTGGTGAAGGTGGTGCTCAGTTGCGAGAATTTTGAAATCGGCATCAATGCCCTGGCCGCCAGGATATTGGCGCCGATCATGGCGCCGACATCCAGATTACCGGCGACGACCAGGGTAGCGGCGACGGTGACGATGGAAATGCTCATCATTGCCGAGCCCGATTGGGTCAGCGATTGCACCAGGCCCTGACGCTCCTCGATCATGCGCCTGAGATCCTGCACCAGGCTCAGGTGCTTTTCCCAGGCGCCGCGCAGGAAGCCGGCAGCATTGAAGGCGCGCACGGTGTCGATCTGGTTGGTGGCGGTACCGATCAGCGAGTTGCCGGCGGCGTTGGCCTGCATCAGCTCGCGGGTTTTGCCCTGCACCGACCGGGCGCTGATGGCGCCCAGGGTAAAGATCATCACCAGAAAAAACATCACGATGCCGGAAAGTACAGGGCTCAGCAAAAACAGCACGCCGACGAACAGCAAGGCGAAGGGCACATCGTAAACGGCGGCGATGTTGGCAGCCGTGTAGGCATTTTCGATATCCGTCGAAGCCTGAAGGATCTGGCGACGTTGCCCCGGCTGGATACTTTCCAGCACCCGGGCCTTGGCCTTGATCAGGATGCCGTAACTGGCGGTGGCGATATTTGCATTGGGCGTGGTGCTGACGGCGCGGGCCAGGCGCAAACGCACCTGACGAAAGAAGAATTCAAGGATCACCGCCAGCACCGCGCCGGTGGTCAGGGTCACCAGGGTGCCATCGACGCCGTGGGCCACATAACGATTCAGCACCTGGATAACGAACAACGGCGAGGCCAGGGCCAGGATGCTGGCGAACAGGGACGCTGCCCCGATCTCGACCGCCAGGCCGGGCTTTAGCTTCAGGCGTCGCAACAATTCCTTCATCTGGCGCGGACTTTCAAATATTTAACGTCAAACAGGGCATTTCGAAAAAATTCAAGGAATGCCCCAAAAACAAGACCGTGACCCTAGCATGGGGTGGCGGCAATAAAAAAAGTGAAGAAACGAAAGCCAATTTGTTGTTTAAAATCAAAGGCCCTTAATTTGCAGCCCATTCCAGGCCGACCTTTTGGATCAGGGCCAACTTATGAATATAGTCCTTTAATGGGGGAGTGTCAAGGGGCGGCGGCTAGGCGAAGGATATGTCCGCTTCGTCAAAGCTTGTCGGAGCTGTGTTGTTCATGTCGGCAAGGACGGTCATGCCGTTGGTGGCATCGTCATCATCGTAGAGCAGGAAATAGCCGGAATCCTCGTTACCGGCGTTGTCGGAGAAGCTGAGATAGGCCATATAGTCGGTGGCGTCGGTGACGGTCATCAGGGCCTCGATGGTACCGTTGCCAAGCGCCGTGTTGAGGGCCGCCGCGTCGCCCCCGGCCCAGCTAATCTCGAAATAGGTGGTGTTGGCGGTCAGCGAGGCAAGGCTTCCGAAACCAGAAGATAGTAACTGAACCTTGTCGGTTCCGCCGGTAAAATCCATGATCGTATCAGCCGCCGCCACGGTCGTTCCGCCATCACGGGTCGTTGTGTAGGCAAATATGTCGGCGCCGCTACTCCCTGTCAGGGTATCACTACCGTCACCGCCGGTAAGCGTGTTGGCCCCGGTATCCCCTGTCAGGCTGTCGTTATAATCGCTTCCTATGAGATTTGTGAAACCGGACAATGAATCGGTTCCGTCGCCGCCGGTGACTTGGCTGGCACCATTGACGGTGACCGTCACCGCGGATGCGGCGTGGATGTAACTGGCCGTGTCGGTACCGCCGCCGCCGATCAATGTGTCGTTGCCGGCGCCGCCAGCAATAATATTATTGTTGCCGTCGCCTGTCAGGCTGTCGTTATAGGCGCTTCCTGTCAGGTTCTCGAAACCGGATAATGAATCGGTTCCGTCGCCGCCGGTGACTTGGCTGGCACCATTGACGGTGACCGTCACCGCAGAGGCGGCATTTTGGTAGCTGACCGTATCGGAGCCACCACCGCCGACCAGGGTATCGTTACCAGCACCACCGAGGATGATGTCGGCTGCGGTTCCCCCGGTAATGGTGTCGTTTCCGTCGCCGCCGTCGATGGATAGGGCCCTCACCGAATTGCCGATTGTGATAGTGTCATCGCCGCCACCGCCGCTAAAGGAATTGAGGGCTGCATATCCGGAAATACTGATGGTGTCGTTATCAGCCGAGCCGACGAAGGCCCCCACATCCCACAGCATGTTGTTGAGGAACGCCGCTGAGTTGTTCATGACTGCCGAGGTTTCGTAGCTACTGCTATAGCTATCATAGAACCCGATGATGGTACCGTTAAGACCGGTGGTGCCGGTCAGGTTCAGGGCCGAATAACTGAAGGTGTTGACGTACTGGTCGGGAATACCGTCGCTGTCGGTGTCTTTATTGTCTGTGTTTGTGATACCGCCGATCAGCAGGGCGTCCATGGCGACGGAAATATTGAAGGTATCGCCGCCGCCCTTGCCGAAGGCGATGATGCCGTCCATGCCCGAATCATCAATATTGAGGATGTCGGCCCCGGCACCCGCAGCGATCACAAAGCCGACATCGTTGATTTCCAGGGACGGCATGACGATGACGTCGCCGCTGTCGGCGTCGGTCGGCGTGGTCGTCAGGTTAGCCGAGCTTTGCGAGGAATAATTGCCGGACAACGTTGCGACGGCGGAATCGGCGAAAAGGTACTGGCCAACACCGGTGAATGCGATGGTCGAATCGGCGGTGCCACTGTAAGGGGTGCCGGTCAGGGTATAGGTGGCGTTCGATCCGGAAATGCTGGTGTATCCGGCGACCGAATTGCCGCCCCAAATCTTGACGTTGCCGGTGGTAGCGGACGAGCCGGAGATGGTGAACTTGAGCACCGTATCGTTCAGGTTATCGAAGGCCATCTGGTTGGTGCCACCGGCATCGGTGATGGAGTCGATGCCGCCGATGGCGTTATAGGCGAAATAGAAGTTTGTGTTGCCGGTCGTGCCGCTGAGAGTATCGGCCCCGGTGGTTCCTTTGAAGATTTCCGAAAATGTGGTCTGGCTGACCACCTGCTGGGGGACGTAGTCGGTGCCGTCATCATTGGTGCCGTTGCCTAAAATCGAATTGAGGTCAAAATATTCACCGATATACGGATCGTACACGTCGCCATAGGACCCTAAATCGCCAAAGAAATCACTGCCACCATCGCCAGATAACGGGTCGCCGAAGAAGTCGTTGCCGGCGAAGAAGTCGTTGCCGCCGAACGGGTCACCACCGCCGAAAAACGGATCGCCGCCACCGAAGAACGGGTCGCCGCCAAAACCGCCGAAATTACCACCGAAATCTCCGCCAAAATCACCGGGGCCATCGGGACCGCCGGGGCCGAAATTGCCGTTATCGGGGCCGAAGAAATCATTGGCCGCCTGCATGGCCAGGGCCATGGCTTCTTCCGGGGTGGCGCCGGCGGCCATGGCGGCCTTGAAGGCTTCCTCGGCGGCGGCCGTTTCGGCGGCGATGTCTTCCGGGTTGTCGCCTTCGGCGGCCAGCTGTGCAGCGGCGGCTTCGGCGGCGGCGGCGAAAACATCTTCCGGGCTGGCGCCGGCCTCGATTGCGGCTTTCGCCGCCCGTTCGGCGGCGGCTTCGACCTGGTCGGGTCCACCGTCCGGTCCACCGGGGCCTTGGCCGAAAGTTGCGAAGGCCTGGCTCTGGGTCTGCATCTCAAAACCGGCGTGTTCGGCTTCGGCCTGGGCCACTGCGGCTTCCGCCGTTTTGGCTTCCGCTTCGGCGGTCTTGGCTTCCGCTTCGGCGGCCTTGGCCTCCGCTTCGGCGGCCTTGGCTTCGGCTTCCGCCTGGGCCGCTTCGGCCGCAGCAATGGCTTCTGGATCGCCGCTGGCTTCGGCTTCCTCTGCCGCCGCTTCCGCTTCGGCGGCCTTGGCTTCGGCTTCCTCTGCCGCCGCTTCGGCGTCGGCCATGGCCTGGTCGGCCTCGGCTTGTGCCTGGCCGGCTTCCTCGGCATTTTTGGCCGCCTTGTTGGTGGCCTTGACCGCCACCGTGGTCGACAGAGTGGTCAGGGCCGCGCCGAAGTTCTGCTGGATTTGTTGCGGCGTAAACACCACCGGCGGCGGCGGCGGGGTGAAGGCGCTGCTCATCTGCACCGTGGCGCCAACCTGGTTGAGGGTCACCGTGCCGCCCTGGTTGGTCACCGATAATTGGCCGACGAAGGTGTTGCCTTGGGCGTCGGTTTCCGGCAGCAGGGAAATGGTGTTCTGTTCGCCTTCCTGGGCCGCTCGCCCGGCGACCTTGGTGCCACGGATGCCGAGGGTGGCGACCGGCGTCGATACAATCATGCCATCGGGATTGGATTTGGCGACCTGGCCGCTGACGAACGAGAACACGCCCTGCACCAGATCGGCGCTGAACACACCTTCCTGGGTTGCCGGGTCATAGACCATTTCGTCGATGACCATGCGGCCGTCGGCACCGAGGGAGAATGTGGTGTCGTCGACAAAGGTAATGCCGATGGCGGCGCCGCCACCGGTTTCGATGGTATCGCCCTGGAAGATGGCATCGCCCTTGGCCAGGGTGACGCGGCTGCCGTCAGCATGGATCACCTCGACCAGGCCGTCGGTGGCTTCCACCTGGCCGATTTTCTCCGCCGCCGCCTGGGCCAGTTGAAACGGTCCGTTCTGAAGCAGTGCGAACTGCCCCGGCGCCTCGGGCCCGGCCAACCGGACCGCCAGTTCGGCGGTGATCACGGCGCCGCCTTCGGTCATCAGGTCGGGGGGGGCTTCAAGGTTAAAAAAATCGCGGATCAGGATTTGTTCGCCATCGGCACCGGTCAGCAGCAGGTCGGGACCCTGTGGCTGGAAGTCGGCTTTCAGCAGCCAGTCGCCGCCGGGAACCACAACCGCAGCATCCGGCGTGGCAGCAAGCACCAGCGTATGACCGGTGGCTAGGTCAGGAACAATTTTTTCTGCGAGAGCCGTTTGCTGCATATCCACACGCCCCATAAATTGAAGCTATGACGCGGAGCATTTTAGTGTGCCCTTATCGGCTTTTGATCAAGCCAAGGCCGCGACAGCGGACATCGTGGTCACGTGCCAACGACGCCTTAAATTTGGCATAGAAAGTACATGAAAGCAACGGAAAGGTCGAGTTTTAAGGTAAATGGAGGGCTTGGCGGCGGCGGTGGACCGTTAGTTGGTCAGCGCCGACTCGTTCAGTTGGCCCATGGATTCAAGCAGGGTAAAGACCGCGATTGCCACATCGATACCGGCCGATGCCGCATCGGAACTGGCGTTGATCAGCGCCGTTTCGCCGCTCAGCACATCAAGCAGGGAGCGCCGCCCCAGGGTCCGTTCCTTGCGGGCGAATTCCAGGAACTCGGCGGCGATATTGGCCTGATTGCCGAGAAGTTCGGCATTGTTCTTGGCCGTTTTCAGTTGCTCCCAGGAATTGCGGGTCAGTTGCTCGATCTGGCTTTTGGTATCGGCATAACGGAAGACCGAGGCCTTGTGAGTATTTTCCGACGCCTTCAGGGTGTTGACGGCAGTAAAGCCCAGGTTGAAGGGGAAATTCATCTCGACCTTGCCAAACACCTCGCGCTGGTTACCGACGGTGGCGCCGACGTCGCGCTTCAACTTGTAGTCGAGCTTGGCGTCCAGGGTCGGGAAAAAGCCTGAGGCCCGGGCCGCGGCGATGTTTGTTTCGGCAATGCGGCTGGTCAGGTCCGCCGCGACCAGCTGGGAGTTGTTCTTGAGCGCTTCATCGACGGCTTCTTCGACGGTGGCCGGCAGTTGATCGACGGGCAGGGACGGCATGACCAGACTTTCGGCCTGGCCGGGGTCCTTGTTGAAAACGCCGCGGTAGGCATTTTTGGCAACTTGCAGTGCCCCGGCGGCACGGGCCCGGCGGGCCTGGGCACCGGCCAGTTGCACCTTGGCCTGCAGCACATCGGTCGAGAAACCGGCACCGCGTTTGACCAGAGCATCTTCAAGTTCCGTCTGTTTCTTGACGTTTTCTTCCGACTGCACGGCGTAGGTCAGGGCCTGCCTGGCGCGCAGCACGTTGACGTAGGCGGACACGGCGCGCAGCAGCAGGCTGGACTTGGTTGATACCAGCACCGCTTCGGCCTGCTGTTGCGACAGCTCGGCGCTGCGAATCGACGACGAGGTGGCGCCGCCGTCCCACAACCGCTGGGTGACGATGAAGTCGGCTTCCCTGGACACCATGTTGGTGCTGTCGGAACCGGACGGCTTGTTCTGTTGTTCGTTGCCGTAGGTGGTGGTCACGTCCAGCGACGGATACCAGCCGCCTTCTGTCGCCTTCAGGCTCTCGGCGGCGGTCGATACATCGGCATTGGCGGCTTTGTAAAGATTGTGGCTTTCAAGGAAAGACGGCAGCAGGTCCTGCAGGGTTTCGGCGCGGGCCGGGGCGAAAGAAAGCCCGAGTGCAAACACCGTCGCCGCCCCCAAATATGCAGTTTTTGTTAATTTCATGGTGTAATACCTACTTGCCCCCTCGAATCGCTATCATATAACACTAAATATGGTTAACCAATACTAAATAGCTCAGCCATCATGGCGTGTTTGATCAGTCCCACGCGGCCATGAACAGCCCGACAACCAGCCCCAGGAAGGGCAGGGGGATCAGCGCCACCGGCCAGACGCGCCCGTAGTCGCCTTCGGCGAAGCGGCGCCAGCCACGGATCAGGGTGTGGCCGCAGATCATCGGCCAGGCAATCATACTGGCCAGCGAAGCCCCCATCAGGAACGTGGCGGCATCGCCGGCGTCGCCATAGGCACCGAGGGAAAATGAAAAGATGATCGTTGCGGCGATGCCGGTAAAGAACCACAGGAAGCTTAGGCCGACCAGGAGTGCCAGCACGGGCATCTTGGAATTCATGGGGAGGGTTTCTTTTCGTCGTTGTGGGCGGTGATGATGACGGCGACGCCGATGATAACCACGGCGCTGCCGATGAATTCCCAAAATCCCGGTCGTTCCCCCAACACCAGCATGGAACCCGCCACCGACGTTACCGGCAGCAGCAGCAGAAAGGGCATCACCTGGTTGATTTTGTATTTTCCGATCAGATGGTACCAGATGGTATAGCCGAGTCCGGTCATGATCAGGCCCAGATAGACGACGGCGCCCCATCCGATCCATCCGGCCCCAACCATGGCCGGGACCTGACCGTCCTCAAACAGCCACGATGACAGAAACAGTTGCGGCGTCGCAAATACGGCAACCCAGGCGATCAGGGTAAAGCCGGGAACCTTGCCGTCCAGTTTCTTGACCATGATTTGTCCGGCGGCCCAGGTCATGGCCCCGCTGGCAACCATCAGCACCGGGACAAGGCTGCCCTGCAGGCGCGGCTGACCGGCGATGAAAACGACACCGAGGAATGCCATTGCCATGCCAAGGGTGCGCCTGAGCCCGAGTTTTTCTTTCAGCACGATGGCGGCGAACAGGGCCAGGGAAGGCGCTTCCAGCTGGATGACGATGACCGCGGTAGAGGCATCGAGTCCGTGCAGTCCGGTGAAGGTCAGGCTGTATTGAATGGTGGCGCTGACCAGGGAGATCCAGAAGATGGGTTTCATCAACCCCCACGGCGGACGCACGAACCATACCATGACCGCAGCCGTCAGCGCGAAGCGAAACGCCATCAGCAGAATCGGTGGGAAATCCACGTAAACATAGGCCGCCTTGGCGACGGTCAGGCCGAAGCCCCAGATCATCGGCACCATGATCGCGAGCAGGAAGTCAAAAGGCGTCATGGGTTTATCCTATGGGCGGTTCCTGATGTTTCCCATACGGCGGCGATGCTGTCGCAGTTTTATGAAGATGTCTATATGTATCGCTTCCGAACCCCGGCCCGAATGCCATTCAGATAATAATGTTGGAATGCAATTCCTCGATCAGGCGATCATATTTGGCGACATGCACCTGCCGCCCGGAGGTATGGGCCAAGCCGTCCATTTTCAATTCATGGAAGGCGCGCGACAGGGTTTCGGGCCTGGCGCCAATCATCGAGGCCAGATCCTGATGGGTCAGCGGCAGTTCCAGCACCAGTGCGCCATCGGCGGAAAGGTGTCCGCATTTGTCGCGCAAAAGGATCAGCAGGTGAACCAGGCGAACCCGCACGCTTAAGGTGGCGACCTCGAAAAACCGCGCTTCCACTTCGCCAAGGGCTTTCGCCGTGCGTTCCAGGAATTTGAGGCCGAGCATGGGATTGTTTGAAATCAGTTGCCGCATGGACGCGGCATCGATGAAGCTGACGCTGGCGTCTTTCGTGACCTCGGCGCTGGCCCGGTGGCTTTCGCGGGCCAGCATCGGTCGATACCCAAGGGTGTCGCCGGGATAGCCCAGGCGGATAACCACGGAACGGTCATCTTCGTCTCGTTTGCGAACGGCGATCAGCCCGCTTTCAATGATATAAAGACCCTTGCAGGGATCGTCCTGCATGAAAATGCTTTGCCCTGCCGCGTAGGAACGACACGTCACCTTGCTATTGAAAAATGCCACCTCGTCGTCGCCCAGGGTAATCCATTCGGAATCGTCTTCAACATTGAAATTCAGCTTGAGAGCGC
>JABMOQ010000035.1 GCA_013204045.1 Rhodospirillaceae bacterium | reverse complement strand
GTGGTCTAGACGGCATTTAGCGTCGCAAGGAAGTCATTTCACGTTGTTTTACTCGGTCCTACTTATCAAGACTGCACGTTGCTATTCAGTGCGCAAGAAATTTCTTACTAGTCTCTCTTCTAAGAGTTCTGCAACAGAATCCGTAGATAAGCAGTCATTTTCAGGTGCTAGCTGAAACAGCCGCTTTTAGACACCTTCGAAAGTCACTTATATCTCTCCATTAATCTGGTCGTTGATGAAAATCATTGAGAGCCTGAGCCGTTAATGTTTCCAGGTACCGGCACCCGGTTTTTGTCGCAAATAAACCAATCCCCCTGAAATAAGCCCCGCCGAAGTCGCATCCAGATAAACACCCGGGGGGAAGATGTGGTCTGTCTGGTCATGACCAATATGTGAGACGCCATGTTCCAGCGACGCATTCCGGAATGGGTTCGATATGCCCCGAGGCCTAGCGCTCGGGGTTTCGCTATTCTTACCGGGACCGAAGCGATCGTCCGGGGCATTTTGATCTCGGTCTTTCCCATCGCCATGTACCGAGTCTTTCAGGATTCGAGCCTGGTCACGGAAGTCTATTTTGCGATCGGCGTTTTCTCGATGCTCTGGGGCCTGCTGGTTCCGTGGCTTACCCGATATATCCCGCGCCGCTGGCTATACACATCCGGAATACTGACCTACATGGCAAGCGCCCTGTTGGTGATTTTCGGCGACAGCCACATGATCGCGGTCGCACTGATGATGAGCATGGCGGCGACCGTGACGATCTTCATCTGCCTGAATGCCTATGTGCTGGACTATGTTGGCAATAAAGAACTCGGGCGCTGCGAAACCCTGCGGATGTTTTACAGCGCGTTTGCCTGGACGGCAGGCCCGGCCGGAGGGGTTTGGCTTATGCAGTGGTGGGCGCCGGCGCCGTTTATTCTGGCCGGGACGGCGGCTTTCGCACTGCTTGTCATCTTCTGGTGGATGCGGCTTGGAAACGGCAAGCAGATCACCCGGGCCCGGGCCCCGACCCTGAACCCGGTCGCCTATTTAGGGCGTTTCTTCGCCCAGCCGCGGCTGATTGCCGGATGGTTGTTTGCGGTTCTGCGCTCATGCGGCTGGTGGGTCTATGTGGTCTATGTTCCGGTCTTTGCCATCGAATCAGGCCTGGGGGAAAATGTCGGCGGAACGGTGCTGTCGATCAGCAACGGCATGCTGTTTCTGACACCTTTCATGCTCAGGTGGGCCGAGAGGCATTCGGTCCGCCATGCGGTGCGCATCGGCTTCGGGTTCAGCGGCCTGGCTTTTATCGTCGCCACGTTCGTCGCTGGCTGGCCGTGGCTGGTCATCGGATTTCTGATGGTCGGATCGATGTTTCTTATCTTGCTTGATATTTACGGCGGGCTTCCGTTCCTGATGGCGGTCCGGCCTTCGGAGCGCACGGAAATGTCGGCGGTATATTCGAGCTTTCGCGATGTTTCCAGCGTCCTGACCCCCGGCGCCGCGTGGCTGGTTCTGCTTGTCGCCCCCCTATCCGGTGTGTTCGCCGCCGCCGGGGCCGGACTGCTCATCGCCTGGTCGATCGCCGGACGCCTGCACCCGCGGCTGGGCTCTAAACGGGAATAGACGCAGGCCCTGTGTGCTCTGCCAGATGCCCCCATCACCCCCCCGGCAGGCTCACCATCACCCGGAACCCGCCGCCATCGACGGCGGCGAAGGTAACTTCGCCGCCATGGGCACCGACCACCGAACGAACGACGGCCAGGCCCAAACCGACACCGCCGGTGTCGCGGCTGCGCGAACGTTCGACCCGGTAGAACGGGGCGAACACATTTTTCTGTTCCGCCTCGGGGATGCCCGGCCCGTCGTCGGCGACGGAAATCACCAACCGGCCTTGGCCTTTGTCCTCGGCAAGGGTGACGGCGGCGCGGCCACCATATTTGACGGCGTTGTCGATCAGGTTCTGAAAAGCCCGTTTAAGGGCAATGGGCCGCCCGGTAAAGATCAGCGTTTCGGGGCCATGGTAAGAAGCATTGGCCCCGGCGGCGCAATCATCATCGATGAGGCTTTCCAGCATCGCCGCCAGATCAAAAAGTATGCTCGGCTCGGCGCTGGCCTCGTCGCGGGCGAAGGCCAGGGTGGCGGTGATCATCTGTTCCATCTGATCCAGGTCCGCGAGCATTTTTTTCTGCTGTTCCTCATCGGCGATAAATTCTGCCCTGAGGCGCATGCGGGTAATCGGTGTCCTGAGATCATGGGAAATGGCCGCCAGCATCTGCATACGGTCATCCAGATAGGCGCGCAAGCGTCGTTGCATTTCGTTGAAGGCGCGGGATGCGCGCCTGACCTCGCGCGGGCCGTCTTCGGGTAGGGGCGGCGCGTTGACATCCCGGCCCAACCTTTCCGAGGCCTTGGCGAACAGCGCCAGGGGCGCCGTCGAACGGTGCACCGCCCACACGGAAATGGCGATAATCAGCAACGTCAAGATGACAATGCTTCCGAACATTTTAGACCACCAGAACGGCTTTAAGCGTACCGCCGGGGCGGCCGCGTTAATCCAGCTGCCATCATCGAGGCGAAGCGATACGGCCAGCACCTCGCCACCCTGCCAATAGCGCGACATGTGACTGAAACGCTGCTGCATGGGCGACGACGGGTCAGCCATCATGCGGCCCATATGCTGGCCCATGGCGTGCATGGGATCATCCGGCGCGCCGGCGGCGGGGGTAGCCGGATCAATAGGCGGCAGGGTGCGGTAGGCAACCCGGATGCGATCGGTTGCCAGATTGTCCAGATACCCGGCAATGGTTTTACGAATAAGATGGCCGCGCCACCCCTCGCCCTCGGTGTCTGTGATCATGCTAGTTTGTGTCCAGGTCAGGCTCAGGCCCGGCCCCCACATGGCGCGAATGACACGGTTACGGTCCGCTGGCGCTGTCACATTAGCCACATCATAGGCGTCGGTTATTTGCTGGGCGATTCGCTGGCCGCCCAGACTGGCCAATTCGGAGCGGCGATCGTCGGAAAGAATAGCCAAGCTGATGACATGGGAAATCACCAACCCAGCCATCAGAACCAGCACCATCCGTCCGGCGATTGACCTGGGCCACAGTTTTTTCATGGTGCGCCCTTTTCCCCATTGACCGGGGCAAGCTGGACTTTTGCGGTGAACATGTAGCCGCCACTGCGTACCGTCTTGATCAACGCCGGGTTTTTCGGATCAATTTCGATCTTGTGGCGCAAGCGGCTGACCTGAACATCCATGCTGCGATCAAAGGGCTGAGCCTCGCGGCCGCGGGCCAGATCGAGCAACTGATCGCGGCTGAGCACCCGTCCCGGGTGGCTGACGAAGGCCATGAGCAATTCGAATTCACCGCCGCTTAAAGAAACCATAACGCCGTCCGGCGATATCAGGTCCCGCCTTTGGGCATTGAGGTTCCACCCGGAAAATACATAGACCCTATCCCTGTCGCCATCGTCGCCGGTGCCCCTGTCGCTGGCCTGGGGTAATTCATCGGCGCGCCTGAGCACGGCCTTGATGCGGGCCAGCAATTCGCGCGGGTTGAACGGCTTGGCCAGATAATCGTCGGCCCCCATTTCAAGGCCGACGATGCGGTCCATTTCCTCGCCCATGGCAGTCAGCATAATGACCGGAATCGACGATTCCGACCTGAGATTACGGCACAGGGTCAGGCCATCTTCGCCGGGCAGCATCAGGTCGAGAACGATGAGATCGATTTTCCAGTCGGCCAGCGCCTTTTTCATGTCGCGGCCATCGGCGGCGACGGTGACGCGCAAGCCGTGCTTGTCAAGAAAGCGCGCCAGCAGGTCGCGGATTTCCTTGTCATCATCGACAATCAGGATATGAGCGGATGTATTCATATGCCGACTATAGCGCGGCCCGGCAATAATCTGGCTAATTCTTGGTTACGGTTCGTTGCCGGGCGCAGCCCTGAAACATTTGGTTACAAAATGCCCTGCCCCCGGAAACATCCCGGCAACAAAAGGCTGTTTTACTCGTCCTCATGGAAGATTAACCCCTGCAAAGGAGGACATGAAATGAAAACCAGAACATTGACCCTGACCGCCGCTGCCGCCGCCATCGCGCTCGGCGCCGCCGCCTTCACCGCCCTGCCCACATATGCCCATGGCCCCGAGGGAAGCGCCCCTAACACCGAAACCGGCCCGGGCTCCGCTTATATGGGCGGACATATGGGCGGTCGCATGGGCGGCCATATGGGCAACGGCATGATGGGAAGCGGTGGCTATGGCCACATGAGCAACTATCAGCAGGATGTTGACCGTAACCTCAGCGTCGATGACGTTCGCAAGATCGTCGACGGCATGTTGGTCATGCACGGCAACGACCGGTTGAAAGCCGGCAAGATTGAGGCCGTGGACGACGACACCATCGTCGCCGAAATCGTTACCGTCGATGACTCGCTGGTCAGGAAAGTCACGTTCGACCGCAAGACCGGCAGCCATCATCGAGTCCACTAATTCTTCCGCGCCATAGTTCCCCCTATGACGGAAGCACTGGGGCGGCCGGCCTCTTCTCTCTCCCCCCATCCCCCGGGGGTCGGCCGCCCCGTTTTTATAATGATTTTTAACAGAGGCATTGGAAAATGAACGCCATGATAAACGCCAATTACGCCGACGGATCGTGGACGCCCTATATGCACGGTCCAGTATCGTTGATCGTCTTGATCCTGGTGGTGATCGCCACGTTCTGGATTGCCAGCCGCCTGCTGCACGGGCGGTCAATCTGCCCCCATGGCAACGGCAGCGCCCTGGATACGCTGGGCCAAAGATTCGCCAACGGCGAGATTGACGAAGAAGAATTCAAGGCCAAGAAAAAGATCCTGACCTCCAAATAAGCGCGCGCCGACGGCTAGTCGCCCAGGTAAATGGTCATGCCCTGGCGGGCCAGTTCGTCGACCCGTTCGTTTTCCGGATGGCCGGCGTGGCCTTTGACCCAGTGCCATTCAATGTTGTGGGCGCCCAAGGCCGTTTCCAGCCGCTGCCACAGGTCGACGTTCTTGACCGGTTTTTTGGCCGCCGTTTTCCAGCCGTTATTCTTCCAGTTGTGAATCCACTTGGTGATGCCATCGCGCACGTAGGTGCTGTCCGTGTAAACATCGACGCCAATGCCGTGCTTCAGACTTTCCAGACCCATGATCGCCGCCATCAGTTCCATGCGGTTGTTGGTGGTTTCAAACTCGCCGCCG
>JABMOQ010000163.1 GCA_013204045.1 Rhodospirillaceae bacterium | reverse complement strand
CCGGACGAGCTTGTCGCCTTTCTGGTCGCCCATGGCTATGGACGCACGGAAACGGTGATGGAGGCCGGCGAGTTTGCCCTGCGGGGCGGCATCGTCGATGTGTTCCCGTCGGGGGCGGAGGCGGCGCTCAGGCTCGATTATTTCGGTGACGATCTGGAATCATTACGCACCTTTGACCCGGTCGATCAGCGCACCACCGGAAAAATAGACACCGCCCGCTTAAAGCCGGTCAGCGAGGTGCCCCTGGACCCGGTGGCCCAATCGCGCTTTCGCACCGCCTACCGGGAACTGTTCGGGGCGATCTCCGATGATCCCCTTTACGAGGCTGTATCCACCGGCCAGCGCCATATTGGCATGGAACACTGGCTGCCATTGTTTCACGTGAAACAAGAAACCCTGCTTGATTATATCCCCGATGCGCCGTTGCTGCTCGATCATCAATGGGAAGAGGCAATGGACGCGCGCCTTGACCTGATCGCCGAATACTATGCAGCCCGCTGCACCATTGTTGGAGCCAAAGAAAAGGAAGCGGTGCCCTATCATCCGGTGCCGCCGGAACGGCTTTATCTGGACCGCGTCGCCTGGGATAGCTTGCTTAAATCGCGAGCCGTTGGCCGTTTGTCGCCGTTTGCCGCGCCCGAGGGCAGGGGCGAAGAGGGCATAGAGCGTGTCGATCTGGGCGGCCGCCCCGGCCATGACTTTGCCGATGCCCGCCAGGACCCCAAGGTCAACGTCTTCGACGCCGTCCGCCAATATCTGGAAGCACACCGCAGCCAGGGACGCCGGGTGCTGGTCGCCGCGGTCAGCGCCGGATCCCTGGACCGGCTTCAAGTGGTGATGGCGGAACACGACATCGGTGACGTGGAGACGGGCGTGCTTGGCATCGAGCGCGGCTTTATCACTGATGATCTGGTGGTGATCAGCGAGCAGGACATTCTGGGCGACCGCCTGAGCCATGCCGCAAAACGAAAAATAAGGCCGGAAAACTTCATCGCCGCGGCATCAAGCCTGCATGAAGGCGATCTGGTCGTGCATGTGGATCACGGCATCGCCCGCTATGATGGACTGGAAGCCATCGACGTTGGCGGTGCGCCGCACGACTGTTTGCGCCTGATTTACAGCGGTAATGACAAACTGTATCTGCCGGTCGAAAATATCGAGCTGATTTCCCGCTACGGATCGGAATTGGCCAGCGCGCAACTGGACAAACTGGGCGGCGCATCGTGGCAGGCCCGGAAGGCCAAGCTTAAGGGCCGCATTCGCGATATGGCCGAAGACCTGATCAAGGTCGCCGCGGCGCGTACCCTGAAGCCCGGCGCCCGGCTCAATGCCAGCGACGGCAGTTACGACGAATTTGCGGCCCGCTTCCCGTTCGAGGAAACCGATGATCAACGCGCGACTATCAATGATGTGCTGGGCGATCTGGCCGGCGGCTTTCCGGCCGACCGACTGGTCTGCGGTGATGTGGGCTTTGGCAAGACAGAGGTCGCTTTGCGCGCCGCTTTCGTTGCCGCCATGAATGGCAAGCAGGTCGCCATCGTCGTGCCGACGACGCTTTTATGCCGCCAGCATTTCCGGAATTTTGTCGAACGCTTCCGCGATTTCCCCATCCGTATCGAACAGATTTCGCGGCTGGTGACGGCAAAGAGAGTCAAGGAGATCAAGGAAGACCTGCAAAAAGGCACCGTCGATATCATTATAGGTACCCATGCCCTGTTAGCGGGTGACATCGGATTTCGTGATCTTGGCCTGCTGATTATCGACGAGGAGCAGCACTTCGGTGTCGCCCACAAGGAAAAGCTGAAGAAAATAAAATCCGACGTCCATGTGTTGACCCTGACGGCGACACCGATCCCGCGCACCCTGCAACTGGCGCTGACCGGGGTCAAGGAAATGAGCATTATCGCGACGCCGCCGGTTGATCGGCTGGCGGTGCGCACCTTTGTGTTGCCCTTCGATCCGGTGGTGGTGCGCGAAGCCATCATGCGCGAACGTTTTCGCGGCGGCCAGACGTTCTATGTCTGCCCGCGCATCAAGGATATCAACAGTATCGCCAAGCGTTTGGCCGACCTTGTTCCGGAGGCAAAAGTTATTATCGCCCATGGACAGATGCCGCCGGCTGGGTTGGAAGACGCCATCGGCGCTTTCTACGACGGCAATTACGATGTGCTGCTGTCGACCAACATTATTGAGTCGGGACTCGACATGCCGTCGGTCAACACCATGATTATCCATCGGGCCGACATGTTCGGTCTGGCCCAGCTTTACCAACTGCGCGGCCGGGTCGGGCGCTCGAAAGTGCGCGCCTATGCCTACCTGACTTTACCGGAACGCCAGAAGCTGACGGATGCAGCTGAAAAAAGACTGGATGTCATGCAAACCCTGGATAGTCTGGGCGCCGGTTTTTCATTGGCCAGTCATGACCTTGATATCCGTGGGGCCGGCAACCTGCTCGGCGACGAGCAATCGGGACATATTCGCGAAGTCGGTATCGAACTTTACCAGCAGATGCTGGAAGAAGCGGTCGCTACGGCGCGCGGCATGGAAGACGCAGGCGAGCATGATTGGAGTCCGCAAATATCCATCGGCATGGCTGTGCTTATTCCCGATACCTATGTCAGTGATCTGAGCGTGCGCATGGACCTGTATCGACGCCTCGCGGGCCTGCACGAGCGGGCCGAGATCGACGCCTTCGCCGCCGAAATGATTGATCGCTTCGGATCGCTGCCCGATGAAGTGGAAAATTTGCTCGAAATTGTTGCCGTCAAATACCTGTGTAAGCGGGCCGGAGTTGACAAGGTTGAAGCCGGGCCAAAAGGGGCGGTGGTGTCATTTAGAAATAACCAATTTGCCAACCCGGCCGGGTTGGTCGCCTTCATCAATGACCAGGTCGGCACCGCCAAGTTGCGCCCCGACCATAAACTGGTGCTTATGCGCGGCTGGGACAATGCGGGTCAGCGATTGGCCGGGGTGCGTGGCCTGTTGAAGGATATTGTGACGGCTGCGGAAGCCACCCCATAAGAGACCCAAAAGCCATTGCCGGGAGCCGGCGCTTTGGCTATACCCCTTTAATTCACCTGAGCTTCTTTTAGACCTTTTCGGACAGAGCCCCCATGCGCAAGTACCTGAACATAGATCTCACCAAGCAATCTACTGATACAATTGAATTTTCTGGCGAGCAGGCGGCCCGCGCCGGGCGCCACCATATTGCCAGCACGCTGCTCGATATGGGCGTTGCCAAGGTCGATCCCCTGTCCGCCGACAATCCCCTGATTTTTTCCGCCGGCCCGTTTGCCGGCACCAATTTTTCCAACGCCAACCGGCTTAGCGTCGGCTGTAAAAGTCCGCTGACCGGCGGCATTAAAGAAGCCAATTCGGGTGGAACATTCGCGCTGGCCATGGGGCATCTGGAAATTTCCGGTTTCACCCTGCACGGCAATTCACCAGAATGGACAATCATCCGCATCACCAAGGACGGCGCCGTTACTTTCGAAGACGCCACCGCCTATCTGGGCAAGGGCAACAAGGAAGCAGCCCGGATGCTGTTCGAGGCCTATGGCGATAAGGTCAGTCTCGGCATTTGTGGGCCGGTCGGTGAATACGGCGGCCTTCTGGCAGGCATCGCCTTCACTGATCCCGATGGCAGGCCCGACCGCTTCGCCGGGCGCGGTGGCGTCGGCGCGGTGATGGGGACCAAGAAGATCAAGGCCATCGTCATCGACAAACTGAAGCTACCGCCGCTACACGACCGCAAAAAGGTGATCACGGCGGTTCGCGAATACGGCAAGATGCTGGACGAGCAACCGGCGGTACAGAACATGAAGGCCCTGGGCACGGCCATGGTCGGCGATTTCACCAATCATATCGGCGGCCTGCCGGTGAACAACTTCAGCCGCGGCAGCCAGGTCGATGACGGCCTCGAGACTTTTACCATGGGTGGGCAGCATATCCGCGACGTTAATGTGGCCCGTGGCGGCGATCCGTCCCATGCCTGCATGCCGGGCTGCCAGATCAAGTGCTCGAACATCTATTTTAGTGCCGATGGCGAAGAACTGGTTTCGCCTCTTGAATATGAAACCCTGGGACTGATGGGCACCAACTGCGGACTAACCAACCCGGACGATCTGGCCATTTTGAACGCCACGGCCAACGATCTTGGCATCGACACCATCGAAGTCGGCGCCATGTTGGGGATGCTGATGGAATTGGGGCAAGCCCCGTTCGGTGATGTGGATTTTATGGCCGTGGCTTTAAGCGATATTGCCAAGGGCAATGAACGGGGCCGGTTGCTGGCTCAAGGAACGGCCCGGGTCGGCGCACATTACGGGGCCAAGCGGGTGCCGGTCATCAAGGGTCAGGCGCTGAGTGCTTATGACCCCCGGGTCATTGAGGTCACCGGGATTTCGATGATGGTAACGGCGCAAGGTGCCGACCATACCGCCGGCAACATTCCGGCCTTTGAGTGCGCCGGAAAATCGGTCGAGGAATTGGCCGAGGCCAGCTATACCATTCAGGTTCACAGCGCCACTGCCGATTCTCTGGGGATGTGCCTGTTCGGCCGTTCGGTGACCAACGAAAAACAGGAATTCATTGTCGATGCTATCAACGCGGCACTCGGCACCAAATTCGATACCGCTTTCTTCGAACAACTGGGTCATGATGTCCTGGTGATGGAACGCCGCTTCAACGAGGCGGCAGGTTTTACCGAAGACGACGACGAACTGCCGGCCTTTTTCCGGGACGAGCCGTTGCCGCCGACGGGTAAGGTGGCCCGGCTTAAGGCCGAAGAAGTCAACCGACATATCAACGCCAGACTGGCGCAAACTACCGGTTGATATTTAAGGCAGCTGGCTAGAATTCCGTACTGATGGACGTAAACAAGTTCGACAAATCCGTGCCGATCAACGTCACGGCGGCGATGATTACAAGTGCAACCATGGCGGCGATAAGGCCGTATTCTATGGCCGTTGCGCCACTTTCATTTTTCCATACGGATTTAAGTCTATTCATATCAAATCTCCTATATCAGGCTGCTTTCGCCGCTGCATCGATCAACTTTGCCAGAACCTTGGGATCCTGGGCACCGGAAATTACCATGGACGCACCGAATACGAAGGACGGTACACCATTGACGCCAAGACGGTGGGCGCGGGCATTTTCGTCATAAATGGCCGCCGTTTCAGAATCACCGGCCAGACGGGCTTGGATATCGTCGCGGTCGAGGCCAACAGATGCGGCAATATCGCCCAAGACATTATGTGCGCCGATGTTCAGGCCGTCGATGAAATAACCGGAATAGAGGGATTCTACGGTTTCGGCCGCCTTACCTTCAAGGGCGGCAAAGCGGATCAACCGGTGGGCATCCAGTGAATTGGGTGTGTGTCGGATGCGCTCGAAATTGAAATCAATGGCTACAGATTGCCCGGCATTGGCGATAGCCCCCTGGACGCGGCGGATGCGGGCCTCGCCACCGTATTTGTTGGCCAGATAGAGGGTGCGATCGATGCCATCAGGGGGAATTTCCGGGCTCAGCAGGAACGGTCGCCAGCGGATATGGGCTTCGATATCAGGGCGTGCATCAAGGGTGCGCTCGAGTCTTTTTTTGCCGATGTAACACCACGGGCAAATGATGTCGAAAATGACGTCGATGGGCATTTTTACAGGCATCATCGGGTCTTCCCTAATCAAGGTTAGCTCTGGCGCGGGCGATCAGGGTTTCGATGCTGTCGCCTGGTTCGATGCCGGTAATGCCAAATTCAACGGAAATGGAAATTGGCTGGTAAACCTCGACAAGGGCAAAATCCGTATAGGCCAGAACGCCTGCAATCCGGTTCATCACAAACAGGGCCTCGTTGGGCGGGGTATCGGGCAGGGCGATGCAAAAATCATAGCCGGTGTAATGGGCGACCATATCTTCGACACGGACCATGGCGCTGATCCACTGGGCCAGTTGTCTGATCAGATGATTGCCAGCTGCCTCGCCGAACTTCTCGGCAATTGTGTGGGCATCCGGGAATGAGAAAAAGACCAGTGTCAGATGTTTTTCGCGCTCTCGCGCCGCTTCTACCAAACTGTTCAGGCGTTGGCGCATAAAATCGAAGGTAAAGGTGCCGGTACGGGAGTCCGTGACCTCTGGGCAGCGGATGTCATCGAGGGCCAACCGGATGCGCCAACGCTCCTGTTGACGCCTTGCCAAGGTGGCCATGACCGAATGAAGCAAGGACGGTTCGCATGGACGCTCCAGCAGCCGGGTGGCACCTTCCCTGATCGCATCAACAGGGTCTGGAATCAGGCCCGGCGGACTCAGCACCACTACCGGCAGGTTAAACAGCCGGGAATTAAGGCGAATGCGGTTGCACAGGTCAAAAATTTGAATGGGATCGGAAATGCCGCCACTACTGGATCTGCCATCGAGCAGCAGCAGGCAGGCATCGAAGAAGTTGCGACCGGACAGAATTGTTTCGGCCGTTGCCATGTCCGGGGTGGTGGTGAAATTGCAGCCCTCGTCAAAGGCCGTCCTGATTGAACCGATCTCGCCCGCGTCTTTACCGACTTCCAGCATCATGAAAGGGACGCCATTTTTTTTGGCAAGCCCCAGGCTGGCGTCGGCTCCGAAGCTTAGCGCCAGCTCCCGGCGCCCGGCCAGTTCCCGGCGCATGGTGACAAGCCGAAGCAATGCTTTTAGCCGTGTCATCATTTCGTCGGGGTCGATGGTGTCGGAAAATATTTCATCGACGCCAATTTTTGTTGCCCGGTCCAGGGTGGCGGCCTGTGCGCTGGCATCAATCTGGGCATTGAACAGGGTAACGGCCATGCCGGTTGCCTCGTCCAGCCTGATCAGGTCTTCGGCGATGGACAGGGCGTTAAAGTCATTCGAGGAAAGATCGATCAAGGCCAGATCGGGCAGGCCCCGGCAAGCCTCTTCCAGCATGTGGAAGGAATCCCGGCACGCCGTAATATTGAAGCCTTCCTCTGTCAGATATTCGGCAAGGGTACCTTCGCCGCCGATCATCAGGGCATTTGCCACACGGGTCATCTGTTCAGGCCGCTCTCATTTTCCAAGTAATCAACCTGAAAGAATATTGAAAATAAGGGCTTTTGGCGAGAGGCTAGGTGGCAATCGATTTCGGCGGCTGTTTTTGGAGAAATTCCCCGTGTGTCAGGTCAAGCGGCTGAGGATTCGCGCTTGGATAAGTCCGCACGCGCATGGTTTTTAATTCCGTTTTATTATAGATCTGGTAGCAAGTGGGATAGTCTGAAAACCGTTCAAATGTAATAGTGAATCAATAGTATCGGGGTGATGGGATGATTAGAACTGGGCAGGAATATATTAATTCCATTGACGATGGGCGGTTGATGGTCAGGCCGGATAAATAAATGGCCCATAAACGCATCCGCAAATTTAATACCAAGGATACCTACCCGGAGCAAAACCTGGACAACGATTTGTGTCAGGCAGTGGTCGCCGGTAACACGATCTATCTGCGGGGCCAGGTTGCGCAGGAACTGGACACAGGCAAAAACGTCGCCATGGGGGATGCCGGCGCACAGGCCCATAAGGCCATGGAAAATATCGCCCAACTGCTCGGTGAGTGTGGCTCGGAAATGGCCCATGTGGTCAAGGTGGTGGTTTACCTGACCGATATCAAATACCGCGAGGATGTGTACCGGGCCATGGGCAAGCACCTGAAGGGCGTGTATCCGGTATCGACGGGACTGGTGGTTTCGGCCCTGGCGCGGCCTGAGTGGCTGGTCGAAATTGATGCCACCGCGGTGATCCCGGATGGAGAGCCCGAATGACGTTTTCCATTGTTGCCCGATGCGCCGATACAGGCATGTTCGGCGTTTCCGTATCCTCATCGTCGCCGGCAGTTGCGGCGCGCTGCGCCTTTGCGCGGGCAGGGGTCGGCGCCATCGCCAGCCAGAACATCACCGACCCGACATTGGGCCCGCTGGGGCTTGATCTGATGGCCGAAGGGGCAAGCGCCGAACAAGCTTTGGCAACCCTCTGTGATAGCAGCGAACTTATTGGCTATCGCCAACTCATGATTATTGGCAACGACGGTGGGCCGTCGGTTTTTTCGGGCGCCAAGACCCTTGGAACATATGGCGATGCGACGGGGGCAGGTGTCGGCTGTGCCGGCAATCTACTGTCCAATCCAAAAGTGCCGCAGGCTATGGTCGACGCTTTTGAACTAGCCGATGGACATCTGGGGGACCGTCTGCTGGTGGCCATGCAGGCGGCGCTGGATGCCGGCGGGGAAGAGGGGCCGGTCCACTCCATCGGCATGATGCTGACAGACAAGGTGTCTTGGCCGGTCGCCGACCTGCGTATCGACTGGACAGACGGCGACCCGGTCGCCGAGCTGCGTTCATTGTGGGAAATCTACAAACCGCAAATGAATGATTACGTCACCCGCGCCCTTGATCCGGCATCGTCACCCAGTTATGGCGTCCCCGGCGACGACTAGGGCTGCCCGGCAGCCAGCCTTTTCAGCAATTCATCGAGCATAGTGTCGCAGGCCTCGATCTGTTGGCGGGCAATAAATTCGTCCGGCTTATGACCCTGGGACATGCTGCCGGGGCCGCAGACGACGGTTGGAATATCCAGTTTCTGTTGAAACAGCCCGCCTTCGGTACCGAATGCAATCTTGGTCGTCGAATTGGCACCGGTCAGGGATTTTACGAAGGAAACGACCTCGCTGTCGGGCGGGGTATCGAGTCCCGGATAGGCGAAGGGGATCTCTATAATGATATCGGCTTCGACAGCTATTTTGCGGGCCTCGGCGACGATGCGCCCGGCGCGCTGACGAATTTCATCGATTAAAGCTTGCGGCTCATCGGCGGCCAGGTTGCGGAACTCGAACTCCAGCGTGCAGTGTCCGGGAACGATGTTGAGGGCCGAGCCACCGTTGATGATGCCGACATGAAGGGTCGTAAAGGGAACGTCATAATCACCGTCGTGGGCACCATTCTTCTCGATTTCCGATTGCAGGCTGCGAATTTCGGATATTAGATCGGTTGCCAGATGTATGGCGTTCAGGCCTTCTGGCGCCAACGCCGAATGACATTCCCGGCCGTGGCATGTGGCCCGTAGGGCGGTCTTACCCTTGTGCGCCGTCGCCACCTGTAATGACGTCGGTTCGCCGATAATGCAAAATGCCGGTTTCTGGGGTGCCTTGTCGAGCATGTCGATCAGCGAGCGCACACCGACACAGCCGATTTCTTCATCATAGGAGAAGGCCAGATGCAGAGGTGTCTTCAGGTTCATGGTGGTGGCTTTGGTGGCGGCGCGTAACATGCAGGCGAGAAAGCCTTTCATGTCCGTGGTGCCACGTCCGTACAGGCGGCCATCGCTTTCACTCATAGTAAAGGGATCGACGGTCCACGTTTGCCCTTCGACGGGAACCACATCCGTATGACCGGACAGCATGACGCCGGGCCGGTCTGTGGGGCCGACGGTGGCGTAGAGGTTGGCTTTTTTTCCGCTTTCATCGCCGATGATCCGGTAAGCAATGCCATGTTGCTCGAGAATCGTCCCGATAAAAACAATCATCTCCAGATTGGAGTCGGAACTGACCGTCGGAAACCCGATCAGATTATCGAGCAGGGCAACACTGTCTTTCACGCGGACCTCTGTCGTTGTTGGATCATTGTGGAAGCTGCAGTCTAGCGCCGAAAGCGCACGGGTGGAAGGGACTGGCTGACCGGGTGGGCCTGGATTAGTATACAATCCACATGCCGGGGGGCTGAATAAAGCTTGCCTTGGGAGTCTATAGTAGGGACACGAAGATGAAAAACCTGACAGTGAACGGACAGCGGCTCTGGGAAAGCATCATGGAGTTGGCCAAGATCGGGGCGACGGATAAAGGCGGGGTCTGCCGTCTGGCGTTGACCGATCTGGACCGGGAAGCGCGGGATATCTTTATTTCCTGGTGCAAGGAAGCTGGCTGTTCGGTGTCGGTAGACAAAATGGGCAATATCTTTGCCCGCCGGTCCGGCAAAGATAACGACTTGCCGCCGGTAATGATCGGAAGCCATCTGGATACCCAGCCGACGGGCGGCAAGTTCGACGGTATCTATGGTGTCTTATCGGGCCTCGAGGTCATTCGCACCCTGAACGATTTGAATTATGAAACCAACACCCCCGTCGAGGTCGCGGTGTGGACCAACGAAGAGGGCTCGCGCTTCGCCCCGGCGATGGTGGCATCCGGGGTGTTCGCCGGGGTTTTCGATCTGGACTACGGCCTGTCCCGCGCCGATCTGGACGGCATGACCATGGGCGAGGAACTGGAACGTATTGGCTACAACGGCCCCGAAGATGTCGGCGGCCGTCCTTTGACGGCGTTTTTCGAGGCCCATATCGAGCAAGGCCCGATACTGGAGAACGAAGGCAAAACCATCGGCGTGGTCACTGGCGCCCAGGGTCAACGCTGGTACGAGGTCACGTTTACGGGGCAGGAAGCCCATGCCGGGCCGACGCCCATGCCGACCCGTCGCGACGCCCTGTTGGGGGCGGCCCGGGCGGTCGAAGCCGTCAACCGCATCGGTATGAGCCATCAGCCGACGGCGTGTGCCACCGTAGGGCTAATTCAGGCACAGCCCAATTCACGAAATGTCATTCCCGGGCAGGTATTTTTCACCATCGATTTCCGCCATCCGGATGCCGATGTTCTTGCCCAAATGGATGCGGAGCTCAGGACCGATCTTGAAAAGATCGCCGGGGACATTGGTCTGGAAATGGCATTCGAGGAAATCTGGCATTCCCCGCCGGTGCCCTTTAACAAAGATTGTGTCGATTCCGTGCGCAAGGCAGCGGAAGATTGGGGGTATTCCCACCGCGATATCGTCAGCGGCGCCGGGCACGATGCCTGCTATATTTCCAGGGTCGCCCCCACATCCATGGTTTTTGTGCCCTGTGAAAACGGGATCAGTCATAATGAAATAGAAAATGCCACACAGGAAGATTTGACTGCTGGATGCCAGGTTCTATTTCAGGCAGCAGTGGCGCGGGCGAATTCCGTGCCAACGGGAAAGTAGCCGGAAAATAAATCTTCTCAACCTGCGCAAGGGCTGGTTCAGGATTGGCGAGATCATCTTCTGGGATGCCACCTCCTGACCCTGGTTTTTCTGGTCTGGCTCAAGCAATTCTGGGATTTATTATTAGCAATGCAGGT
Source organism: Rhodospirillaceae bacterium (assembly GCA_013204045.1). Classification (GTDB taxonomy): domain Bacteria; phylum Pseudomonadota; class Alphaproteobacteria; order Rhodospirillales; family JABHCV01; genus JABMOQ01. The sequence continues at coordinate 305 of JABMOQ010000163.1, read as the reverse complement.
ATTTAAAACATGGCGGACGGGGTGGGTTCGAAGCCTCGGAAGAGCGTTAACCCTTGCTGGTTTTCAAGACTTGTAAAAGCATACCAGATGTGGGGCAGAGGAGACGGAATGCCCACAAGGCCAATGCACACCAGTGCACAGCGATGCACCTGAGTGCACACCGATGCACAGCAAATCAGGTTTCAGTGTCCCAAAATTGTCCCATGGGGGGCACCTAATATTGAGCTTGGTCTGTGTTCAGGGTGCGGCTTCAATGACCGCTTTTAGTCAAGATCGTCTATTTAGATAAATCAAATATGTACTAT
>JABMOQ010000162.1 GCA_013204045.1 Rhodospirillaceae bacterium | reverse complement strand
GCCCCATCAGAATGGTTCAAATTAGCCCGGATATGCTCTGGTATCGGTTCCATGGCCTGTCATTCTTTTTCATCCGGGCCGGGCACTTCGATCAGCGTCGAGGCCAACCGCGCCAGGGCGCGGGCGCGAGCCCAGGCATTGGTGATGGTTTTGCTGATGGCGATGGCTTCGGCGAGGACCGTCCGTGCCTGGCCGGTTTGTCCTTCGGCAAGACGCTCCAGGGCGATTTCCGTGAACATCCAGGCCTGGGTCAGCTTGCTTTTTATCATTTCCGTCGCCTCGGCGGCCTCAGTTTCTACCGTTTCCGCCTGGGCCGTGTGGCCCAAGGCGCGGCGGGCGGCGGCAATCGACCACAGTCGGTGGGCGCGTAGCTTGTTGTCGCTGATCTGGGCAGCCGATACCATGGCCAGCTCGAAGGCCTCGCTATTTCCGATTTTGCCAATTTCGGTCAGGGCCAGGGCGATTCGGTCATAGGCATAGGCGCGGGCGAACGGCAGTTTGATTTTTTCGGTGGCGGCGAGGGCCAGGTTGATGGTGTCCTCGGCCATGTCTGTTTGGCCGTCTTTGGCCTCGGCGACGGCGATGCGGCCAAGCACCACGGCCCGATAGCGCTCACCCTCGATATGGCTGGCCGTGGAAATGGCCAACGCGGCGTTTCCCGCATTGGCCTGGGCGGTCGCCGCCATGACCAGCACCGCCGTGTGCTCCGATGGCTCGGGCACTTTTTCAAGCATGGCCAGCGCCTGCTCGGTTTTTGACATCTCGGCCAGGGCGCCGGCTATATAACGATAGGCAGAGGGGTTTCCGTTGGCCAGCGCCTCCATGCGTGTCAGCTCCGCCATGGCTGCCGTCTCGTCACCGGCCTTGTACAAGATAACGGCGGCCCGGGTGACAAGTTCAATGGGCTTTAAGGTGTCTTCTACTTGGCCCAGGGCGTCGATCAGCCGCTCTGCCGCAATTCTGGCGCCAGCGGCGTTGCCTCGTTTCAACTGGATGGCGGCAATGTCAGCCAGGGCTTCGGCCTGCTTCAGCAGGGAAGGGATGATCGCCACCGCGGCCAACGCCTCGGCCGGGCGTCCGGCATCGGCAAGGGATTTGGCAATATCGCGCAAGGCCAGCAAAATCAGCCGGGGGTCGCCCATGCGGCGCACGCTGGCCAGGGCCTCATCGACCATGCCGGCTTTCGCCTGGGCCACAAGAATTTCGCCGAAAGCCCAATCGCGCAGTTCTTCCTTGCCGATGGCCTTGGCGCTTTCGACGGCCTCGGCGAGCAGGCATTCGGGCGACGGGATGGCAAAACACGACGCCACATCCCGCGACGGGTTTGCCACCCGGTCATCTTCGCCGTTCAGCAGGTCTTTGGTTTCCGGGCTCGACAGCAGCGCCTCGCGGGCCATCTTGATGTTGAGCTCCCGGCTCTGTTGCAGTTTATTCAGCAACGATTGAACCTTGATGCTGGTTTCCATATGACCGACCAGCGCCTCGCTGGCGATACCATCAATGACCAGGCTTTCTCTGGCCTGGTATTTGCGAATGGCGGCGATGGTGTCCTCGTTCATGCGGCCGTCAGCGTCACCGGAATAATATCCGGCATCGATCAACGCCTGTTGCACACGTTTGACCAGCGGGTTGGCGATGGTGCTGTCGAGCTGATCGAGGATCTGAGTCTCGGGCACGTCCTTGGGTGTCGCCGCCGTCACGGCGCCGGGAACGGCGAGGATGCAAACCGCCAGAACAAGGATTTTGAAGAAAGTCATCACAATTTAAAGACTATCGCGCCGCCGCCAAGGTGACACAAGATGTTGTTTAGGTTAAAGAGTGCTGAGTGGGATTCCTGAGGGTTTGGGCCATGGCCGTTTATACGGAAATAACCGATGATGAACTGTTCGCCTTTGTCGATGGCTATGCCATCGGCCGGGTATTGTCGTGCAAGGGCATCGCCGAGGGGGTCGAAAACTCCAATTATCTGCTCAAGACGGAAACCGGGTCTTTCATCCTGACTCTCTATGAAAAGCGGGTCAGTGTCGATGATCTGCCGTTTTTCCTAGGCCTCATGACGCATCTGGCGAAAAAAAACGTTCCGTGCCCGACCCCGATTATCAACAATGCCGGCAACACCCTCGGCACCCTCTGTGGCCGTCCGGCGGCGATCATTAGCTTCCTCGATGGCCTGTGGCCGAAGCGCCCGACGGCCGAGCATTGCGCCGGTCTCGGCGAGGCCATGGCCAACATGCATTTATGTGGGGCGGATTTCGAAATCCGCCGGGAAAATAATTTGTCGGTGGCTTCGTGGCGGCCGCTGCTGGAATCCTGCGGCCCCCGCGCCGATGAAGTGCGCCCCGGCCTCGCCGGTTTGCTGGCGGGCGAGCTGGACGCCCTCGAAAAAGGCTGGCCCGGCCCCGGCGACCTGCCGTCCGGGGTCATCCACGCCGACCTGTTTCCGGACAATGTGTTCTTTCAAGGCAAGGAATTATCTGGCCTGATCGATTATTATTTCGCCTGTAACGATTGCTTCGCCTACGACCTGGCCATCTGCCTCAACGCCTGGTGCTTCGAGCCCGAAGGCAGCTTCAACATCACCAAGGCGCGGCGCATGTTGACCGCCTATCGCCGGGTCCGCGATTTTTCCCAAGCCGAACTGGCGGCCCTGCCGTTGCTGGCCCGGGGCAGCGCCATGCGCTTTTTGCTGACCCGCCTTTATGACTGGCTCAATACCCCGAAGGATGCCCTGGTAACGCCCAAGGACCCGCTCGAATATCTGGAAAAACTGCGCTTCCATCAGGGCACTTCCGGCCCCGGCGCCTACGGGCTGGAGTAGGGCGTTGTCGGAAACAACGAGAGTCAGGCTGTATACGGACGGCGCGTGCAGCGGCAACCCCGG
>JABMOQ010000034.1 GCA_013204045.1 Rhodospirillaceae bacterium | reverse complement strand
GGCAATATGTGGGGTTGCGATACCTATAACATCCAGCCCGACCTGCTGACCTGCGCCAAGCAATTGTCATCGGCGTATATTCCCATCGGCGCCGTCTTGTGTTCTGACAAACTTTACAAGGCCTTCGTCGAGCAGAGCAAGAAGCTCGGCATTTTCGGCACCGGCAACACCTATGGCGGCCATCCGGTGGCCGCCGCCGTGGCGCTGGAAACCCTGAAGATCTACGAAGACGAAGACATTCTTGGCCATGTGCGCGCCATCATGCCGCACTTCCAGAAACGCCTGGCCAAACTGGCCGATCATGCGCTGGTCGGCGACGCCCGCGGCGTCGGCCTGATCGGCGCCATCGAGATCGTCAAGGATAAGGCCACCAAGGAACAGTATCCGGTGGAAACCAAGGCGGCACCGCTCGTTGCCGAAAAAATCATGGCCGAAAACCTGATCCTCAGGCCGACGCCCGGCGACGGGGTCGGCATCTGTCCGCCGCTGATCATTACCGACGCCGAAATAGACGATATGTTCGACCGCATCGAACGCGGCCTCGATGCGGCGGCTGCCGTACTGAAAAAATAGATGACTGACGCGATCCTCGTTCTTAACGCCGGATCGTCGAGCATCAAGTTTGCCATCTATTCGACCGACCTTGAGCGGATGGAAAGCTGCCATATGGAGGTGTTCGCCCCGGCCGGTGGCCATGCCGGGGCACTGGCCCCCCTGCTTGACCGCCTGACCGGACCGGGCGCGGATTTCAGGCTGGTCGGCGCTGGCCACCGGGTCGTACATGGCGGTACCGATTTTACCGGACCCGTCCTGCTGACCGAGGAAGCCATTGACCAACTGGCGGCGCTGGAGCCCCTGGCCCCGCACCACCAGCCCCACAACGTCGCCGCCATCCGGGCGCTGGCCGAACGGTTGCCCGATTTGCCCCATGTCGCCTGTTTCGATACCGCCTTTCACGCCACCCAGCCGGGTGTCGCCCGCAATCTGGGTTTGCCTGCCGAATACTCGGATCGCGGCATCATCCGCTACGGATTTCACGGCTCATCTTATGAATACATCGTCGGGGCGTTTGAAGAAGTGACCGGCGTTGGCCTGCCCAAGCGCCTGGCCATCGCCCACCTTGGCAACGGGGCTTCCATGTGCGCCGTTCTGGAAGGTAAAAGCGTCGCCACCACCATGGGTTTTTCGACCCTGGACGGCATTCCCATGGGGACTCGCTCGGGTGCCCTCGACCCCGGCGTTATCCTGCACCTGATGCGCGAGGACAAACTCGATTTAACGGCCCTGGAAGACCTGCTCTACAACAGGTCCGGGTTGCTGGGCGTATCGGGGATCAGCGCTGACATGCGCCAGCTGCTGGAAAGCGACGAAGAAGGTGCGCGCACCGCCATCGATTATTATGGCTACCGCATTTGCCGCGAACTGGGCTCTCTGGCCGCCGCATTAGGCGGACTTGACGGGCTGGTGTTCACCGGCGGCATCGGCGAAAACGCCGCCAAGGTACGCGCCGACATCATCGGTCGGTCTGGGTGGCTGGGGCTGGAATTGGACTCAGGCGCCAATGATAGCGGTGGGCCGCTGATTACGCGGGCCAGCGGCAAGGCCCAGGCCTGGGTGCTGGCAACCGACGAAGAACGCGTGATCGCCCGACATACTCTGGATGCCCTCAAGCCTTAATAATGGGGCGGCGGCGGTTCCTTGCCCGGCGGCGTGACGTCGGTGAAGGCCTGGTTTTCCAGCTTTTCTTCCAGCTCGGCAATGCGCCGGTTCAGGCGCTCAATCAGCTTCCACTGTTCGGTGATCTGATCGCTAAGCTCCAGGATCGTGCCTTCGTGATGGGTGAAGGCTTCTTCCAGTCCGGTCAGGCGTTGATCATTATTTTCGCTCATGATCCTCTGGCTTTAGGGGCCATTTAGGCCCGCGTCAAGCATCACCGGGGGCAAGTATCCCTTGCCATCGTCCCTGCCAGAAGGCAAACAAGGGGCGAGACAACCCAGAAACGAACCGCAAGGCCCATGTCAGACAACGAAGAGCCCCGCCAGCCAAATCCACGAATCCTCGATTATGCCCTGCTTTTGAAGCCGCGGGTCATGTCGCTGGTGGTGTTCACGGCATGGACCGGCCAGATGATGGCGCCGGGCAGCATCGATCCGCTGACATCGGCCATAGCGGTGCTGTGCATCGCCGTCGCCGCCGGGGCATCGGGGGCCATCAACATGTGGTACGACCGCGACATTGATGTAATCATGACCCGGACCCAGAAACGCCCGCTGCCCGATGGCCGCCTCGACCCGCTGGAAGCCCTCGGCTTCGGCACCTTCCTGGCCTGCGCGTCGGTCGCCGGCATGGGATTGTTCGTCAACGTGGCGGCGGCCGGCTGGTTGATGCTGACGATCCTCTATTACGTTTTTATCTATACGGTCTGGCTGAAACGGCGCACCCCGCAGAACATCGTTATCGGCGGCGCCGCCGGGGCTTTTCCGCCCATGATCGGCTGGGTCTCGGTAACCGGAGGCGCCGACTGGAATTCAGTTATTTTGTTCCTGATCATCTTCCTGTGGACCCCGCCCCACACCTGGGCGCTGGCCCTGTATCGCACGGGCGATTACGAGGCTGCCGGGGTGCCGATGATGCCGGTCGTCGTCGGTCCGCAAAAAACCAAGATACAGATGCTGATCTATACCCTGGCATTGGTTCCAGTGACGTTGATGCCGGTGATGGTCGGCATGTCGGGCCGGGTTTACGGCATTGCCGCCCTGGCCTTAGGAATCGCCTTCCTGCGTCATTGTATCATCGTGTTGCGCAGCGACGACGACAAGGACGCCCGCAAGATGTTCTTCTTCTCGATCTTCTACCTGTTCCTGATATTCGTCTTCCTGCTGATCGACAAAGCCGTCCAGATCTGGCTGTAGGATTTCTCGGCGACCATCCACCCTTCCAGCCTTGCCAAACGATTGGGGTTCCATGGCATCGGTCACAACAAACAGAAGAAACCTTTTCATCATCGGGTTTCTGATTATGTTCATGGAACTGGCCTGCATCCGCTGGTTCGGTGCCTACGTGGTTTTTCTGCAATTTTTCACCAATGTGGTTCTGATCGCCGCATTCGTCGGCATGTCCATCGGCTGCATGTGCGCCGAGCGCTCCGAACCAGACTGGTTGGGCCGGTTCCCTGCCCTGGCTGCCAGCACAATCTTGCTGGCCTTATGCCTTTTCCTCTCCTATGGCCTGTTTCCCAATATGGCCATCGACGTCGGAAGCCAGACCACCGCCCCTCAGGTGGTGTTTTTCGGGACCGAGTATCGGGACGTCGACCTGGCCAGCTTCGTCATTCCCATGGAAATTGTCGCTGGCGTTTTTTTCGTTCTGATCCTGTTTATGTTTATCGGGCCGGGTCAGATTTTGGGCCAGTGCTTTCGGCGCGACCCTGAACGGGTTCAGGCCTACGCGATGAACATCGCAGGCAGCCTGGCCGGCATCCTCTCCTTTGCGCTTCTCTCCTATGGGGAAATGCCGCCGGTTGTCTGGTTTGCCATTTCTTTTGCCATCATTGCCTATTTTCTCAAGGAAAATCAGAAGCTGACCCGCTCCAAGGTCGGCCTCCTGATTGTGGCCGCCCTGGCCGTATGGGACTTTGGCCATTTGCCGTTCACACCCCCGACATCGGCTTCGACAATTTGGTCGCCCTATTACCTGGTGCGCTACGATGGCGCCGACAAGAGCATCGCCGTTAATTCCATCGCTCATCAGAATATGGTTAAGACGAAAACCGAGGCGCCGATTTATTCGCTGCCCCATTTGCTACAGCGGGACGCTGGCGGCGAGCCCTTTCGCAACGTTCTGATCATTGGTGCCGGTTCCGGCAACGATGTCGCCGCCGCCCTTCGTTACGGCGCAGAGCGCATAGATGCGGTCGAGATCGACCCGGTGATCGCCCGCATCGGCCGGCGTGACCATCCAGAGCAACCCTATCAGGATGCCCGGGTGCATCTGCATCTTAACGACGGCCGTAATTTTCTCAGAGAGAGTACCCGAAAATACGACTTGATCATTTATGCCCTCGTTGATTCCCTGATCCTGCACAGCAGCGTCAGCAACATCCGCCTCGAAAGTTTCCTGTTTACAGAACAGGCCATCGCCGATGTTAAGCGTAACCTGGCGCCCGGCGGTGTTTTCATGTCGTACAACGCCATGCGTCAGGGCTGGATCGTGCACCGCATCGCGGGCATGCTGAACGCCGCATTCAACAGCGATCCGCTGACCATATTCCTGCCCTATCAAAAAGAAATTCACGACACCCTGCCATACAAGGGAATCGCCGTTCTGATTGCCGGTAACAACGGGGCCATCCGCAGTGGGTTCAAAACAAGCGAGGCCTTTTGGCTGAACAGCAATCCCACCCTGAACGATCAAACCGTCGGCTTCGGCAAACAACCGCCGCCACCGGATGCTGCTGCGTCAGGCGCCGATTGGCTGCGCATCGCGCCCGCATCTCTGATCCAAAATGGCCCGGCATTGCGCAGTACCGATGACAACTGGCCGTTTCTCTATCTTCATGAACCCTCGGTCGCCCCACTATACTGGCGGGCCATGGCGATTATGGCCTTGCTTGGGCTGGCCGTTCTCTACTGGCAGGCGCCGAAGCACAAGGTATCCATGAACCCCCGCATGTTCTTTCTGGGCGCCGGGTTCCTGCTTCTGGAATCGAAAGCCGTGGTTCAGTTGGCGCTGGTCTTCGGCTCCACATGGTTCGTCAACACCATGGTCTTCGCCACCATTATGGTATTAATCCTCGGCGCCAACTTATATGTCTTATGGGTCGGCCGGGTCAGGCTGAGCTGGCATTACGGCCTGCTGATTGCCGCCTTGGCCGTCAATATATTCGTGCCCCTTGATGCCTTTCTCGAGGGCGGCGCCTTCTGGCGTTATATGGCACCATGCATCATGGTGCTGGGGCCGGTGTTTTTCGCCGGCGTCATATTCGCAGTTTCATTCCGCGCGTCCGAGAATCCCGACCAGGACTTCGGCGCCAACATTGCCGGCGCCGTCCTCGGTGGGTTTGCCGAGTATCTTTCCATGTTGCTCGGCTTCCAGTACCTGCTGTTGATTGCCGTCCTGTTCTATGGGCTGTCCGCGCTGGGTAAAACCGGTAAGCTGGATCACGCCTTGCGGCTGTCGAAGGAATAATAAACATCCGGCCCGGCAGGCACTTCAAACGCCAGATCTTTCTGGCGAATGGTCTCGTATCCGGTCCGCTGCAAAAGGCTTACCCACATCTCTTTGCCCAGAACACTGTAGTGATTGGGATTTGCTTCGTGTTTGCAACTTGTGCCGGGTGCCGGCACCTCCATATAAAAAACACCACCTGTCTTTAGTATCCGGAACATCTGGCGCAACGTGAAAAATGGAAAGATGCTGTGCTCTAGTACATGGCGACACCAAACTATGTCGAAGGTCTGATCCGGAAAATCAAGAAACGACATGTCCGTTTCCTCAATTTCAAAACCTTCTGCCCGGCTTTTTTCGGCTTCACCCCCGAACCCGACTCCAATCGGTTGGCACCCGGCATCGCGAAAGACCTGTAAGGCAAGGCCATGCCCACAACCGACATCAAGCACTTTCGCACCTGGTTGGATTTCATAATGGTTGATAATATCCGGAATCATTTGTTCGATAATGGAAATATGCATCTGTCCCATTGGTTCCGGATATATATCTCCCAACCTTTCGTCGAGAAAAGAGTCGAGCCGCTCATAGTCTCTCATTACCGTCTCCAGTCTGGCGAATATGGAACATTGATATCCCGGC
>JABMOQ010000161.1 GCA_013204045.1 Rhodospirillaceae bacterium | reverse complement strand
TTTCGACGTCGCCACCTGGGCCATGATGGCAGACGCATCCTCGCCCTTGGCCTTGGCTTCGCCGATCTGTTTGGACAATCTGTTGCGTTCAGCCTGAATTTCCTGAGCCTGTGATTCGGCTCCGCGGCGCAACGTGTCGAGCGCCAACAGGCCAGTCGCCATGGACTCCATCCCACGCCGGGCAAGTCCGGCGTCAAAGTTATCGGGGTTGTCGCGGATCCACTTTATATCGAACATGATGGATATACCTTAACCGGATTCGCCCGGTTGTTCCGCTTTTTTGGCGTCACCTTCGTCGTCGTCTTCTTCGTCTTCATCCTCATCGTCTTCTTTCGGATTGTCTTTCTGGACGAAGGCCACCGACAGAATAGAGATTTCGTAGAGCAGGATCGTCGGCAACGCCAGGCCGATCTGGCTGATAACGTCAGGCGGCGTCAGCACGGCGGCGGCAACAAAGGCGAGCACGACCGCATAACGGCGCTTTTCCCTCATTCCCTTGGCGGTGACCATGCCGACCCGGCCCAGCAGCGTCATCAGCACCGGCAGCTCGAAGCACAGTCCAAAGGCAAAAATCAGCCGCATCACCAGCGACAGATATTCATCGACCTTGGCTTCCAGCTGAATCGGCAAGGCCCCCGCGCCACCGACCGATTCGAAGCCGAGGAAGAACTTCCATGCCATGGGGAAAATGAAGTAATAAACAAGCGATCCACCCATGAAAAAAAGAATCGGCGTGGCGATCAGGAACGGCATCAATGCGCGCTTTTCGTTTTTGTAAAGCCCCGGCGCCAGGAACAACCAGAACTGCATGGCGATGAACGGAAAGGCCACGAACAAGGCTGCGAAGAAAGCCACCTTGACGTAGGTAAAGAAGGCTTCGTGCAAGGCCGTGAAGATCAAGCGGCGGTTGCCGCCCAGGCCTTCCATGGCGTCGGCCAGCGGGTGGACCAGAAAGTCATAGATGCTGGGGGCGAAGTAATAACAAACAAAAAACAGTACCAGCACCGAGACAAGGGAATAGGTGAGCCGCCGCCTGAGCTCAATCAGGTGGTCAAGCAACGGCGCCTTGCTTTCTTCCAGGTCTTCTTCAGTGGGAGTATCGGTTTCGGCCACGCTTTTTACCCGTCCTTCTTATCTTCAACATCGGGGGGTACATCGGCGGAAGGCGTCAGGGCTTCTGGCTCGAAGGGCCCCTCGTTCCCGCTGCCGCTACCGAATGTCGGTGATTCCGCAGGTGTTTTATCATCGATGGCCGTGCTTTCTTTCGCCACCTTGTTCAGGTTATCGGTGATTTCCGTCATATTCAGATCAGAGGCAATTCCACCGTCCGGGTCTATCGTGTTTTCGATGGTCTTACCGATATCGTTGTCAGAGATCGCATCGATTTGTTTTTTCATATCATCTAGGTCGGCTTCGCGGACGACCTCGTCGATTCCGTCCTGGAAATCGCGCGCCAGCATCCGCGCCTTGCGAACCAATCCCATGATGGTACGCAGCGCGCGCGGCAAATCCTTTGGGCCAACTACAATGATGCCCAGGATGGCGACGATGAATAATTCCTGCCAGCCTATGTCAAACATGGCGGCTCAATGCTCCAGGCGGGGGAATGGCCAAGGCCGGATCTGGCCCCGGACGCTCAGTTACTGGCGGCGTCGTTCTTTTTCTCAGGCGCCGTCGATTCATTAGCCGTTTCGGCCTTTTCCGTATTCAAAGCCTTTGGGGCCTCATCCTCGTCAGAGGAAGCGGCCCCCTCTTCATCCTTCATGCCCTTTTTGAAAGATTTTAGGCCCTTGCCGAAATCGCCCATAAGAGCAGAGATTTTTCCCTTGCCCCCAAACAGGACGAGGACAACCGCCAGAACGATTAACCAATGCCAAATGCTGAATGCACCCATAATTTCAAGTCTCTCTTAAATAATACCCAGTGAATTTGTCGGCGGATAATGGCAGAAACCCTTAGGCAGAGCAACGCCGCCGCCGCTTTCAGGGAAAATAATGCACAATTGCACATGAATGGTCGATGAAAACGACTTTTATCCGTTGTTTCCAAGGGCTTCCACTTCACCCGGCGAAGCATCCGGCGAGCCCTCATCGCCCGTATCGGCATCAATTTCCTCTACTATTTCTTCCGCGGCCTCCGTCTCGTCATTGTTTTCCAGCCCGGCGGCCAGCACCAGGACATCAGCTTCGTCATCTTCTGACTCAGGCTCGGCATCACCGTTTACTTCTGCCGCCGAATCGGCGACGTGACCGCTGACCCGATAAGCATCTATGGCCGGCCGTTTATCGAGCAGGCCAGCCGATTTCAACTCCTCGACCCCGGGAAGGTCACTGACGCTTTCAAGACCGAAATGATCAAGGAAAGCATCCGTCGTTCCCCAGGTTGTCGGACGGCCCGGAGTCTGGCGTTTGCCACGCGGCCGGATCCAGCCGTTTTCAAGTAGTGTATCAAGGGTTCCCTTGGACAGGCTGACACCGCGAATATCCTCTATCTCGCCACGTGTTATCGGCTGGTGATAGGCGATGATGGCCAGGGTTTCGACCATGGCACGGCCCAGTTTGCGCGTAACCTCTATTTCCTTATTCAGCATCGGCGCCAGCTTTTCGTCCGAACGAAATGCCCACGATCCCCCGGCCTGTACCAGATGAACGCCGTGGTCGCTATATTGTTCGCCCAGTTGTTTCAGCAACGCCGGCACATCGGCACCGTCGGGCATTCTGTTCACCAGGGATTTTTCAGTGACCGGATCGGCGGAGGCAAACAAGATCGCCTCCAGCAGCCGCAAATTCTGGTCCAGCTCGTCACTCATTCTGTCGTGTTCTCCACTATTTCTTCTGCTTGATATCGGGGCCTTTCCTGCAGGTCCTGATCATTACTACGAATGTATATGGGCTCAAAATGCCCGCTCTGGCGAAGCCTTAGCCTGCCTTCGCGTACCATTTCAAGTGATGCGGCAAAGGTCGAGGCGACGGCGGAAGTGTAGCCCAGCCCTTTTTTCAATCCGGACGGCATGAATTGCAAGAGGGTTTGCCAGTCGGGAATCTTGCCGACCAGTTTATGGAGACGTTCCAGCGCGTCCTCAACAGCATAAAGTTCATAAGCTTCAATGTGTAAGGTGGCATCTTTGTTGCGGTGCTTCTGCTCTCCATAGCATTTAAGAAGGTCATATAGCGTTACCTCGAACACGGTCGTATATGAGCTGGTGAATTTTTCCGGCACCCCGCGGGCAAAGAACTCGCGATTCAAATGACTGCGGGCCATCAACCGGGCGCCGGCATTTTGCATTGATTCCAGGCGCTTCAGCTGGAAAGCCAGGGCAGCCGCCATTTCTTCGCCGCTCGGTTCATCATCTCCATCAAGATCAGGCAACAGCAGCCGTGACTTCAGGTAAGCCAGCCATGCCGCCATGACAAGATAGTCGGCGGCCAGTTCCAGGCTGGTGTGCCGGGCCTCGGCGACAAAGGCTAGATACTGGTCGGCCAGCTGGACGATGGAAATCTGCGTGATATCAACTTTCTGGTTGCGGGCCAGGGTCAGCAGCACGTCAATCGGACCTTCAAAACCATCAATGTCGATGACAAAGGATGCCGGGCTGTCTTCCGACGGCATTTCGTCCATCTCGATATCTTCGAAGTCTTCAGTATTTGCCATCAATTTCCCTAAACCACGCCGGTCAGGCGCAAGATAAATTCGGACAGTTCCGCAGCCGGGGCGCCAACCAGCCACCAGAATACATTCAGGTCAAGACCTAGTCTTCCCCCGAGCCATGGCAACAGGAAGATTCCCCCTAGAATAATGAATATTCCGGCCCTTTCCAACCGTGCCAACGGCATCGCCAGGGCCCGTGGCAACAGGCCGACGGCGACCCGGCCACCATCCAGCGGGGGCAGCGGTATCATATTAAAGACAGCTAGCAACACATTGATCCACAACGAATTTTGAAGGTTGTGGAAAAGCCAGCGGGCGACCTCCATGGGCAACAGCGATAGGGTATGGAACAGCAATGCCGATGCCACCGCCAGCATAATATTGGCCCCCGGCCCGGCCAGAGCTACCAGAACCATATCGCGGCGTGGATTCGTGAGCCGGGCGAAGTTGACGGGCACCGGTTTTGCGAATCCAAACATCATCCCCCCGCTTGACGCAAACAGCATCAGCGCCGGCATCAGCAGGGTCCCGAACGGGTCAATATGGCGGATCGGGTTAAAGGTCACCCGGCCCATGCGCTTGGCGGTATCGTCGCCCAGTCGCCAGGCGACAAACCCGTGTGCCGCTTCGTGCAGGGTGATCGCCAGCAGCAACGGCAACGCCCAGACCGAAAGGGTGAACATCAACGTGTCGGTATTCAAGATTCTGCTCCCGCCAGCATATCGCCGAGCCGCGCCACAGCATCTGCAAAGCCTTCATCCATCGGCTCAAGAGCCGCGCCGCGCATGGCTTCGCCCTTTTCAACCCGGGCCAGCGAAATTTCGCCAAGCCGGGGGCAAGCGGTAGCAATCTCTGTCATTTCACCCAGATCGCCGTTGCAATGAAGGGCGACGTCGCACCCGGCAGCAATAGCAGCGGTGGTGCGCGCCCCAAGGCTACCGGATAATGCCTGCATGGACAGGTCGTCGGACACAAGCACGCCGTCAAATCCCAAATGGCCGCGGATCACATCGGCGATAATAGACGCCGACAGGGTCGCCGGATTTTTGGCGTCCAGCGCCTGATAAAGCACATGGGCCGTCATCGCCCACGGCATATGGCCTAGTTTCTGAAACGGCGCAAAGTCGACATCTTCAAGATCATCCCGCACCGCATCGACCATGGGCAGCGCCTTGTGACTGTCGACCCCGGCACGGCCGTGTCCGGGGATATGCTTGATCACCGGCAGCACGCCACCGGCGAGCAGCCCGTCACATACGGCGCCGCCAAGGACGGCGATGGTTTCCGGATCTCGGCCATAAGCGCGGTCGCCGATAATCCCATCGGCGTCAAGCCCAGGCACGTCAAGGACGGGGGTGCAATCGATGGTAATTCCCAGAGCCGTTAATTCCTCCGCGATCAACCTGGCGTTTAGGCGTGCCGCGCCTAGTGCCGTGTCCAGATCGTTTTCGGCAAGCTTTGCAAAAGCCGACGCCGGCGGCCCGTCGCGCCAATAAGGTGGCTTCAGGCGTTGCACGCGGCCGCCTTCCTGATCGATCAACACCGGGGCATCGGGACGTCCGAGCACCCCACGCAGGGCCGAAACCAGATCACGTACCTGATCAGGATTTTCGCAGTTACGCTGAAACAGGATAAAGCCGAGCGGATCGGCATCGGCGAACAACATCCGTTCACCTTCGCTGAGGACCGTGCCAGAACATCCAAATATTGCCGCCAGCGGGGCAGTTTGCGTCAAGTCAGCCTCCGGGCCTGACGATCAGGCAGGCGACCTTGCGTGCGATCAGGTTTTCACACAGTGCCTTGGCCTGCTCCTCGCCGGGCAACGGACCGGCACGCAAACGGTAATAAATACCCTTATCGGCACCCAGATCAATGCGAACCACCGACAGCGAATAAGGGCCCAGCAGATCGGGATGTTTTTTCTTGAGCCGGTCCCATTCATTTTCGGCCAGCACTTCGGAACGCACGGCGGCCAACTGCACCCGATAGGCGAGTCCGGCAACGGTGCTGGCGATATCTGCCTGTTCGGCCTTGGTTAGCGGCTCTGGAACAGGCGCGGGCTGCGGCGCGGGCGCGGACTCTGGTTTAGGGACCGGAGCCGGTTCAGGCTCAGGTGCTGCGGGAGTCTGCTCGGCGACTTGCACCGGAGGCTCCGGTACGGGCTCAGGCTCTTTTACCTGGGCCGGCGGCGCCAGGGGTTGTTCCGGCTGCGGCAGCAAACGCTCGATGCGACTCGTTTCGCTGTCTTCGCCCTTCATGCGGTCGTAGACAAGCTTGTCACGGTCGGGAATGGCCATGCCGCCCGGATTTTCAGGGCGCACCTTGACCGGCGTCTCGGCAGCGCGGATCAGGGGAATTTCTCCGTCCTTGCCGGTCATTATTTTATCGCCGAAATAATACCAACCGGCCCCGACACCGGCGCCGGCAATGAGCACAACCATCAGCCAGACAAATTTTCCGCGCTTTGGACGGGTCCTTCTTATGGGCTCGAATTCAAGGGCATCTGCGGGATCGGGTATGATCTCGTCGCCATTACTGTCTATTTGAGGGCCATCTGACCGGGCCATCACAATTCCTCTCTCGGTGCGACTCCGATAACCAGTAAACCCGATGCGATCACAAACGCCACGGCTTTGACAAGGGCTAATCTGGCACTTGTTAGCGCTTTGTCATCGGAAACGATGAAACGCAGCTGGGCATTATCGCCGCCCTTGTTCCACAGCCCATGAAATTCTGCCGCCAGTTCACTCAGATAAAAGGCTATACGGTGCGGCTCATGAGCCAATGCAGCACTTTCGACCAACCGGGGCCACGCCGCCATCACTTTAATAAGGGCCAATTCGGCCGGATCGCCGAGGCGCCCTAAATCTGCTTCGACCAAGGCTGCCGGGGACAGGATTTCATCGCCGAATTCCGCCGCCGCGTTACGCATCACCGAATGGGCGCGGGCGTGAGCGTACTGAACATAGAAGACCGGGTTTTCCCGCGATTGTTCGGTCACCTTGGTCAGGTCGAAATCCAGCTGTGCATCGTTCTTGCGGGTCAGCATGATGAAACGGACGACATCCTTGCCCACATTGTCGATGACATCGCGCAGGGTGACAAATTTTCCGGCCCTTTTCGACATCTTCACCGGCTTGCCATCATCCAGCAAATTGACCATCTGGCACAATTTAACGTCAAGTTCGCCCTCGCCTTCGGTCAGCGCCTTGACCGCCGCCGTCATACGCTTGACGTAACCGCCGTGATCGGCACCCCAGACATTGATCATGTTATTGAAGCCACGCCGGTGTTTGTCTGCGTGATAGGCCATGTCGGTGGCGAAATAGGTCCATGAACCGTCTGATTTTTTCACCGGCCGGTCGGTGTCATCGCCGAAGTCGGACGCCTTGAACAAGGTCTGTTCACGCGGCTCCCAATCATCTGGCTTCTTACCCTTCGGCGGCTCCAGAACGCCCTCATATATAAGTCCCCGGTCCGTCAAAGCCCCAAGTGCGACCTCGACTCCACCGGCGGCAACAAGTTCCCGCTCCGATGAAAATACTTCCTGTTCAACGCCAAGCGCTGCCAGATCGTCGCGGATCAGGACCATCATGGCATCGATGGCAAAATCGCGGATCGGCGCCAGCCATGTCTGTTCAGGTTTATCTTGCCACTTATCGCCATCGACTTCGGCCAGTCGCTTACCGGTGTCGATAAGATAGTCACCGGGGTACAGGCCTTCCGGAATATCGCCGACATCTTCGCCCCGTGCCTGGCGGTAGCGCAGGTGTAGTGAGCGGGCCAGGTTATCGACCTGGGCACCCGCATCATTAATATAGTATTCGCGGGTGACGTCGTAGCCGGCCTTGGCCAGTAAGGATGCCAGCGCATCGCCGACGACGGCGCCGCGGCCATGGCCAACATGCAGCGGCCCGGTCGGGTTGGTCGAAACATATTCAACATTGACCTTTTCCCCGCCGCCGATTTGGGATTCCCCATAGCCCGCACCTGCGGTCAGAATTTCGCGCAAACGATCCCGCCAAAAATCGTCGGCAAGGGTAATGTTGATAAAACCCGGGCCGGCGACCTCGGTATCCGTAACGGCGTCCACATCAGCCAGCCGCGCCGCCAGTTGATCGGCCAGAGCGCGCGGCTTCATGGCTGCCGGTTTTGCCAGTATCATGGCGGCGTTGGTAGAGATATCGCCGTGGCCGGTTTCGCGCGGCGGTTCGACGGCGACCCGGCCTAAGTCAATGCCTTCGGGCAGCACGCCATCGGTGACCAAAGACTCGATAACGGCCAGCACATGAGTGCGGTAATGATCAAACAGGTTCATGAGTTTTTAGCCTGCACGTCGAAAAGTTCCCGGTATTCATCAAGCGCCGCACGGTCGGTCAGGCCGGCGATATAATCGGCCACCGCCTGGGCCTTCGTTTCCTTATCGCCGGCGGCCTTTTTTTGCCAATCAGCGGGCAGGCATCCGGGCTCGGCGGTCAACAACTCGAACAACTCGCGGACCACCCGTTTGCCCTTGCTGGTCATGCGGTTGAGCTTGTAGTGCCGGTACATGTTATCGAACAAGAACTTTTTCAGGGCCGCATCGTTGGCGCGCATGGTTTCGGAAAATCCGGCAATCGCCGCCGAGCCATGGCGGATGTCTTCCGGCGACTTGGGGTTCAGGTCTTTCAGCCGCCGTGCGGTTTCTTCCAGCAAGTCGCCGACCATATCGCCGATCATCCGGCGCACGGCTTCGAATACGGTGCGCGACGAATCCAGGTCCGGGTATTTCCTGGCCACCTCGGCGAACACCGGGCCGGCCAGGGGGACGTCGGCCAGATCGTCGATGCTGAACAGGCCGGCGCGCAGGCCGTCGTCGATGTCGTGGTTGTTGTAGGCGACATCGTCACATATGGCGGCGACCTGGGCCTCGGGCCCGGCAAAGGTTGTGACCTCCAGGTCGTGGGTCTTGACATATTCGGCGATGGCATAGGGCAATTGCTTTTTCAGGGGGCCATTGTGTTTGACCACCCCTTCCAGGGTTTCCCAGGTCAGGTTGAGGCCCTGGAATTCCGCATAGCGATCTTCCAGCAAGGTGATGACGCGAAGCGACTGGGCGTTGTGATCGAAGCCGCCGTAGGGCTGCATCATTTCGCGCAAGGCCTCTTCGCCGGCATGGCCGAAGGGTGGATGGCCGAGATCGTGGGCCAGGGCCAGGGCCTCGCCGAGATCTTCGTTGAGACCCAAGGACCGGCAGACGGAGCGGGCGATCTGCGAGACTTCCAGGCTGTGGGTCAGGCGGGTGCGGAAAAAGTCGCCCTCGTGATTGACGAAAACCTGGGTTTTGTACTCCAGACGCCGGAAAGCGGCGGAATGGATAATGCGGTCCCGGTCGCGCTGAAAACAGGTGCGGGTGGCGCTTTCGGGCTCGGCAAACAGGCGGCCACGGCTGCTTTCCGGGTCGCTGGCATAGGGGCTGAGGGGGCGGCTCTGGTTCATGTGCGGAACCTACAGGGATGGCGGTTTTCAGGCAACGATGAACAGTCCCTTTGACAAATTCAATTTCCGCACTAAATAGATAGGGTATGGAGAACTTGACTATGGCACAAACCGAGACAATCAGCATTTCAGACAACGCCGCCCGGCGAATCGCCGAACTGGTGGCGGCGGAAGCAAAAGAGCACATGCGGCTCAGGGTATCCGTATCCGGCGGCGGCTGCTCGGGCTTCCAGTACGGATTCAGCCTGGACGACCAGAAACAGGACGATGACATCGAGCTGCAGCGGGACGGCATCTCGGTTGTCGTCGATGAAACGTCGCTGGAGTTCCTGAAAGGCTCGGAACTGGATTTTGTCGAGGACATGATCGGCTCCTACTTCGCCATGAAAAATCCCAACGCCTCGTCGACTTGCGGCTGCGGCTCGTCGTTCTCTGTCTAAATGACCCGCATCGCCAGCTGGAACGTCAACTCGGTCAAAGCCAGACTCGAGCACCTGCTCAAATGGCTTAAAGACTCCTCCCCGGATATCGTGCTGCTTCAGGAACTGAAGTGCATATCTGAGAATTTCCCGGCCCTGGAAATCGAGGAGCTCGGCTATAACGTGGCCGTGGCCGGGCAGAAAACCTATAACGGCGTCGCCATCCTTTCAAAATCGCCGATCGAGATCGAGCGCACGACGCTCCCCGGTGACGAGGCGGACGAACAGGCCCGCTATCTTGAGGCCTTCACCGGCAACGTGCGGGTCGCCTCGATCTATCTTCCCAACGGCAACCCGATCCCCGGCGACAAGTTCGACTACAAGCTGGCGTGGATGGAACGGCTGTACCATCACACCCGGGGCTTGCTGGAATACCAGGAAGCCTTGGTGCTCGGCGGCGATTACAACGTCATCCCGGAAGCCGGCGATGTCTACAGCCCCCAAGCCTTCGCCGATGACGCTTTATACCAGCCCGAATCCCGCGCCGCCCTTCGCAAGATCGTCAACCTGGGGCTGACCGATGCCTACCGGGCGATGACCCCGGAAACCGGCCGCTATACCTGGTGGGGCTATCAGGCGGGCGGCTGGCAGAAGGACAATGGCGTCCGTATCGATCATCTTTTGCTCAGCCCCCAAGCCGCCGACCGGCTTGAAAAGTGCGACATCGACAAGACCCCCCGGGGCTGGGAAAAACCCTCGGACCACACGCCGATCTGGTGCCAGCTTTCCGACTAGCCCCCTACTCGACCTGACTGACATCGCGGACCGCGCCGCGCGCCGCACTGGTGGTCATGGCGGCATAGGCACGCAGCGCCCCCGATACCTTGCGGTCGCGTTTCTTGGCCGGTTTCCACGCCGTCATGGCGGCGCGGCGGGCGTCCAGCTCGGCGTCGGTAAGCTCGACGCTGATGGTGCGGCCCGGAATATCGATATTCATGATGTCGCCGTTTTGGAGCAGCCCGATGGCACCGCCTTCGGCGGCTTCCGGTGAAACATGGCCGATGCACAAACCCGACGTGCCGCCGGAGAAGCGGCCGTCGGTAATCAACGCGCATTCCTTGCCCAGGCCCATGGATTTGATGTAGCTGGTCGGGTACAGCATTTCCTGCATGCCGGGGCCGCCTTTCGGCCCTTCGTAGCGGATGATGACCACGTCGCCGGATTTAACCTCGCCGCCGAGGATCATGGCGTTGGCCGCGTCCTGGCTTTCGCAAATCACCGCCGGACCCTTGAATTTGAGGATGCTGGCATCGACCCCGGCGGTTTTGACGATACAGCCATCCAGGGCGATGTTGCCATAGAGCACGGCCAGGCCGCCGTCTTTCGAATAGGCGTTGGCGACATTGCGGATGCAGCCGCCTTCCCGGTCGTCGTCCAGGCTGTCGTAGGTTTTTGACTGGCTGAACGCCTGTTCGGTGCGCACCCCGCCGGGGGCGGCCAGGTAGAACTGGCGCACCGCTTCGTCGTTGGCGCGGGTGATGTCCCATTTATCGATACAGTCGCCGGCGGTGCCGCCATCGATGCGCGGCACGGTGCGGTCGATCAGCCCGGCCCGGTCGAGCTCGCCCATGATGGCGATGATGCCGCCGGCCCGGTGGACGTCTTCCATGTGGTAGTCGGGCGACGACGGCGCCACTTTGCACAGGTGCGGCACTTTGCGCGATAGCCGGTCCATATCGGCCATGGTGAAATCGACCCCGGCTTCCTGGGCCATGGCCAGCAGGTGGAGGACCGTGTTGGTGGAACCGCCCATGGCGATATCGACGGTCATGGCGTTTTCGAAGCCTTCAAAGGTGGCGATAGAGCGCGGCAGGACGGAGGCGTCGTCGCCCTCGTACCAGCGTTTGGTGATGTCGACGATGGAACGGCCGACTTGCAAAAACAGCTCCTTGCGGCCCGCATGGGTGGCCAGCATGGAGCCGTTGCCGGGCAGGCCGAGGCCGATGGCTTCGGCCAGGCAGTTCATGGAATTGGCGGTGAACATGCCCGAGCACGAGCCGCAGGTCGGGCACGAGGCGCGTTCGTATTCCAGGGCCAGGGCGTCGTCGGT
>JABMOQ010000033.1 GCA_013204045.1 Rhodospirillaceae bacterium | reverse complement strand
TGCTGGTCACGGTCTGGGTTCGGATGACGGCAATGAACTATACTTGCTGCCACATAGCGGCATGCCACAGTTGTTGAACAGAACGTCCATTCTGCGCTCAGACCTGTTCAAGAGCATCGCCGACGCCAAGCCAAGATCGGTTACCGTCTTTCTTGATACTTGTTACAGCGGAACATCCAGAACTGATGAAGCTCTGTTAGCCAGTCGCCCGATTCTTCTGTCACCGAAACAGCAGGACGTGCCTTCAGGTTTCACCTTGATCTCGGCTGCTGGCATGGACCAGACAGCCAAACTCCTGCCAGAAGTTGAACACGGCCTGTTCAGTTACTGGCTTATGAAGGGGATGGAAGGCCCGGCGGACAACAACAACGACCAGAAAATCACCGCAGGAGAACTGCACCAGTACGTGCAGGCAAATGTCTCACGCATCCAACGCAACCAGACGCCGGAGCTTCAGGGCGATGCTGAGAGGGTGTTGGTGAGGTGGTAAGTATTTGCACTTGTTGGAAAGTTTCATGAGTGGAAACAGGATGGAAGACAGATGGGGACTATATATAGACATTGAGGGGTTTTCCCATCGGTATAGCCGAAATCCCTCTGATGCTCTGTTTTCCCTTGGGTGCTTAGCAGGTGACCTGTTCAAAATCGGCAAATATTTCACTGATCCGGAACGTTTGTTTATCCACCAGTTCGGAGACGGTTTTCTGATTTTATCCTATTTTTCAAAGAATAGTTTAAATCTTCCTCTTTCAATAGCCGTATCGCTTATGCAATCGATGCTGCTCAGAGGTCGTGAAGGTGGGGGTGTTTGCCGAGCGGGAATTTCCACTGGCGATTTTGCCGATATCACGGGGTGTCTTCCCACAGAAATAACAAGGGACAAGTCCTTTCGCCAGCGTTCAGTTGCAATTGGTGATGGACTTATGACATTAATTCCAGTTATGGGAAGCGCCCTAATAAATCCCTTCAAACTGCAATCAAAAGGACCAAAAGGACCACTGTTATTCGTGGACGCCAGTTTGGACAGATTTTTGCCAAGCGAGGGTGTGTCAATCCTTCGACAATCAGAGGAAGCCTTGCAGATTGATTGGGTTCACTGTCAATTGCCTATGGTTGAAGACTTATTGGGATGTCTGCGAGGAGGTACTGAAAGTTTGCATGTGCCTGCAAAGCTGCTTGAAAAGCAGTTAACCAATTATATTCATATTCATAAAAATAACGTATCGGACGAATGGGTTTCTGAAACCCAAAGATTAATTGCAGGAAAATAACCCGAAAAGTGAGTTCTCATTTTAGCCATCGGGTCACAACAAGTTTCAAAAAGCACCCCCCATGGAATAAAACGTTTTCCAAACCGTATCCTACTCAGGAGGTATTCTCTTTGGGTTTCCCATGGTTGTATAAACTTGATGAGAGCCTCACTTTTTTAGGTTATAACTCTGGTAGGGTTTTCAAGGGGAGTTGGCTATGTGGAGAATATTTCGGCCTTTACGAATGGCTGATCACGCCGGAAGAAGCCGCCTTGCAGTTGCGCGATGGAACCTACGCCGAGACGGTTAAAGATGTCGATGGCAATCCTAATGAACGGGATGTTGTCGTTACGGTGTTGAAAAAATAACTGGAAAAGCTATGAAACGAAATATGTCACAATTTAATAATGGCAAGGCTTACTGCGGATTAGAAGCCGCAGAATATGGAGGGTTAACTGGCGCTACAGACACTGATTATTTTTACTTTTTCTGTCCGAAGTGTTCGGATAAGCACATCATGCGTATTCTTGAATACGGGATAAAGGAAGAGTCTCCAGAGAACTCATATAACTCAGAATTTAAAAAGAAAGCAAAAAACGGATTCACACTCGCCTTCAAGCTGTATTGCGAGAATTGTAAGCACACTGATTTTGTCAAGTTATCCAACACGGGCAGGCAAGTCGGCACTCACAGTGAGGCTCTTGAAATAGTAAGTGCGAAAAAATCGCAGTGAATCAGCAAGGGAGTGACGATGATGTTCATACACGTATTTTTGGTTCTTAAGAAACGAAAGTTCTTTCTCACTTTTTTGCTTTCCTTGTTGGTTGTATTCCCAGTTTCATCTGCTGAATTAACAAAGGAGGATTATGCGACTGCATTGAAAAAGTGGGAGCAACTGGCGGAACAAGGAGATACCGATGCACAGAACCGTCTTGGTGTATTGTACTCAAACGGGCGTGGTGTACCCCGTAAAACAGAAGCATTCACAAAAGATATTAAAGTAGCCATAAAGTGGTTTCGGTTAGCCGCAAATCAGGGAAACGTTAATGCCCAGAACAATCTGGGCACAATATACGAGGATGGTGTTCCTGGTATTCCTAAAGATTATAAGGAAGCCGCCAAATGGTACATGTTGGCAGAAAAACAAGGGAATGTTGATGCAAAAGCCAATCTTGGGGTTATGTATTTTGAAGGACGAGGTGTTCCCAAAAATGACAAGGAAGCCATGAGGCTGCTCCAAGAAGTAAAGTGGAAACTCAAAGCCCAGTACACTATGGGTTTGATGTTCAATGAGGGACGGGGATTTCCCCAAGATAAAGAAAAGGCCGTCAAACTTATACGAGAAGCAGCAGAATTTGGACACGTCAAAGCCCGTGAATGGATGCAGCTAGCTGCTAAACAGGGAATTTCTTCTGCCCAATCTTACCTTTGTAGAATGTATTTTCTTGATGATGACACAGAAGCAGTCAAATGGTGCCGCAAGGCAGCTGAACAGGGCGACCTGGACGCTCAGTACTATCTTGGTAAGAAATACGAAACGGGACGAGGGCTCCCCCAAGATCATGCCGAGGCTGTAAAATGGTACCGGAAATCCGCTGAACAAGGGCACATTCCTTCGCAAAAAGCATTTGATGAAGTGAACCCCGGCGTAATGCTTTCTGCTTTCCAAAAGGGCTTTGATGCATTTGTTAAGAAAGATTACGACTCGGCATTAAAGGTTTTCAGACCATTAGCTGAGCTGGGATATGTTATGGCCCAATCCCAACTTGGGATGATGTACAAATGGGGCATTGGTGTTCATTGGGATTCTGCAAAGGCAATTAATTGGTATCGCAAGGCCGCCAAGCAGGGTGATGCAGAAGCGCAATTACAACTTGGGTTTATGTACGATAGAGGCTTGGGAGCCCCCCAAGATCATGCCGAGGCTCTGAAATGGTACCTTAAAGCTGCTGATCAGAGTTACGCTAATGCTCATTTCTCCTTGGGGGTGAGATATATTGGAATACAAGGAATTACAATTAATTATAAAGAGGCCGCCAAATGGCTACGTCTCGCGGCTGATCAAGGTGTAGCGAAAGCTCAGTACTATCTAGGTTTGATGTATGACAACGGCATCGGTGTCCCACAAAACGCCAAAGAAGCAGAAAGGTGGTATCAACTAGCTGAAAAGCAAGAAATGAATTTTAGCGGCACTCACGAACTGGATATTATGAATAGCGAAGAAGGGTTCAGAAATTGGACCCTACTCGCTGCAGAGCAGGGAGATCTAGATTCTCAGAATCTCTTGGCCTCTATGTACTCTATGGGATTTGGTGGGGTGCCTAAGGATGATAAAGAATCGTTTAAGTGGCTTCGCAAGGCCGCTTCCCAGGGAGATGCAGAGGCTCAGTCTGTTCTTGGATTTATGTATAACTTGGGCAAAGGTATTCCTCAGGATTATGCCGAGGGGGTTAATTGGTTTCACAAAGCTGCCGCCCAAGGGTATGCCAACGCCCAATTACAACTCGGGGCCAGCTATGCCGCAGGACAAGGTGTTCTTCAAGACCTCAAGGAAGCCAAAAAATGGTTGCGATTGGCAGCTAAACAAGGGAACCTTTCTGCCCAACAACTTCTTGAAAAGTTGAATACCGTAAATTCTCAAACCGCCAGTGCTTCACTGCTCGTTCCTACAATGCCTAAAAAGGTTGTTAAAGCCTCACCAATACC
The DNA here is from genome assembly GCA_013204045.1 of Rhodospirillaceae bacterium. Classification (GTDB taxonomy): domain Bacteria; phylum Pseudomonadota; class Alphaproteobacteria; order Rhodospirillales; family JABHCV01; genus JABMOQ01. The sequence goes on along the minus strand of JABMOQ010000033.1, from coordinate 49,124 downwards.
TCCCAAGAAAATCGCATCCGGCTTTCCATCAAAACCCATAAATGTTCGGTTCCGTTCCTCCAAACCTCAACCGGACGACATAGCCGTAATCATCGGCAATGCTGATTATAAAAAGGGAAAAGATATTCCAGATGTAATCCCGGCCTATGCCGATGCTGCGGGAATCAAAAATTACATCAAACAGTCTCTCGGCATTCGAGAAGAGAACATCATATTTCTGAAAGACGCTAGCCAGGCCGAACTCATTGCCACGTTCGGCAGTGAGACGAATTCCAAGGGTCAATTATATAACTTTGTGAAGGCCGGGAAGTCGCGCGTCTTTGTTTACTACTCCGGCCACGGAGCGCCCGGAGGGGAAGAGGGAAACAGTTACCTTGTGCCCTCAAATGCCCAAGCCTCGCTCATTGATCTAAACGGTTATTCGTTGAAGACGCTATATAATAACCTGAGCAAGATACCGGCGAAGTCGGTGACCGTGGTTCTGGAAGCCTGTTTCTCTGGAACCAGCCAATCCGGATCAGTCATCGCCAAAGCTTCCCCCATTTATCTGAAGGCCAAGGAGACGGGCATTCCGCCGAACATAACCGTCATCACCGCCGGTGCAGCCAACCAGATCGCTTCATGGGAGCAGGACTCATCAAGCGGACTTTTCACCAAGTACTTCCTCAAAGGCATGAGCGGCGAAGCCGACGCCAAACCCTATGGAAACGGCGATGGTAAGGTCGGTTACGATGAGCTTGGCCGGTATTTCAAAGAAACTCTGACCTACTACGCCCGCCGTTATTATGGACGTGAGCAGACGGCGCAGATTGTTGTTGGAAAATGAGGAGGCGGGTGTTTTTAAGCCGAGGCATTTACGAGGTGTTGAGCTGCCGGGCCGGCCTATTGTGACCTCAGTCCATCTGTCTATTCATCATCTTCGCCCGCTTTCTCCCGCCCCTTCGAGGCCTTCTCAATCTTCTTAACTTCTTTGTCAAAATCGGATTCAAACAGTCGATCTTGCAGAGGGCGGTATTTTTCGAATTCGTTTTGGGCGTGATCTTTGGCTATTTTGGCGCTGATGGTCCCGGCGTTAGTGAGTATTTCCCGGTCGTCGAATTCAAGGAAACGATCCAGGCGGCTGGCCCAGTCTTCCATGGTCATGGGGATTTGGCGGTGTGCGCGGTCCTCGGCTAAATCAAGATAGGCGTTGACGATACGACCCAAGGATTCAAGTTCGTCGTTGCTGAGATAGTTTTTCGCCACGACAACATCGGTTTTAAGGATTTTACCTTCCGGAGCCGCGTCCCAACTTGTCAGGCCCATGTGTTGTTTGTCGCTGTTCGCCCGTTTTTTTATTATCTCAGCGGCGGTGTGACCATGAATGGCGTAATGCAGCTTATTTTGTACCTTGGCAAAAAAGTCGCGGGTGGTTGGGGCGTCGTTGTTATAGTCTAGGGCGGTGGCGTAAATATCAGTAATCTTCTGATAAAATCGGCGTTCGCTCAGGCGGATTTCCCGGATTTCTTCAAGCAGCCTTTCAAAATAATCTTCGCCCAGATAGGTGCCGTTTTCCAGGCGCTTCCTGTCCATCACATAGCCTTTGATAGCGAATTCCCTAAGGACCGGGGTCGCCCACTGGCGAAACTGGGTGGCGCGAACCGAATTAACCCGGTAGCCAACGGAAATAATGGCGTCCAGATTATAAAACTGCGTATCGTATATTTTGCCGTCGGCGGCAGTATGTGCAAAAATTGCACATACTGAATCACTATCCAGTTCGTTGTCTTTAAAGATGTTTTGCAAATGCTTAGTGATAACGGACCGCTCGACACTGAACAGCTCGGCCATCAGCTTCTGCGTCAGCCAGATGGTTTCGTCCTGATAGCGGACCTCGATACCCTCATCACCGCTTTGGCCGATGAAGATCAAAAACTCCGCCGTGCTGTTGCGTATGATCGGGCCTTTGGAAGGGCGCTTGCTCATGGGGTCAGTTCTTTCATGTATCCGATCAAACCGGCTCTACGCCACCATGAAACGCCATTCGCATCTTTGCTTATTGCCCGTGTGAACGTGACCCTGAACAAAACTCAATTTCCAATATCCAACTTGCCTTTCGACATACGCGACGAGATAAAGGGAGATCACATTTACGCATATCAAAATTGCGAGTGCAGAAGCCGTCCATGCATTCGCCTCAAACCAACCATGAAATAGAAAGGCGAAAAGAAGATATGCCGGAATAATGCTCAATAACGCAAAGAGCTTAAGACGCCAGACGTGCCGCGTTGAAATGGGTTGGTTCAGAATGAAAATTCTGTCGCCTGCATCAACGTATTCTTGCCCTCTGGTAACAAACGTGTCCTCAAGAATGGTACGCATTTGGTTTCTGAAGTGGTTCATCAGTCTATCTCCCAGGTTTAAATAATTGCTTCAAAAAAGCTACGCTTAATATCTTCAGATATTGAACCGTTTTCCTCGATCTGCTGAACCAGGAAACGAACAATTTTTGCTTCCTGTTTCGGGTTCATCTGAACATCATTTTCCATAAAAAATGCCTTAGTTTCGAGAACCGCTGCTTCAACAGCATCTCCTAGAGCTTGCGAATCGATAAACCCCTGCCCCAGCAGTAGCCAGCGGATATCAATGGCGAACTCATGGCAAATGAGCTTAGCAGCTTCAATCGGCAGTTTCCTGATTTCCAACTCGTAGTTCTTATAAGCCCTGTCAGAAATTCCCAACTTTTTCCCAAAATCGGCTTGCGAAAGGCCGGTTCGCTTACGAACCGTGTGCAATCGTTCGGATAAAGAGGAACTTTTCATTGACATTGGTATCAATTGTTACCATAAATATGTTTATGTTACTTAATTATCTCGTTCATACCTTATTCTACCCAGAATAAAAAGAGAAACAATAAGAAAGAGAGATTGCGCAATGGAAGAGCTTCTTTCGCCTAAAGAATTAGCGATCCATGTCGGCTGGCCTGTTCGTAGAATTCGCAACCTGATTTCTTCAAATTTGATTCGCCACATTCGAATTGGTGGAAATATCTTCGCCCCCAAAGACGCAATTAATGAATACATTCAAACAAATATGGTGGAACCATGTCTCGACCCGGCACAGGACCGCGCATCATCAAGCGCAAGCAAAAACAAAACTATTACATTCGCTTCATCGACACAGACGGAAAGCAAAAAGAGCGTTCAACGGGCACGGCAAATCGCGCAGAGGCTGAAGAAGCCCTCGAAACTTTCCTCGGAGAACGACGCGCCGCGCTGACCGGCCAGGCTATTAATCCGAACAAAATGACAATCGCCCAGGTGCTGGAAGACTATGCCCGTTTTGTCGAACAAGACCGAGAAGCCTCCCGCCTTGGCTATGCCATCGATCATATTCTCAATTTTTGGGAAGATGGCACCCTCGACAAGGTCAACAAGGAAACAATCAAAGCCTATGTGGATCAATCTCCCCGGGCGAAAGGTACCGTTCGCAGAGAATTGACCTGTCTGAGGGCAGCAATCAATCATGCGGTCTCCATGAACAGGGTTTTACCCATTGCTAAGTTCATTGTTCCCAAAGGAGGCAAACCGAAAGACCGCTGGCTGACTCGCACTGAAATGGCAAAACTTCTACAAGCCGCCGGTCGAGAACATCGCTCCAAGTTCACCCTTCGTTTGTTCATCGTGATCGCATTTTATACCGGCGCGAGACGCAACGCGATCATGGAGCTGGAGTGGTCGCAAATTGATTTTAACTCCGGCACCATCGACTTTAACAAACCTAGACAAGAAGAAACCAACAAGCGCAGAGCAAAAATTCCAATTCCTAGGAAGCTGTTGCCCCACCTACAACGTCATTACCGTTTCTCAAAAGGTAAAAGCTCCTTTTTGTTCCACCAAAGGCATGCCCCTTACAAAAGGGTCCAGAGCATCGTGAAGGGCTTTCGCACCGCCTGCAAACAAGCCGGGCTTCATGACGTGACGCCTCACACCCTGCGCCATACGCGCGTGAGTTTACTGGTCCAAAATGGTGAGAAAATTTCCGATGTCGCTGCCTTCATGAATATGTCCTTCCCGACTCTTGAACGGGTCTATGCCCATCACAATGACCAACACATTCGGGATATGGCCGACCGCATGTAGGGGACGCAGAAAGAACGTAGAACTCTGGGTAGCACCCACAAAATAAGGGCAAATCCGCAAACAGGAGAGCACGAAAAAAATGGAAAATCGTTTAAATTCAATATATAACAGAAATTCCTTTTGCCTCCGAAGGCAGAGGTCGTGAGTTCGAATCTCGCCGGGTGCACCATTTTTTTCAATGACTTATAGCCATTTTTGCTTATGGCGTTTAGGCCGACTGTGCCGAAACTGTGCCATAGGCGTTGAGCGTCCCGATTGCCCGCTCTTGGAAGTCGGGCGCCAGGTGCGCATAGCGCTGCACCATCTGGAAGCTCTTGTGCCCCGTCAGGTGCATGATCTCGTACAAAGGAACGCCCTGTTGTGCGAGACGTGAGGCGAACGTATGCCTCAGGTCGTGAAAGCGGAAATCTTCCAACTTTGTCCGTATGCGTGCTTTGTTGAATGTTGTTTTTAACGCACTTAATAGCCTGTCCGCGATAGGTGAATACCGGGCCGGACTCTTGCGGGTCCAAACCTGCCAACACCTGTTTTGCCCACTCTGTAAGACGATCCGATCGGTCTTCTCTGTTCTTGGTCTTCGTCAACGAAACGAAGAAAACATACGATTTATAACAACTGTCATTTTAAATATTGATGACTTAAAGTCGCTTTTCTGAGTCACGCTAGAGAGACCTTGTTTTGAACGCCTCGCCATCCCTCCCATCCGTGGTTGGCACTGTTTTCAATGAGTCGGAAAATATCGTTCCATTTTATAAACGGCTGACGGCAACTGCTAAAAAATTGGATTGTGAACTTGAAATCCTTTTCGTCGATTACGGAAGCCAAGACGATAGTTCTTGCCAAAATACTTGAGCTTGCGGAAAAGGGTGCACGAATAAGGGCGCTTCGCCTGTCTAGAAACTGTGGTGGATTCAACTTTATTGGCAATAAGAATACGCGCATATTGCCCTCTACATTGTCATGGATATTATAGGTATGCCGAATATTGACTTGACCCAAGATCTTCCGAAATCAGGCTTCGTCGCCCTAAAGGATAAATAATGGACGTCGGGATTGACCATATTGCTTTCTATACTCCAGGGCACTTCCTGGCATTGGACGAATTGGCTACCGTTCGAGGTGTGGACCCCAAAAAATACACAGAGGGAATTGGAATAAGAGAAATCTCAATTGCCTCAAATGATGAAGATGCTGTTGTCCTAGCAGCGAATGCGGCCGATAAAGTCATTGATGAAGCCGGTATATCTAGGTCAGACATTGGACTTTTGATCGTTGGCACAGAAAGTGCTGAAGACAAGTCGAAACCGACCGCTACTCATGTCCATGAACTTGTTGGGATTGGCCCGAATTGCAGAGTCTATGACATCATGCATGCCTGTATCGGGGCGACTTATGGTGTTCTCTCGGCTCTTGACTGGGTCCGGGGGGCAGGAAAAGGCAGATATGCGCTGGTTATTGCATCAGATATTGCTCGTTATGAGCGGGAATCTGCGGGCGAGCCGACGCAGGGGGCGGGCGCTGTCGCCATGCTGATTTGCGCCAATCCAAGATTGATGGCGCTAGAAGAGGTTAGCTCCTTCAGCAAAAGCGTTTACGATTTTTGGAAGCCGCTGGAAAAAAAGTATCCCATTGTGGATGGGATGTTTTCAGCGCAATGCTATGCGGATGCGGCGACCTATTGCTTCCAGCAAGAAACTCTGAAAAAGGGTGCCGCGTTTGTTTTTCATGCGCCATATCCAAAGCTAGTGCAGCAGACCTACCATCGAATTGCCAAGTTGTTTGACGATGCCTCACCGAAAGAGAGCTTTCTTGAAAAGGTCGCTGCGGGCCTTCGCTATGCCTCCAGAGTGGGGAACATTTATACGGGGAGCGTATGGCTGGGTTTAATGAGCGTGTTAGGTGAGTTCCACGAGCGTAAGCAGGAACCGTCGATAACGGACGCCTACGACGGGTGTTACTTGTTTTCCTACGGCTCGGGATGTGGTGCCGTGCTTATCAGAGGCGAGTTTGTCCCAGGATGCGAACAGATATTGAAAAAGTTTGATGTGCAAGAGCAACTGGATGCGAGAAATAAAGTTAGTGTTGGGGATTATGAGCGCTTAGCCGAAATATATGAGCGGGGAGGAAGTCCGCAAGAAAAGGTTTCAGCAATAAAGGCATCGGGCCCATTCAAGTTTATCGGGGTCGAAGATGAAAAACGCATATACGGATCCGTATGAAACACTTAACGTCAAAATGTGTTATTAAAGGATATGATGATCCATGAAATTCGATGATTTTGTCATTGGATACAAAGGTTCTTTAACCCGTCAGGTGACAATAGAGTATAACAATCAATTTGCTGAAATCAGCGGTGATTTCAACCCGATACATTTCGATGACACGGTGGGCAAAAAGTTTGGATTTAAGAGCGCCATTTCAAACGGCTTTGTAACTGAAAGCCGGATTGCGGGAGCGCTGGTCGAAACATTTGGCTCCGAGGAAACTGTCGTCGTCGCCTTGGAGAAAAATACTCGCTTCCTAGCCCCTGTTTATATGGGCGATGTGATCACCGCGACGGTGGAGGTTGTCGGGCGGCTAAGGTCCATGAAGGCATTAAAAATTAAAGCAAAGTGCTTTAATCAAAATAATGTACAAGTCGCCGATACGAATATGGTTATTAAGATTCTGGTAAATAATTAATAGACGAATTTATTTAGATTTCTTGTTTGAATTATCAAGAATATTCAATTGATTGGTTTTTTGTCCAAATGTGAGGCGTATAAATAATGGGATCGGTCGGTATTAAGGAAATCAAGTTCTTTGTGCCTGGGGAAGCGGTTTCAAATGATAGGGTCATTGAGGACCATGGATTTGATGAGCAGTTTATAAGAGAAAAACTGGGTATTCTCTCGCGGCATATTGCAGCCGAAGATGAATACACATCCGATCTAGCGACCGCTGCTGGGGCAAAGTTGTTGGATGAAACTGACCTCGATCCTAATGCGGTTGACTTGTTGATCGTTGTTACTCAGACGCCGGATTATTGTCTGCCCCAGGTATCAGCGTTGGTTCAGGATCGGTTGGGATTACCTTCTTCGGTTGCAGCTCTTGACATCAATCTGGGCTGTTCGGGTTACGTATATGGCTTAAGTGTTGCTCAGGGAATGATGGAAGCCAACGGTTTCGACAATGCGATTCTGATAACGGCAGAAACCTACTCAAAAATTATCGACCAAAAAGACCGCGCGACAGCACCATTGTTTGGCGATGGCTCTTCGGCGACTTGGCTTGGACGTAATCCGGCTTATAAATTAGGTAAATTCGACTTTGGTACCTTCGGTAAAAAATCGGACTCCTTGATCGCTCGTGGCAGTGGAATGCGGCGCGATTTAATCGAACCGCTTTATATGAACGGGCAGAACATCTTTAATTTTGTCATGTCATCGATACCAAAATCAGTGGCAAAATGCCTTGAAGCCAACGAGTTGACAGCGCCAGATATAGATGTATGGATATTTCACCAAGCAAGCCGTTACGTATTGAAAACATTGGCTATGAGGTTGAATATCCCAACTGAGAAAGTGCTTGTCGATATTGCGGATATAGGGAATACGACCTCTTCCACGATTCCGATCGCGTTGTGTCGGGGCATTTTGAGCAATGGGCCTCGTCCCGAAAAGATTTTTATGTCGGGGTTCGGGGTTGGCTTGTCTTGGGCAAGCGTAGTGATCATGAGTAAGTAAGTGAATGAAAGAAGAAGCTATGACAGAAAACCCTAAGGAAAAACTGACCAGAGAATTAGTTAAAATGGCCGTTTCTTATAAAGATGATTTGGGTGATTTTTCGGGCCGGGATTCGGGGGAACTACATTTTATTGAAGACCTCCAGTTTGACTCGTTGGATATTATTAACCTGCTTTTTGAGATTGAGACCAACTATGATGTCGAAATATCGATTGACGACTTCAACAATAAAAATCTAGCTGTCGTCGGGAACCTTGCTGAGCACATTGCAAATGCCTGATTATTTTTTCCGGCAAGCTTTGGCGCCGAGCATTTATTGATGTCAAGGGGCAGCGATTCTTTTGATATAGTCGGGCCCGCATTTTATGCTGGCAATAGAGTGGGAATGTATATTTTAAGAGGGGCCTGTCATTTCTAGAAACATCTCAGAAAATGCAGTAATCGGCAAAAATTGTACCATTGGTGACTTTGTTACCATTGGAGACGGCGTTGAGTTGGGGGATAACTCAGTCGTAGAGCCCTATTGTTATCTTGGAGCTGGCGAATTTGATGGGACTAATCGTTTGGTCATTGGCGATAACGCTCACTTGAGGTCTCACTCAATTTTTTACGTAGGTTCAAATATTGGTAGCAAATTCAAAACGGGGCATAACGTCCTTATTAGAGAACAGTCAAAAATCGGTGATAACTGTATATTTGGAACCTCTACAGAGGTGGAAGGCCATCTGACGGTCGGCGATTTTGTTTTCACATATAATAACGTGCACCTATGCCAAGGTGCCAAAATCGGTAATTTTGTTTGGATATTTCCGTATTGTATTTTTACCAATGACCCCCATCCCCCATCCCTTGGGGACAAGGGACCGACCGTTGGTGATTATGCTGTATTAGGCACACGGATTACGGTGCTGCCGGGCTGCAAGATAGGAAGGGACGCCTTTGTCGGATCTCACACCTTGGTTAACCGTGATGTCCCAGATTTGACGATCGCTGCCGGTAACCCCATGTCCTTAAAAGGAAGTGTCGAACGTATCAGATTGACGGGCACCAAGAAGCCCGCCTATCCATGGCGAAGGCATTATCACTGCCGACCTGATCACGTCAGGTTTCCAGCCGATATTGTTCAGCGATGGAGAGAGGAATTTCCTGAATGATCCCCTCCGCGGGAATGCTCCATTTTGTCCTATTGGGCAACTAAGAATCCAATTCGCTATTTGAAAATCCTCCCTAAAGATTATTCGCTTGGTCGTAACGACGGTCGCTTTTGGCTAATAGCGGACTCCATCTGCATTGTCTCAGGTGTTTGTACGCAACAGCACCCGAACAACGCGTTGATTTAACTATCGTTTTATTCGAGCTGGCACCCTCCGAAGGCAGAGGTCGTGAGTTAGAATCTCGCCGGGTGCACCATTTTCCCCTGGTTTAGGTATTTTTTTCCGCAGCGGTGGCCCGCCACGATTGTGTGGATGGCGCTGAAAATCGCAACCGGGCTTGTGAAAAAAGGGAGGCGGACCAGGGGTTAGGGGGGGTTATGATCGGGGGGCAATCATGCCCCTGGTCCGCACGTGCCTGGTATTGATCAGGCATTAGAAATATAACCAATGCGTGTTGCCGGTTGATTGCCGCCATGTTGCTATGGTGTTGCTAACGGGAAGCCCTATTTCAGTTGATGTCGAGGGCCAGGCCGGGGACGATTTCGGTTCCCGCCAGCGTGGCGAAGACCGCCGGCTCGACAATCACCTTCAAAGACCGCGAGCCGCCGCCGAGGATAACCCGGTCCAGGTCCATGATGCGGGCATCGATCCACAGCGGCAAACCCCCGGGCAGCAACAGCGGCATGACGCCGCCGGATGTCATGCCGGTCAGCTTTTCGGCTTCTTCCGTGGTGGCGAAGGAAACCTTGCGCGCCGCCAGCTTTTTGCGAACCGTTTTGTTGACGTCGAGGCGCGTCGTCGCCAGCACCACACAGGCGGCATATTTTTGTTCGCCGGTTTTGGATTTAACGATGATGGTGTTGGCCGAGATGTCCGGGGAATATCCGTAATGGTCACAAAACACAGCCGTATCAGCCAGCGCCGGATCGCAGGGGATGATTTCATGGGCGACGCCGGAGGCTTCGAGCATGTTCCTGATGTCGGTTTCCAGTCCCATGGGGCCTGCCGTCAATGCTGCTTCAAGGCGCGTTCGATGGACGCCGTCACCGCCGCCACCTGAATCGGCTTGGTCAGGTATTCGAAAAAGCCCGCTGCCACCCCCTTGTCGATATCGCGCTTGGTGGCCCGGGCGGAGATGGCAATCACCGGGATGGTGCGGGTTTCCGGATATTCCAGCAGTTTTTCCAATGCCTCGAAGCCATCCTTGCCGGGCAGGTTGATATCCATCAAAATAACATGGGGTTTCTGGCTGCGCGCCATTTCGATGCCCATTTCGGCGCTATGGGCCGAGATCATCTCGATGCCGTACATGCCGTCCATGATCATTTCCATCAGCTGCAGGTTGGCCGGATTGTCTTCCACATACAGCACCCGGCCCCCGATGTCGGGCAGGGCTTGTGCTTCCCTTTTGGGCACCGAACCAGACAGCCCTGTTTCGTCCGGGCCCAGGCGGAAAGCCAGCACCGCGATCACGTCGCCGCCGGCATCGCGGATGGCCGAAGCCGCGAACATGGTCGCCAACCCCTCGACCATTTCGCCGGCATAATCCCGAAGCGCCACGTCGGACGGCAGCGGCATGCTGATCAGGGTTTCGCCCCGCCACGCCCGTTCCAGGAAATTTTCCTGGCCGACCAGAAGATTGGTCACGCCAAGATTGATATCGCGGGATGAGGCGATGTTTACATCTTCATGATTGATGAGGAAAAAACCCTTGTAGCCCCAGCTTTTGAACACCGGCGCCAGCAGGTCGCGCATTTTCCTTTGTGCCGGGGCGGTGGCCAGATCCTGCCGGGTGGTCGGCACCTGCAAAAGCGCTTGCGTTAGCGATAGCAGATGCTCGTTGGCGGCCCACACCTTGGCCGTCGATTCCTTGTCGCGGAACCACGTGCGCAGGGACTGGTGCGAGGTTTGCAGAATCGTCTCCATGGACTGGCGCAGTTCGGCGCGGGCACCGGTTTCGATGCGATTCAGGCTCAGGGTCGCGGCGGCGGCGATCAGCATGACCGCCGCCATGGTGCCTATGAAAAGAATCAGCCTGTTATGTGACATGTTTTCTTTGCCGTTTTTCTGGACAATCACCTAATTTTTAGGCCGTCACCTTAATGCTGCCTGAAAGGAAAAAATATATTTAACAAGGCATTATCCCGGCGCGCCGTGCCAGCCCCTGAGCGTTCCAACATCGACATCATCGCCGAGCCCGCCGAGTACCCGAAGGGCGCCGCCGAAATCATGATGCGCCGTATATGGACAGGCGGTAATCACCGTTTTCAGGCCGGCGGCGCTGGCCGCCTTAAGGCCGTTGGCACTGTCTTCCAGGGCCAGGCAATCGGCCGCATCCAGCCCCAGCCGATCGAGCACCCAGAGATAGACATCGGGTGCCGGCTTCAGATTTTCAACACAATCGGCGGCGCCGATGGCGTCGAACCAATCAAGGGCCTCGGCGCCCAGGGTGTTTTCAATCAAGGCCTGAATGTTGACGGGCGTCGTCGTCGTTGCGATGGCCAGGCGCAGGCCGCTTTCGGCGTGGGCTTCGCGCAACAGCCTTTCGACGCCGGGGCGCAGCGGTACGCCGCCTGAATTAAGGGCGGCAACGTAATGATCGGTCTTGCACTTGTGCAGGCTGGCGATCACATCGCCGATGTCGGCACGTTCCAGCATGTCTGGGGCGGCGCCTTCAAGGAAATGGCGGATGCGCGCCCGCCCGCCGGTCACCGCCAGCAGCCGGGTGTAAACATCGCGGTCCCACTTCCAATGGAAGCCATAATCGGCGAAGGCCGCATTGAAGGCCAGGCGGTGGGCATCTTCGGTATCGGCAAGGGTGCCGTCCACATCGAATATCAGGGCCGACAGGGGCATGGGCGGCGAACCTTTCAGCCGATCCGGTGCAGGGTGGCACCCTGTCCGTCGATCCAGTGTTTGGCCCCCTTCATGTCGGCGGCCAGGTCCTCGACCAGGGACCAGAACCGGGCCCCATGATCCATATGGACAAGATGGGCGACTTCGTGGGCGACCACATAATCGAGCACGTAACCCGGCGTCATGACCAACCGCCAACTAAACGACAGGCCGCCGCCTTCGGTGCACGAGCCCCATCTGGTGCGGGTGTCGCGGATGGAGATGCGTCCGGCCCGGCATTGGATTCGTGCGGCCTTCTCCTCGACCTTTGCGGAGATTTCCTGGCGCACGCGCCTCTTCATCCAGTCGGTCAGTCGGCGGGCAAGGTGTTCGGCCTGTCCGGCGACGCATAATGTGTCGCCTTCTATCCACACGGTGCCGCGGCTGGCGGGCATATGGCGGATCAGAAGATCTTGCCCCATAAACGGCACGCGCCGACCATCCTCGAACGGCACCCGGCGCGGCAGCCCATCAAGTTGCCGGACGATCCAGTCCGACTGGCGTTTCGCCATCTCCAGCCCGTCGGCGATTGTCGTTCCCGGCGGGATGGTGACCACGGCGCCGTCGGTTTCGGCATCTATTTTCAGAATCAGCCTGCGGGCGCGCGGGTGATGACGCAGCAGCAGCGGCACGCTTCGTCCACCGACGTCAATGGTGTGCTGTTTTTCGCGAATGGGTTTGCGGCGTCCCGGCACATTCATTACTCCGGCCAGCTGACAATATGATCTTCAAGGTCGCCGGCCTCGGTGGCCGCGACGGCGCGCTTGCGAACCGAAATACCGGCTTTATGTACGGACTCGGGGTCACCGGTGATTAACGGATGCCAGTCCGGCAGGTCTTTGCCTTCGGCCAACAGTTTGTAAGCGCAGGTCGACGGCATCCATTTCAGGAACATGATATTGGCCGGTGTCAGCTTTTCACAATCGGGCATGAATTTTTGACGCTCGTCATAATTTGAGCATTTACATTTCTTGATATCGAGCAGCCCGCAGGCGACTTCCGTGTAGCTGACGACGCCGGTATCGGAGTCTTCAAGTTTTTCCAGGCAACATCTGGCACAACCGTCGCAAAGGGATTCCCATTCCTGGGTGTTCATTTTGGCGAGCGTCTTGGTATGCCAGAACGGCGGCTCGGGCGTTGCCGGGCGCTTATCCATTTTCATCGCCCACGCGGTCAATCAGGTGGATGAATGATCCCATGACCCGGCCATCCGCCAGCCCCGCCAGCCCGAGATCATTGCCCGATACGTCGAGGCATTTAAACAGCGGTGCGCCGGGGCTTTCATTCAGAACCGTCGCATAATGAAATTCATGGCCCCGGTAACGGGTGCCAGGTTTCCCCAACAACCCGCCGCAGCCAAGGGCGCCACCGGTATCCAGTTCAACCTGGCGATAGCCCAGATGAAGCTGCCGGGTGGCGAAGGATGTTTCCAGCGGCAGCAGTCCGGCCATGGCGTGGCGGGCGCCGTCGGCGTCGATCATGCCCTTGCCCAGGGCCATGTAACCGCCGCATTCCCCATAAACCAGCGCCCCGCGCCCCACCGCAGCGCGCAAACCTTCCTGAAAACGGCTCGCCGATGACAACCGGTAACCGTACAGTTCCGGATACCCGCCCGGCAAAAATACGGCGTCGGCGCTTTCATCCGGCGACTGGTCATCAAGGGGCGAGAAAAAGGAAATTTCCACACCCTGGGCGCGCCACCCGTCAATGGTCAGCGGATAACAGAACGAAAAAGCCTCGTCGGCGGCGATGGCGATGTGCTGGCCGATCGGTTGCACGGGATAGGGCGCCGCATCCGGAACGTTATCGGTTTTAAGGGGTGATGCCAGATCCATGATCGCCGCCACATCAATATGTTCACTGACCAGATCGGCGGCCGCATCGAGAAGGCTGTCAATATTGCGAATCTCTGCCGCCTGAATCAGGCCCAGATGGCGTCCGCTGATTTCCAACCCCTGTTGCCGGGGCAGACAGCCAAGAACCTTGATGTCCGGCAGCGCCGTGGCCACCGCATTTCTCAGAATATTTTGGTGCTTCTCACCACCCGTACGATTGAATATGACGCCGGCCAGGGTAAGCCCGGGCCTGTGAGTCGCAAACCCCCTGAGCACGGCGGCGGCAGATGCCCCTTGAGCGCCGGCATCGATCACCAGGATCACCGGCCAGCCGGTTATTTCCGCCAAATCGGCGGTCGAGCCCTGCTCCATGACCGCCCCATCGAACAGCCCCATGACCCCCTCGCAGATAACAGTGCTGGCGGCCCCGGTTGCGGCAGCGGTGGCCGCCAGCAACGACGGGCGCATGGCCCACGGATCAAGGTTGAAGCACGACTTGCCGGTCGCGGCGGCGTGAAAGGATGGGTCTATGTAGTCGGGGCCGGCCTTGGCCGAAGACACGGCGACACCGGTGCGCGACAAATGCCTGAGCAGCCCCAAGGTCAATACGGTCTTGCCGCTGCCCGATGCCGGTGCGGCGATAATGATGCCGTTCGCCGAAGTCACAAAAATTTCTCCAGCTTTTTGGCCATATCTTCAGCGTCCGTCTTGTGTCCGAAAGCCGCAACATATTCTCCATCGGGGCCGATCAGGTAGGTATACGATGAATGGTCCATGGAATAATCGCCGTCATCGTAACCATCGCCGACCTTGGAGTAATAAACCTTGTAGCCCTTGGCGGCGGCGGCGACCTGCTCGGGGCTTCCGGTCAGGCCCAAGAGGCGCGGATGGAAATGCTCGACATATGCCTTGAGATATTCAGGCGTGTCGCGTTCCGGATCAACGGTTATGAAAATAGGGGCCACCTTGTCTGCTTTGTCGCCCACCAGGTCGAGGGCATCGGACATGACGGTCAACGCCGTCGGGCAGACATCGGGGCAGAATGTGTAGCCGAAATAGACCAACATGTAGCGTCCCCGGAAATCGCCATCGCTGACCGTTCGCCCGTTGTGATCGGTCAGGGTGAATGGCCCGCCGATTTTCGGCTTGCCGACGGTTTCCACATTGAACGCGGCCTGGGGCGAGAAAGGTTCTGAAAGCTTCGGGCCAAGATAGAATTTCCACCCTGCGATCACGGCGCTGAGAATCAGGATAAAGGCGATGTAGGTGTTACGGCGGTTGGGCAGGTGAGGTGCCTTGGCCGAAGGGTTTCGTTTTTTTTCTTTTTTATTGCCAGCCTGAGGCTTCGATCTTGCCTTGGGAGGGGACTTCGCCGGTTTATCGTCTGTCATGTTTCAAGGGTCCGGTTGTGGATTTTAGCGCTTTCAAGAAGGCCTGTATGATAGCCCCCTGCGGCTTGCCATCAACCCCATTCATATAATATTTGAACCGGCAATTGAAAAGGCCGGTGGAGCGCCCCGCTGGCCTGAGCTACATTAGAGCCCATGAATGAGAATGCCCGTAAACCCGAGGGAGACCTGCGCTGCGGCTGGACGACCGGGGCCTGTGCCCAGGCGGCGGCGGCGGCCGCCCTGAGGGCAATTTATGAGGGCGCTTTCCAAGGCCAGGTAACGATCACCCTGCCCGGCGGCCAGCAGCCGATATTCGCCCTTTCCACGGCCACCCTGGAAGGCGATACGGCGACCGCCGGTATTGTTAAAGATGCCGGCGACGATCCCGACGTCACCCATGGGGCCGAAATTGTCGTCACCGTGGGCCCTGGAAAATCAGGCGGCGGCATTGTATTTCATGCTGGCCCGGGTGTCGGAACCGTAACCCTGGCCGGGCTTCCCGTGCCGCCGGGGGCGCCCGCCATCAATCCGGCGCCGCGCGCCATGATAACGGAATGCCTGACCGCCATCGCAGGCGAACATGGTCGCAGCCCCGACCTGAGCATTACGATCTCGATCCCGGGCGGCGAAAAACTGGCCGAAAAAACCATGAATGGTCGGCTTGGCATCGTCGGCGGACTGTCGATTTTGGGAACCACCGGAATCGTCCGGCCCTATTCGTGCGCCGCCTGGATCAGCGCCATTCACAGCGGTGTCGATGTGGCCCGTGCCCAGGGCCTAAACCATATTGCGGCGGCTACCGGCAGCACATCGGAAGCCGCCGTCAGCAAGCTGCATGGCCTTGCAGAAACCGCATTGATCGATATGGGTGACTTCGCCGGCGGCCTGCTGAAATACCTGCGTACCCATCCGATCGAACGGCTGACCATCGCCGGTGGGTTTGGAAAACTGGTCAAGCTTGGCGACGGCAACATGGATCTTCATTCGGCGCGCTCGTCCGTCGATTTTGACACCCTTGCCCGCTGGCTCGGCGATTTGGGCGGCAAGCCGGATTTGGTGGCCCGGGCGAAACAAGCCAACACCGCCATGCAGGTTCTGGAAATGGCCACCGCGGGTGGCATCCCCATCGCCGACCGGGCGGCGGCGGCGGCCCGCGAGGTCAGCATGGCGACCCTTTCCGGCGGCACCGAAGTGGAAGTCGTGGTTTTCGACCGTGACGGCAATCTGGCCGGACGGGCAGGAGCTTTTAAAAATGTCTAAGGAGAAAAGATTGCTGATTTTGGGTGGCACCGGCGAAGCGGTGGAACTTGCTGACCGGCTTGTCAGCTTGTATCCGGGCCGGCTCCACGTCATCAGCTCGCTGGCCGGGCGCATCGGCACCCCGCGCGAAATCCCCGGCACGGTCCGTGTCGGCGGCTTCGGCGGCGGCCCCGGTCTGGCCGATTATATAAAATCGGAATCCATTGATTTGCTCATCGATGCCACCCATCCGTTTGCCGCCAACATTTCCACCAATGCTTATGACGCCTGTCTGGCCACCGAAATTCCCAGGCTGGCATTGCGACGCCCGCCGTGGCGGATGCCCCCCAGTGCCCGCTGGGTCGAGGTCCCTGACATGGCCGCCGCCGCAGAGGTGCTGCCGAGCATGTCAAAAAGGGCTTTTCTGACCATTGGCCGCAGCGGGCTGGACGCCTTTGCCCATGTGGAGGGCATTCATTTTCTGGTCCGCATGATCGAAGCGCCGGACGGACCGCTGCCGCTCAAGGATTATACCCTGATCACCGGACGGCCCCCGTTTACCGACGAAGCTGAAGTGGGGCTTCTGGAAGGGCACCGCATCGATACCCTGGTGAGCAAGCAAAGCGGCGGGGCGGCGACTGTTGCAAAATTGGGCGCCGCCGTTGCCCTGAACCTTCGCATCCTGCTGATCGCCCGCCCCTTGCCCGAACCCGGCGAGACGGCGGAAACCGTCGAGGCGGCATTAAGCTGGATGAAAAAAAGACTTTAGGCTTTCGGCCTTAGCACATGATGGTGATCAGCGGCATAAAGCCGTGAATCGTCGAAGGCCTCTTCCCCCAGCACCCGGCCAACCATGATCAGCGCGGTGCGGGTGATGCCCGCCGCCTTTACCTTTTGGCGGATGTCGGCAAGGGTGCCGCGAATAATTTTCTCATCGGGCCAGCTGGCCCGGTAAACCACGCAGGCCGGACAATCATCGCCATATGACGGCACAAGATCACGGACCACCGGGGCCAGATTGTTGATGGACAAGTGGATGGCCAGGGTGGCGCCGCTTTTGCCCAGGGAAACCAGGTCTTCGCCTTTCGGCATATCGGACGAGCGCACCGCCGTACGGGTCAGCACCACGGTCTGGCTGATGCCGGGCAGGGTCAGTTCGGTTTTCATGGCCGCCGCGGCGGCGGCATAGGCCGACACCCCCGGCGTCACATCATAGTCGATACCCAGCGCATCGAGGCGGCGCATCTGTTCGGCGACGGCGCCGTAAAGTGCAGGATCGCCCGAATGAACCCGCGCCACGGACGCGCCCTTTGCATGGGCGGTTTCGATCTCGTCGATGATTTCGTCCAGGTTCAGGGGGGCGCTGTCGATGACGCGGGCTTTTGAATTGGCCTCGGCAACAATCGCTTCGGGCACCAGTGAGCCCGCATAGAGAACCAGCCCGGCGTCCTTTATCAGGTTCAGGCCGCGCACCGTGATCAGGTCGGCAGCGCCCGGCCCGGCGCCAATGAAATGGACGGTCATTGCTTCGCTGTCTCCATCTTGGCCGCATAGCCGCGCGGCGTGTAAACCCATTGCCGTTGGCCGCGCCGGGTTACTTTCGTCTGGCCGTTGCCGACGACCACCATGGTCAGCATGTCGGCATGATCGGGGGTCAGCTCATCAAGGGTGATAACGTCAATCTTCTCGCCGTCCCGGCCGAGGTTGCGGGCCAGCACCACCGGGGTCTGGGGGCCGCGCCCGGTCAGCAGAATTTCCCGGGCCCGGGCCAGTTGCGTCTTGCGGCGTCTGGATACCGGATTATAGAAGGCGACAACGAAATCACCATCGGCGGCGGCTTGCAGGCGGCGCTCTATCTCTTCCCACGGAGTCAGCAGGTCGGACAGCGATATGGTGCAAAAATCATGGCCCATGGGGGCGCCGATGCGGGCGGCGGCGGCCTGAAACGCCGAAATGCCCGGCGTCACCGATATAAGGACCCGGTTCCAGTCGGCCCGGTCTTCCCGGTCCAGCAGCTCGAAGGCCAGGGTGGCAAGCGCGTAAATTCCGGCATCACCGGAACAGACCAGCGCCACGTCGCGCCCCGCCCCGGCCAGGTCGAGGGCCATGCGGACGCGGGCTTCTTCCTCGGCCAACTGGGATGAATGGCGTTGTTTGCCGGCGATCAGATCACCGACCAAATCCAGATACAGGCCATAGCCAACCACGTCGGTGGCCAGGGCCAGATCGCGGCTTGCCGCCGGCGCACGCCAACCGTCCGAGCCGGGGCCGATGCCGACGATGCGCAGCCGTCCGCGGGCGCTGCCAATGGCTTCAGGATCGATCCCGCCGGTGGCAAAGCCGACAGCGCAGGTGGCGCGTTTAGATTTGTGTTTTTCGACCCGCAACATTCCGGCGGCGGCCAGGGCCGCAGCCTCGGCGACGCCATGGCAGCCGACTTCGGCAAACACCGCATCGGACGGATGGGCCAGGCGCGGCGTTTCGGCTTCCAGCCGGGCGGCGTCAAAAAACCGGGCCGGCACATCCAGATGCGCCGCCAGCCCATGCACCGCGTCCTCGTCCATTTTCAAATCCAGCGATACCACGGCGGCCACGGCCAGGGGCGACAGCCCGGCCCCGGCCAGGGTATCCATGGCGAGCCCGATCAGCTCATCCGTGCCACAGCCCCGCTCGCAGCCGACCCCGAGCACCAGCACCGGCGGGTGCAAGACCAGGTCATCGCCACCCGGCGCACTCTTTTCGGTAACGATGATGCCCGGCCCGTCCGCCCGGTCAACGAAATTGGCCGCCGATTCGGTCAGCCATTTTATATTGCCGCACCCGGCGTCCAGCGACACCGGCGCGCCGGCCAGCAGCCGGGCGGCGACACCCTTGACGGCGGCCCGGTTGGCCAGACGCCAGCCGGACGGCGGATCATCAAGGGCCATGCCGAAGGCAACATCGGTGGCGGTGGTAACGGCGGCATGGCCGGATGTCAGCTTGGCGATCGCGGCCGCCATGCGATTGGCCCCGGCGTGTCCGCCCAATAACGGCACCACGGATGCGCCGTCGCCGGAAACCGCGATCACGGCAGGCTCGTTGTTTTTATCGGCGATGACCGGAGACAGGGCACGAATTAAAATAGCGGCGGCGCAGATGCCGACGATGGCCTCGCCGGACTGAAACAGTTTCCGCAAATGATCCGCGGTTTCCGAAAAAGAAACTTCCGCCCCCTGGACCCGGCCGGCAAGCCCGTGAATACAGGCTCCCTCCAGACCCGCCGCCAGTTTCCGCGCCAGTTCAATAGCTGCCGGATCAAGAACAATAATCGCCGTCATTCAGAATCTCCGCTTGGGGCCGGAACCAGCACCATGGAAAAATAGGGGGCCGCGCCGGGGGCATCGGACAGGGCCGTGACTTTTGCGTCGGCCAAAGAGGCGTTCTCTATATATATGGCATCGCCATCGCGGCCGAGGCGACCCAGCACCCGGCGCACCTTATCCAGATGGCGGCCGACCTTGAACACGGCGATCGCATCGGCAATTTTAATTTTGGCTTCCAGAGGCCCCTCATCAAGTGTCGCCGGAACCAGCATCAGGCTTTGTCGGCGCGACACCATGGCAACGCCCGCTTGCGCCGCCGCCGCCGACAGCGCCGAAACGCCGGGCACGGTGATGATCTTGTGATCGCCCCGCAAGCGTTCCAGCACATACATGAACGAGCCGTAGAGCAACGGGTCGCCCTCGCACAACATGGCGACGTCGCGGCCCGCCGCCAGATGGTCGGCGATCACCGCCGCCGCCCGGTCATATTCAAGTTGCCCCGACCCCGGATCCTCCCGCATGGCGATGGCAATGGTGATTTCTGTTTTTGCGCCCTGCAGATGCGGGGCGGCGATGGCCCGCGCCAGCGACGGCGCCACCTTGCCATCGACCTCACCGTCAACCCGTGGCGCCACATAGGCGATGACCGGCACGGCGGCCAGCACCTTGACCGCTTTTAACGTCAACAATTCGGGATCGCCGGGGCCGACGCCGACGCCGTAAAGGGTCGCGCTCATGGTTGTTTCCGCTGCGCCAGTTGGGTGACCGCCATCATCGGGCGAAAGGCGGTCAGGCCCCCGACCGGCCCGGCCCGCTCGACGGAAATGCGGGTCAGGTCGCCATCATGGCGTTGGCGAAAGTCCAGCAATGCCTGCTCGGCCTCCAGGGTAACCCCATTGGCGACAAATATGCCGCCCGGCTTCAAGGCGTCCCAGGCGACGTCCAGCAGGCCCGGCGCCGATACCCCGCCACCGACAAAGATCGCATCGGGGGCCGGGCCGAGGCCGCTTGCCACATCGGGAAATGTGCCGTTGACGACGACCATATTATGGGTGCCGAGAGCAGCCGCGTTCTGGCCGATCAGATGACACCGTTCCAGTGATTTTTCGACGGCGACGGCGCGCCGGTTGCTGCCCAGCCGCAGCCATTCGATGGCCACCGAGCCGCAACCGGCGCCGATATCCCACAAAATCTGCCCCGGCAGGGATTGCAAGGCGGCCAACGTGACGGCGCGCACTTCACGCTTGGTCAACTGACCATCATGGGCGAACACATCGTCGGGCAGGCCCGGGGCCCGCGACAGTGCCGATGCGCCGGGCTCGGCAATGCATTCAATGGCCAGCACGTTAAGATCGGCGGCGCGGCCATGGTGCCAATCGGCGGCCATGCCATCGAAACGTTTTTCGTTGAGGCCGCCCAGATGTTCGAGCACGGTGATGCGGCTGAGGCCGTAGCCGAAAGCCGAAAGCAGTTCGGCCGCCGCCGCCGGACTGTCGCCGCCCTGGCTGAGGACCAGCAATTTCGCCCCCGGCGATAGATGCAGGCCGAGCGCTTCCAAGGGTCGGCCATGAATGGTCAACGTCTCGCAATCGGGAATCGACCAGCCCATACGGGCGGCGGCCAGGCTGAACGCGCCGGGGGCCGGGTGGATAACGACGGCATCGGCGCCGAATTCGCGGACGATCATGGCCCCGGCGCCGTAGTTCATGGGATCACCCGAGGCAAGCACGACGACCCGGCGGCCCCGGTGTTTGCCGATTTCCTGAACCGCCGCGGCGAAACCACCTTTCCAGGTCAGCCGTTCAGCGTTGCTGACGGGAACTTTTTCATGATGCCGATCGCCGCCGACCAATACCTCGGCGGCATCTATGACGGCGCAAAGTGCCGGGGACAAACCATCCAGCCCGTCCTCGCCGATACCGATAACGGTGATCCAGGGATCATTAATTGATTTGCTCATTCTCCGTTGCCTCTGGACTTATGTTCCCTCTTGCCTCCGGACTTATGTTCCCTCTTGCCTCCGGCAAGGGCATTGACCGCCGCCGCCGCCATGGCGCTGCCGCCCATGCGCCCGGTAAGGGTGATGAACGGCAGGTCCAGTTGGCGGCCATATTTGATGAGCGCGTCTTTCGATTCGGCGGCACCGACGAAGCCGACCGGAAATCCCAGCACCAGCGCCGGCCTTGGCCAGCCCGCCAAGAGCCCTTCGAGCAGCCGGAAAAGCGCCGTCGGCGCATTGCCGATGGCGACCACGCTGCCTTCCAGCGGGCAGTCCGGCAGTTTATTTTGCCACGTCTCGACGGCGGCGGCCGAGCGGGTGGTGCCCTGTTCGGCGGCGCGGTGCGCGATCCCTTCATCGTTGAGGGTGCAGATCACCCGGTTGCCGGAAAGCCGTTTTTGGATAATCCCGGCGGCGACCATTTCGGCGTCCACATAGATGGGCGCGCCGGCGGCCAGCGCCCGCCGCCCGACCGCGCCGGCGCCATCAGAAAACACCAGATCGCGGGCCGCGGTTTCCAGCCCCGATGCATGGACCAGCCGCTCGGCGACCGGCCGGACGTCGGCGGGAAACCGGTCCAGGTCCGCCGCTGCGCCGATCATTTCAAACGAGCGGCGATAAATTTCCTTAGGGTCGCGCAAATAGTCGAGCCGCTCAGCCGTCATCGCCCGCATCCCCGTGGTGATGGTGGCCGTGGCCATGATCATGATCATGATCATGATGATGGTGATCGTCGGTGCCGATGCCGCGCACATGATGGTGGTGGCCGACCTGTGGCTGGCCGACGTCGCCTTCAAAGCCGATGATCTGTTCCCGGTATTTGCACAACTGGCAATTCATGACGTTGTCGCCGGTCAGCATTTCACCGACCCGGTCGGCAAAGGTTTCCAGCAACAATGGATGATCGTTGAGGTATCCGGCTTTAAGAATTTCAACGCCCGTATGGGTGGCGGCGGCTTCGTCGGCCCAATCGTAGATGCGCCGCACCAGCACCCCGGTAAACAGGAAATAAGGGAAGACGATGATCCGTTTAAAGCCCAGCTTCACGGCTTTTTCCATGCCCGCATCGACGAGCGGCGTGGTAACGCCGGAATAACTGACCTCGGCCCAGCCGAAGCCCATACCTTCCCATAACATGCGGGCGACCTTGCAGACGTTTGAATTGGCGTCGGAATCGTTGGTGCCGCGCCCGACCACCATCAGCAAGGTATCTTCGCGGGCCACCTTGGTTTGGGCGGCGGCCTCGGCTTCTTCGATGCGCTCGCTTGCGGCTTTCAAAAGCCGCCGGTCGATGGCCAGTTCGCGCCCGTAACGCACGTCAATGCCCGGATTATCGGCGGCGAATTCATTGACCTCGCTGGGCAGGTCGTTCTTCACATGGCCGGCGGCGAACAGCATGCCGGGCAGGCATAATATGCGCTTGGCGCCGCGCTCCATCAGCTTGTCCAGGCCTTCGCGCAGCACCGGCTTGGCAAATTCCAGGAAGCCGCTTTCGATGTCGTATTCGGGCAGGCGCAACCGCAAATGCCCGGCCAGCCGGTTGAACTGGGCAACGGCATCGGAATCGCGGCTTCCGTGGCCACAAATCATCAGGCCTGTTTTTACAGGGGGGGTCTCGGTCATATGCCTGGTCCTTGCCTTCGGGCTTGTTAAAAATGCGCTGGCCCGGCTGGTCATGGCCTCCGTCCGGGGTTACCGGCGGACTATAGGCTCAAGGGGAGGCACATTCCAAGTATTTCAATTGACGGCGGTGATTCCCATACACCAGACTGCGGGGCATGTTTACCTTTGGAATCGGCGGCAGCGAACACGGCTTTGACCCACTTGTCCTGCTGCTGATCGCGCTGGTCATCGAATCATACGTGGGCGCCGCCGAGGCGGTGTTCCGGCGAATCAAGCATCCGGTCCAATTGATCGGCGCCCTGATCGACTGGTTCGACCGCAAACTCAACCGGGAATCCCGCAGCGAAGCCGACCGGGCCATCCGGGGCGCCCTGGTCGTTGCGCTTATGGTTAGCTTTACCGGCGGAACCGGGTGGGCGGTGGCGTGGCTGACCCAACATCATGATTTCGGCTGGATCGTCGAATTGCTCGGCCTGATTATGCTGCTTGCCGGGCGCGGCCTTTACGACCGGGTTCGCACCGTCGCTGTCGCCCTTGATGGCAGCGGACTGGAGGCGGGCCGGGAAGCCGTGTCGCACATTGTCGGCCGCGACCCGCGCTTGCTCGACGCGCATGGGGTGTCCCGCGCCGCCATCGAATCGTGCGCCGAAAATTTCTGCGACGGGGTCGTCGCCCCGGTGTTCTGGTACGTGCTGTTCGGTTTTCCCGGCATCCTCATCTATAAAACCGTCAACACCATGGACAGCATGATCGGTCATATGACGCCCAAATACCGGGCCTTCGGCATGACGGCGGCGCGCCTGGACGATGTACTTAACCTGATCCCGGCGCGGCTTTCCGGTCTTTTTATTGCCGCCGCCGCAGCCTTCGTGCCGACGGCCAATCCGCTGCGCGCCCTGAAAATCATGTGGCGGGACGCCCCCAAGCACAATTCAATGAATGCCGGCTGGCCGGAAGCCGCCGCCGCCGGCGCCCTTGACCTGGCCATCGCCGGCCCCCGTAAATATTCCGACCGTACCGTCAATGCGCCGTGGATCGGCGGCGGCTCGGCCCGGGCGACGGCCAAGGACATCCGCCGCATGCTCTATCTTTATCTGGTCGCCTCGCTGATCAACGGCATGTGGGTGGCCGCCGTATCCATGGTCAGGCTGGGAAGCTAACCCCTTGCAAGGCATTATCACCATCACCTTGCCGTTTTTCGCCCTGATCGCCTGCGGCTGGCTGGCGGGAAGGCGGCAAATCCTCAGCGAGCCGGGCATCGCCGGCCTTAATGCATTCGTTTTCTACTTTGCCCTGCCGTGCCTGATATTTTCATCCCTGGCGTCCAGGCATGTGGCCGACATCGCCAACCCGTCCTTTATGCTGGCCTATGGGGCGGCCGGACTTTTCATGTTCGCCGCCACTGCCACGGTCGGGCACCTGCTGTTTAAAACGACGCTGGGGGAATCGGCGTTGCTGGGACAGGCCGGCAGCGTCGGCAATGTGGGGTACCTCGCCCTGCCCCTGATCATCGCCTTGCTCGGCGAGGCGGCGACCCTGCCGGTGGTGCTCGGCTGGCTGGTCGATCTGGTGGTGCTGGTGCCACTATCGATCGCGCTGCTGGAAATCGATCGTCATGATACCGGTGCCTCGGCCGATTTCGTCCGCACTGTTGTTCGCGGCGTGGCCCTGAACCCGTTCGTGCTGTCTATTGCCGCCGGAGTCTTGTGGTCGGCGGGGGGACTCACCCTGCCTGCCCCGGTCGAAAGCTTTACAAGTTTATTGGGCCGGGCCGCCGGGCCGGCCGCCCTGTTTGCCCTCGGCGCCACCCTGTCGCAGCGCAAAATGGCCGACGCCATGGCCGAGGCGGCCTACATGAGCGCGGCCAAGCTGTTCGTCTATCCGGCTGTCATGTGGGGGACGATGACTCAAATATTCCAGATCGAGCCGTTGTGGGCGACGGCCGCCGTGCTGACGGCAGCCGCCCCGGTTGCCGGAAACGTTTACATCATCGCCAGCAGTTTCGGGGTTTACGTGTTGAGATCGTCAACGGCGATTTTGATTTCTACCGCCCTTGCCGTGCTGTCATTTTCAGGACTGGTCGCCTTTCTGATCTAGGTGACGGGGCGTGCCGCTTCGAGCAAGCCGTCCAGATCGAGATGCTTTTCCAGATGCGCGGCCAACCCATCCAGCGTTTCCTCTATCCGTTGTTCATAATCCTGGGTACGGACGCTGCCCGAACGAATGGCATCCAGAAAACCGTGGCGAAAATCATCGGCGGCGAAAATGCCATGCACGTACGAGCCCATGATCCGGCCATCGGCGGAAACAGCCCCTTCCGAGCGCCCGTCACTTAAATGCAGCCAGGGTCGCGCCCGGTCCGGCCCTTCGGTCAGGCCCAGATGCATTTCATAGCCGTGGATGGGGGCCTGGGTGAGAGCGCAATGCCCGGTCACCGTTTCCAGTGCCTTGTCGTCGGTGAGCACGGTTTCCACATGGAGCAAGCCGAGGCCGTCCCGCTGACCCGCCTTGCCCTCGACCCCAACCGGATCGCTGAGCCGCTTGCCGAGCATCTGGTAGCCGCCGCACAGGCCGACCACCAACCCACCCCGGCGCACATGACCGGCGATATCCACATCCCATCCTTGGTCGCGCAAGAAGTCCAGATCCGCCAGGGTCGCCTTGGACCCCGGCAGCAACACCACGTCGGCATGGGCGGGCAGGGGCGATCCGGCTTCGATAATATCAACGGTGACGCCGTCTTCCCCCATCAGCGGGTCAAGATCGTCAAAATTGGCAATGCGCGATAGCCGCGGCACAGCGATGCGGATATCGGCGGTCGCGCCGACCCCCCGCTCCCGGTTATCCAACGACATGGCGTCCTCGGCCGGCAGACGGCGGGCGTCCGCAAACCACGGCACCAGCCCGAAAGACCCGAGCCCGGTTTTTTCCTTAATGATACCGTCGGCGGCGGCAAACAGTTTGGGATCGCCGCGAAATTTATTGATGATGTAACCGGCCAGCTGGTCCCGGTCGGTGTCGTCCAGCAATGCATGGGTGCCAACGATGGAAGCGATCACCCCGCCCCGGTCGATGTCGCCGATCAACACCACAGGAACATTCGCCGCCACCGCAAAGCCCATGTTGGCGATGTCGGCGTCCCGCAGGTTTACCTCGGCGGCGCTGCCGGCGCCCTCGATCAACACAAGGTCGACGCCCTTGGCGGTGATGTGAAAACTTTCCAGAACGCGCTTCATCAGTTTCGGTTTCAGGGCATGATAGTCGGCGGCCTTGGCCGTTGTTTCGACCTTGCCCTGAACGATCACCTGCGCGCCCGTATCGGTTTCCGGCTTTAGCAAGACAGGGTTCATGTGCAGGGATGGCGCGATTCCGCAAGCCCTGGCCTGCAACGCCTGGGCGCGGCCAATTTCGCCGCCTTCCACCGTGACGGCGGCGTTGTTGGACATGTTCTGCGGCTTGAAGGGGCGGACGGCAAGGCCGCGATTATGAAAGGCCCGGGCAAGGCCGGCCACCAGCAACGACTTGCCCACATCCGAGCCGGTTCCCTGAAACATCAGGGCGCGGGCAGGAGCCCCCTTGCCGGATTTATTCTGCGCCAAGGGCCGCCCTCAACCCGCCCGATTGGGCATTGGCGAAGGCGTTGCCGAACAGGATGTCGCGGGGCCCGGCCCCCATGCCGTAATAAGCTTCGTTGAGATCGGTGCGCCGGGCCAGCACCGCGCCTTCCAGCGATGCGCCCCCGAACAGGCCGACCTTGGCATTGGCGAAGGCGAGCACGTCGAGGCCGATATTTGTGGTGGTCGAGACCTCGGCCCCGGCACCGATCATACCAACGGTGATCCCGGCATCGGCCCCCAGCTTGCCCTGATGGTCGATGACCGCATCGATGGCCTTGTCGCTTTGCAGCAGCAGGATAATTTCCGTGTTCTGCAAGCCGGCCTGGATGCCGAAGCTGGCGGCGCCGAGAATATAAAAGGCCGGCTGGCTCCACGAACCATTGGCGCGGCGCACCAGCAGCACGCCATTTCCACCCTCGCCACCGAACATCAGGCCGCCCTTGATAACGTTGGGCAGCACGACGATGCCCCGGGCCGCCGGCATATACTCGGCAAACCCCTTGAGATCCGGCATGGAGGAAAAACGATTAACCGTATCGGTGGCCTGACTGACCACATTGCGGGCGATATCGACCGGTTCCCGGCGCATGTCGGCGCACGACGCCAGCGACGACGCCGCAATAAACATTATGGTGATAAAAGAAATTTTCTTCATACGAGCCCCCTAAATGCGAATCGTGAACTGCAGGGTATTCTACCCTAAAATTCCACCCCGGCCTGTGCCTTGATACCGGCGCGGAACGGATGCTTGACCAGCGTCATCTCGGTCACAAGATCGGCGGCCTCGATCATGGCATCTGCCGCATTGCGCCCGGTGACGACAACATGCAGGCCGTCTGGTCTGGCTTCCAGCCCCTTCAACACATCGTCCAGAGCCAGATATTCATAGCGCAGCACGATGTTGAGCTCGTCCAGAATGACCATGGAAAGACTGTCGTCGGCGATCATTTCCCGGGCGGCCGCCCAGGCCTTTTCTGCGGCCGCGATGTCGCGGGCCTTGTCCTGGGTTTCCCAGGTGAAACCCTCGCCGAGCGCCTTGATCACCACCTGATCGGGGAATTTATCGAACACCCCCCGCTCGCCGGTTTCCCACGCCCCCTTGACGAACTGCACGATGCCGATGCGCTTGCCGTGACCAATCATGCGCAATGCCATGCCCCAGGCCGCCGTCGATTTGCCCTTGCCCTTGCCGGTGTGGACGATCAGCAACCCTTTCTCTTGCGTTTTGGTTGCCAGAATCTTGTCGCGGGCGGCCTTTTTCTTGGCCATCTTTTCCGAATGGCGGGCGTCGTCATTTTCAGCGGTCATCTGGCTTTTTCTTTCTTTCGTGTTTTCAATTTGCCGGGCCGGTCGTGGCCCTCGACGTGTTCGATGATCATGCCGGCGATGTTCTTGCCGGTGACCTGTTCAATGCCTTCAAGGCCCGGCAACGCCACCCATTCTTCCCAGCCGAGGGTTAGTTTCTTTTTTGCCATCCTGCTTTTTATCCCTATCTGGCCAATTCGGAAAGGGCCGCATGGGTACTATTAAGGCGCGGCGTCCACAGGCCCCTCATTTGCGCCTCCAGCAAGCGGTCGACCATTTCCTTCAAGGCTTCCGGATTATGCTCGGCGATAAAGCCGCGCACGGTCTCGTCGCCAAGATAGGCCTCGTATACGGCATCGAAATGATGGTCTTTGACGCATTTCGCCGTGGCCGCAAAGGCGAACAGGTAATCGACCGTGGCCGCCATTTCGAACGCCCCCTTATAGCCGTGTCGCATGACCCCGGAAATCCATTTCGGGTTGACCACCCGGGCCCGGACGACCCGGGCGATTTCGTCTTCCAGGGTACGTATACGGGGGGTTTCGGGTCTGGAATGATCATTATGCCAGACCGTTGGCTGCTTACCCGACAGCTCGCGCACGGCGGCCGTCATGCCGCCTTCGAACTGGTAATAATCATCGGAATCGAGCAGGTCGTGTTCCCGGTTGTCCTGGTTGTGGATAACCGCCTCGACCGACGACAGCCTTTGTTCAAACAATCCGTGCTCGGCGGTGCCTTGAGCGCCTTCACCATAGGCATAGCCACCCCAGGCCACATAGGCACGGGCCAGATCGGTTTCCGTCTGCCAGCCTTTTTCATCTATCAGCGCCTGCAATCCGGCCCCGTAAGCGCCCGGCATGGAGCCGAAAACCCGGTAGCCGGCACGCAGGCTTGCGGTTTCCGGCGCCGCCCCCTCGGCCACCAGCCGTTTGGCCTCGATCGATACGTGCACCGCCAATGGATTGTCGGCGGGCGGCTCATCCAGGGCGGCGACGGCGCGGGCCGCCGAGGAAAATAAATCGATAAGGCCAGGAAAGGCGTCGCGGAAAAAACCCGACACCCGGAGCGTCACATCGACGCGGGGACGGCCCAGCACCGACACCGGCAACACCTCGAACCCGGTGACCCGGCGGCTCGCCGCATCCCAGGTCGGGCGCACCCCCATCAGGGCCAGCCCTTGCGCGATGTCATCGCCGCCGGTGCGCATGTTCGACGTGCCCCATGCGGTCAGCGCCATCACCTTCGGCCACGCACCGTGCTCCTGCATATGACGCTCGACCAGCAAGCCGGCCGACTTCCAGCCCAGCGTCCAGGCCGCCGGGGTCGGCACGGTGCGGGTATCGATGGAATAGAAATTGCGTCCCGTCGGCAGCACATCGGGGCGACCCCGGGTCGGCGCGCCGGAAGGTCCGGGGGCGACGAAGCGGCCATCCAGGGCCGTCAGCAGGCCGCGAATTTCAGCCGCGCCGCAGGCCATGACGGCGGGCTTTATTTTGGCTTCCAGAGACTCCAACACATCAAGCGCTCGCGTCCATGCCCTATCCGGCGATGCCTCGCCGGTGATCAACCTGAGCGCCAGCCCTTCCAGCCGTTCGACCGTATCGCCGGTGCTGCGCCATGTATGATCGCCGGTGAGCGCGTCCGGTTTCGGCCCGGCCCACGCCGCCGCCATATCACAATCCAGCGGATCGAAGCCCAGTCCCAGATCATCGGCCAGGGCACGTTGCAGCGAAGCATCGCCGCCGACGCCTTTGCCCCGCGGCACCCGCACCAGGGCTGCCAGTAAATCGGCCAACAGGCGGCCTTCCGGGGCCTGGCCGAAAATGTGCAAGCCGTCGCGGATCTGCATTTCCTTTAACTCGCATAAATAATTGTCGAGCCTGGAGAGCGCCGTGTCTTCGTCGGCGGCCCCGTCCATGCCGCAATCGGAGCCTAGGCCAGAGGCCGCGCAAAGGGTGAGGATTTCCTTTTTCAGGACTTTCAGGCGGCGCGGATCGACGCCGGAGGCCTCGTAAAATTCATCGACCAGCAGCTCCAGGTCGGCCAGCGGCCCGTAACTTTCGGCCCGGGTTAGCGGCGGCGTCAGGTGATCGATGATCACCGCCGAGGCCCGGCGCTTGGCTTGCGTGCCCTCGCCGGGATCATTGACGATAAACGGATAAATATGGGGGATGGGGCCCAAGGCCACTTCCGGGAAGCAGTCACCCGATAAGGCCAGCGACTTGCCGGGCAGCCATTCCAAGTTGCCGTGCTTGCCAAAATGAATCACCGCGTGGGCGGCAAATTCCCGCCGCACCCAGGCATAAAACGCCAGGTACCCGTGGGGCGGCACCAGATCGGGATCATGATAGCTGCTGGTCGGATCAATGTTGTAGCCGCGCGCCGGTTGCAGGCAGACGGCGATGTTGCCGAGCCGGTAAGCGGGGATTGCAAAATGCCCGTCGCTGCGCATGAAGGGATCGGTCTCGGGCGAGCCCCAGCGCTTGGTCACCCGGCGGCGGGTGTGTTCGGAAAGTTCAGCAAAAAATTCCTGGTAGGATTCCAGGGACAAGGTCTCCGTCGCCTGCTGGTTTTTGATGGTATCGGTGGCGTTGGTCGGGCCGGCCGCCAGACGGCGCACCAGGGCGTCGCCGCCATCAGGAAGTTCATCGACGCTATAGCCGGCCGCCTGCATGGCCCCGAGGGCGACCACGGCGGCGGCCGGGGTGTCCAGGCCGACGCCATTGCCGATGCGCCCATCCCGGTTGGGATAGTTGGCCAGCACCACGGCGATGTGCCGGTCCTTGGGCGCGGTGCGCGCCAGCCCGGCCCAACCGGCGGCAAGGCGGGCGGTAAAGGCGATGCGATCGGCCACCGGTTCGTAGGTGACGATGTCGGTTTCGGTTTTGTCGTCGTGGCGCTTCAGGCCCTTGAACGACACGGCACGGGCGAGGATGCTGCCGTCGACCTCGGGCAACGCCACGTTCATGGCGATGTCGCGGGCCGAAAGGCCGTGCATGCCGCCGCGCCAGTCATCCAGAGATGAACCCGAGAACACCACCTGCAGCACCGGCACGCCGGCCTGGCTTAGGGGTGTCGGGATGTGTTCGGCGCCCGGCGACGACACGGCGAAGCCGGTTGTGTTCAAAATTACGTCCGGCTTGTGATCCTTAAAAATTTCGTCGATGGTCGCCGCCGCCACCGGGTCCTTGAGGCTGGCGACGTAAATCGGCAAGGGGTTTAGTTTGGCTTCCAGAAGCGCTTCAATAATTGCATCGATGGTCTTTAAATTTCCGGCCTGCAGCAAGGCCCGGTAGAAAACCAGCGCCGCCAGCGGCTGGCCGTCGCGCCATCTATCCTGAACGGCGTCATTATAAAAACCGGCGCGGAGCAACGGCTTTGGTTCGCGCCATTGGCACTCAAAGCCGGTCAGGAATGCCGCATACCCTATAAACGCCCGGGCATTTTCCGGACCGCCATGAACGCAGTACTGCCATAACCGGTGGCAGGCTTCCGGCGCCACGCTTGAGGCCGCCGACAATTCCGCATCGGGCTGGTCATCGCCGGGCAGGAAGGCAAGCTGAATATTGTGTTCACGGGCGACGGCGACCAGTTGCTCGACCCCGTATTCCCAGTACCCGCGCCCGCCCAACAAACGGACGATGATGAGCCGGGCGTGACGTGCCGTCTGCTCCATATAAAGGTCGACGGACATGTTGTGACCAAGGTGCAGCAGGCTGGCCAGCCGCAGCGACGGGAAGCCTTCATTTTCCATGGCCCCATAGGCCCCGGCCATGGCCGCCAGTTCGGTATCGGCGGCAGTCAGGAAAATAATGTCGCCGGGACTTTGAGCCAGATCGATGGCTTCCGAGCCATCCGATACGCCCCCCGGTGTCGCGGCGAGTAGATGCATGCCTTAACCCGCCCCTAGCCCGTGACCGCCGCCGTGATGGCGGCGCGATCGAGGCCCTTTTGTCCGATGAACACCAGCCGTCCGCGTCGTTCTTCGCCGTCCGCCCACGGCCGGTCATAGTAACGCTGGATGCGCGGGCCGACGCCCTGCACCACATGACGCATATCCTTGCCGGGCACATGAACAATACCCTTGATACGCAAGATGTCGTGGGCGGTAGTTACCTGGGCCAGCAGGCTTTCCAAACCCGAAGGGTCGGTGATGTCATTCATGTTGACGGTGAAGCTTTCAAAATCGTCGTGGTCGTGGTCGTCTTCGCCGTCGTGATGGGAACGGCGATTTTCCACATCATCTTCGGCGGCCGCCGTCAGGCCGAGCAAGACATCGATATTGATGGCGGCATTGACGGCGGCAATAGTCTTGACGGAATCCCTGAGGCTGCCGGCGAGGCTAACCGTAACGGACGCCAGCGCCGCTTCATCGAGGAGATCTGATTTGTTGAGGATAACCAGATCGGCAGCGAGCAGCTGATCTTCGAAAACTTCTTCCAGCGGGTTATCATGATCGGGCGATGGGGCGGCCCCTTCAGCGTCTGCGAAGCGGCCTTCGGCAACGGCCGGCGCATCAATAACGGCGATGACCCCGTCGACGGTGACCCGGGACCTGACCTCGGGCCAGTTGAAGGCCTTGACCAGGGGTTTGGGTAGCGCCAGGCCAGAAGTTTCAATGACGATGTGATCGGGGGGCTGGTCGCGCCCCAGCAACGCTTCCATGGTCGGTATGAATTCATCGGCGACCGTGCAGCAGATACACCCGTTGGCAAGCTCGATCATGTCGCCTTCTTCGCAACCTTCGATGCCGCAACCGTCGAGAATATCGGCATCGACACCCAGATCGCCAAATTCGTTAATGATCAGCGCAATGCGCCGACCACCGGCATTTTGCAACAAGTGGCGCACCAGGGTGGTTTTGCCGGCGCCGAGAAACCCGGTGATGACGGTGGCGGGAATTTTCATTTTTTGGTCTTATCCTTTTAGAGTTAGCGCCTGCCCGGCGACGATGAGGACGACGCGTTCGGCTTGATCTGCAATCACCTGATTGGCGAGGCCGAGGGCATCAATAAAATCCCGGGCCAGTGGATTGTCCGGAATGATGCCAAGTCCGGTTTCTTCGGAAACCATGACCACCGGACATGTAAGCTTTTTTAAGGCACTGGCAAGGGCGGATATTTCGGCCTCGGGGTCAGCCCCGGCGCCGAGCAAATTGGATATCCACATGCCAAGGCTGTCGACCAGGATCGGGCGTCCGGCGGTATCGTTCTCAACAAGGGCGGCGGCAAGATTGGCCGGTTCCTCGACCGTTATCCAGTGATCGCCGCGGCGCTTCTGGTGGCGGGCGATGCGATCGGCCATGGTGCCGTCCAGAATCTCGCAGGTTGCCAGATAAACCGCATCGGCCTTGCCGATCAACGCTTCGCCGTGGGCGCTTTTGCCGGATCGCTGGCCGCCCAGCACAAGGGTCAGGGCAGGCAATGTTGAAGAGGTTTTCACAGACCGTCATTCCATCCATTAGAAGGCCGGGAACGTAGCACAGGCGGGGGCGATGAAACTAGCGCGGCGGCACATTGACCGAGACAATCCGCCACATCCCGCCCTGGCCCTCAAACAGGCCGCCGGGCACATAATCCATGCGGGTCAGGGACAGGGTATCGATCTTGATGGCCAGCGCCCGGGCCGGTTTCAGGTCCAGGGCGGTGGCAAGGGCGGCGCGGATGGTGCCGCCGTGGGCGACGGCGACGATGTCGCGCCCATCGTGATCCCCGTTTAAACGGGCCATGACGGCGGTGACCCGGACAATCAGATCGGCGAAGCTTTCTCCGCCGGGGGCGGCACTGTGACCAGGATTTTCCCAGAACGCCCTGTATTCTGGCGTTCCGCCAGCGTGCAGATCATCCCACGACTGTGTTTGCCAGTCGCCAAAATGCTGTTCGGCAAAGTCTGGCTCCGGGGCCGGTTCCGGGGCCGGTTTGCCGGCGGCGCGGATCGCGGCCGCCGTTTCAAGGGTGCGGCCAAGGTGGGAACTGACCCACACGGCGCCATCGGGCAACATGTGCGCCAGCGCCCGAAAGGAGGCCGTGTCGGAGGTATCGCAAGGCACATCGGACTGACCGTAGATTTTACCATCATGACCGGTGACCGGCGCGTGGCGCACCCACCACCAGCGGGTTGCGTCACCCGTCATCAGCCGAGTACGGCGGCGGCGGCGATCAGCGCCGCAATTTCTGCCACCTGCTGTACGGCGCCGAACACATCGCCGGTGTGGCCGCCGATTTGCCGGTTGGCGGTCCAGCCCATGAAGGCCGCCGCCACGACGGCAGCGGCCAGCACTGCCCAACCGGCCGAACCAAGAAGAACAAAAACAACGACCGCCGAAAGGGCCAGGGCGACAAGGGCGGCCTCGCCTTCCGGGCGACCGGCACTGGCCCCCAGCCCGTCCGTGCGGGCCGGTTCCATCCACGCCATGGCGGCGGCAACCAGCCCCCTGGATACGGCGGCGGCGGCGATCAGCGCTAACGCCGCCGTTCCCGAACCTTGCATTCCGGCCAACGCCGCCGCCCGAACGGCGACAGAGAATACCAGCACCAATACGCCGTAGGTGCCGACGGTGCTGTCCCGCATAATGCGTAGCTTGTCCGATATTTCAGCGCCGCCGCCGAAACCGTCGGCGACATCGGCCAACCCGTCTTCATGCAACGCCCCGGTAACCAGTGAAATAGCCGCAAGGGCGACAAGGCTGGAGGCCAGCGGATGCAGCCCGGCGGACGTTGCGATCATCAAGGCGGCCGCCCCGATGGCGCCGACGATCAGGCCAATAACGGGGAATGACCAGACAACCTCGGCCAGCGAACGTTCTGTTTCGACACCCGCCATCGGCACCGGCAACCGCGTCAGGAAGCGGGCCGCCGTCAGCGTGTCCCTGATCCAGCCGGTCAGGATGCTCAGATTGTCGTCGGGCTTTTTTATCATCGTCTCATTTCCTGGGGTGCGCGTATCATCCGTTTCGGTTATAGGTTAGTGCCCTGAAATATGGAATTTCTTTCATGACCGATTTACCCGCCATCAACAGTTTAAACGATGTCCGCGGCCTGCTGGCCCAACTGCCCGGCCCCGACGACACGGCCGGCGCCGCCGCCGCCGCCCGCGAACCGCAGTTGACGAAACCCCCCGGATCACTGGGCCGGTTGGAAGAAATAAGCCATTGGCTGGCCCTTTGGCAGGGCCGCCATCCGCCGACCATGGACGCCCCGCGGGCCCAGGTATTCGCTGGCAACCACGGCGTCACGGCGCAAGGCGTGTCGGCCTACCCGGCCGAAGTGACCGAACAGATGGTCGGTAATTTCAGCGCTGGCGGCGCCGCCATTAATCAGCTTTGCAAGGCTTTCAATATTAAACTTTCAGTCGATGCCCTCGACCTGGCGCATCCGACCGCCGACTTTACCAAGCAGCCGGCCATGACCGAGGAAGAATGCGTCGCCGCCATCCAGGCCGGCATGGACATCGTTGTCGGTGGTAGCGACGTTTTGTGTCTGGGCGAAATGGGGATCGGCAACACCACCGCCGCCGCGGCAATTTGTCATGGTCTTTACGGCGGGGCGGCGGCCGACTGGACCGGCCCCGGTACCGGTGTCGAGGGCGAAGCCATGACGGCAAAAATCAAGGCCGTCGGCGACGGCGTTGCCCGTCACAACGCTCATAATAAAGGTGACGGGCTCGATGTTCTGTGCTCGCTCGGTGGGCGCGAGTTGGCGGCCATCGTCGGCGCCGTCATCGGGGGGCGCCTGAAGCGGGTGCCCGTATTGCTTGATGGTTATGTTTCGACCGCCGCCGCGGCGACCCTGGAAGCGACCCTGGCCGGGGCCCTCGATCACTGCATGGTCGGCCATGTGTCGACAGAGCCGGGCCATTTGCGGCTGCTCGACGCCATCGGCAAGACGCCGCTGTTGGATATGCATATGCGCCTCGGCGAGGCCTCCGGCGCGGCACTGGCGGTTGGCATATTAAAGGCTGCGGTGGCGTGCCACTCCGGCATGGCGACGTTTGCCGAAGCCGGCGTCAGCGACAAGGACTGAGCCGGGGCAGGTTTGGTTAATCTTCATCACTCTCTTCGCTTTCGGCGCGTTCCATGCGCCGCTTCAGACGCAGCAGCTCGCGGCGGCGGCCGTCCTCGGCGATCAGGTTCTCGACAAAATGGCCCTGGAAAAGGTTGATGCCGGTAGATTGCCCGAAGTCAACCGCCTCGCGGTTATCGACCCGGCACAAGATGACCTTGTTGGCGCCGGTTCGTTTAACCATGGCGCGAATTTTTTCCTGTATATCCGGGCCGCCTTCGACCATGTCGGAATGCCATTGCATCTTGACCATATCGGCGCCCAGCCTTTCCCGGTCGATCATCGGCATGGTGTGCAGGGTCAGCCCGTCGATGCACACCCGATAGCCCTTGTCCTGCACAAACTCGCGGGCAAAGGTATAGGCGCTGAGGTCTGAAAAAATATCGACCGTCTGCAATTCGATAATCATCGAGCCGCGCCGGGAAGCCGCAATATTTTCGTCGAAATCCTGAAACTCCTGACTCAGAAGAGTGCCCACATTTGCATTGAAGCTGACATCGCCGGTAACGGTTACGGTATCGGTTTTCGACAACAGTGAAAGCATCCGCACATCGAGGGTTTCGGTCAGGTGTTGAAACAGCCAACGATTGGACAGCAGGTTAATCCCCGGAACCATTGTTTCGCGCAGGTCGTTGATGGAAATGAACATCTCGCTGAAGCTTTGCACAGGGACCATTCGGGCATCGACCGAGCAGATGAACTGACGCCGCACAAGATTGGACAGGTCCGCGCGTTCCAGCGCATTTTCGACCCGGAAAAGAATTTCCGGCGTCAGGGGATCGCCCTTTTTTTGGCGCATTTTCAGTGCCGCGCGGGTATCCGTCCGACTGCGTTTTTCAGTTTTGGTTTTTTCCTCTGACTCAACGATCGACTGCACCATATGCAGTATTTTTTTGTAATCCCTGCTGGCGTCATACCAGGTAGAGAAACGGTTTTCATCGGGGCCTTCGTCCTCCAGCAGCGGATCATCGCTGAAAAGAAAGCGAACTTTCTGCACAACGGTTTCCGTCTGCGCCAGGGCCGTGGCCTTGAAGAAAAAAAACATGTCCGCATTGTTCAGGGCGAACAGTTGCCCGTTCAGGTTCTTAATTAAATTCTCGAAACTGTTGATCGCGGCCTGAAGATGGCTGTCGCGGCGATTATAGGGTTTCAGGTCGGAAAGATGTAGATGCACCGCCTTGCGGTCATCCTTGTTTTCTTCCAGCCGCTGCATGTAATCCATCAGCAACTTTTCCTGGCTGGGCATACGCTTCGGGGTTTTTTCGGTCTCGGCCATCAGATAATCCCTTTGGCCTGCATGGCCTCGACCACGGTGTCGATGTAGTAGCCCTGAAACCGAGTGACCCCTATGCCGAGGGCCCACACCACCGCATCTTCCGAATCCGTTCGCCCCAGGATGACGCTGTCGGCGCCCATTTTTTTCACGACGGCCCGCATGTCTTCGATGCGGGCGTCGGAGCCTTCGCTTTCGAACTCCTGGCCCCAACTAATCTTGACCAGATCAGCCTGCAGTCGTGCGGGATCAAAATATTCAAGGGCCAGTGGGCTAAGGCCATCAATCAGGACCCTGTACCCGTTTTCTTGCAACATTTCGCGGGCATCCGTGTAGGCAATAATGTCGGAAAATATGTCTATCAACTGGAACTCGACGATGATTTTTTCCGTATTGTCGCCGACACTTTGACGGAAGTGCTGGAACTCTCGGCCAAGAACCGAACTGATGTTCAGGTTCAGGCTGATCGGGTACTGCATTGCGGTAAAGTCACGCTGTGAAATGACGCTCAACACCCGCCTGTCTATGGTTTCCGTCAGGAACTGGAACAGCCACAAGCTGCCGAACAGGTTGACATCGGGAGCGACTCTTTTTTGCAGTTCCTTCATGGATACGAACAACTCGCGGAACATCACATCACCCTTGCCGCCGGAATGGATGATAATCGCCGTTTGTTCCGTGATCAGGTCGTCAATCTTGACCCGTTGCAGATTAAGGTTGATCTCGCCAGCACTGGCTGGGTTCAGGCGCGCACCCGACAAGGCATTGGGCGAAACAGACTGCTCGTCCTGGCGGCGGCGCTCTGCCATCTCGATGGCAAATTTATTGGACAGTTCAACAAAAGCAGAAAAATCATTTGGCTGGGACAAGTCGTACCAGGTCGTGAACCGGTCATCCAAGGAGCCATCCTCGCCTTCGGTCAGCGGGTCCTCGCTGAACAACTGCCGGATCTTCAAGATGACGGGGTCGACTTCCTCGATCGGCACTTCGCGACATAACAACACGAAGTCAACGTTCCACATTCTGAACAGGGTGGCGTCGAAATTGCTGAGTAAATTGTCAAAAGTTCGGGCCGCAATTTTAAGGAAATGGGGCTTGCGGTTGCTGGGCCGGAGGGCAGACATGTGGATATGAACGGCAAAATGACCGTTCCGGTCATCGCCAAGCCCCCTGAGCCGGTTGAGCAACAGGGTTTCCTCGCTCGCTTTTTCCGAGCCCGGAGAATTCATGATCGTGCCGATCAGGGCCATTGTTCGTGCTCAAACCTCCGTTGCGGGTAACCAACCATCCGCAAGATAAGGAAAAACCGTTAATAGTCGATTATCATACGCCCCACGAGATACAAAAGAGGCCGGGCCCCTGCAAACGGGTATCTTTCCCCGCCTGGGCCATCATATTCCCATTCCCCCCTGACACACAACTCGGCGTGATTTTCATTGGCCGAATTTCATCAATGGCGACGATGTGTCGCGGACTTGGGAAAATGCCAAAGGGGAAGTCAGCACCTGGCCCAACAACGGCGGGCGGCGCTTCCTTTCGATCTAGTGCTCTGTTGATAACAATGCTAGGTTTTTGCCGATTCCAGAAACACTTTGCAAAATGAGACAGACCCGATAATGGCTTCCAACAAACGTATTCTTGTTACCGGCGGGGCGGGATTTCTCGGCTCGCACCTGTGTGCGCGGCTGCTGGAGCTGGGCAACGAGGTCTTGTGTGTCGATAATTTTTACACCGGCTCCCGTGATAATATTCTGCCCCTGCTTGATAATCCACGCTTCGAACTGGAGCGCCATGACATTACTTTTCCGTTGTATGTGGAGGTTGACGAGATCTACAACCTGGCCTGTCCGGCGTCGCCCATTCACTACCAGAACAACCCGGTACAGACGACCAAGACCAGCGTTCATGGCGCCATTAACATGCTGGGTCTGGCGAAGCGGACCGGGGCCAGGATTTTTCAGGCGTCGACCAGCGAGGTATACGGCGACCCCAGTGTCCATCCACAGACCGAGGATTATCACGGCAACGTTTCAACGACGGGCCCCAGGGCCTGTTACGATGAAGGCAAGCGCTGCGCCGAAACCCTTTTCTTCGATTACCTGCGTCAACATAATTTGAGCATCCGGGTGGCTCGCATCTTCAACACGTACGGACCGAAAATGCTGCCCGACGACGGACGCGTGGTTTCCAACTTTATCGTACAGGCGCTTAAAGGTCAGCCGATCACCGTCTATGGCGACGGCAAGCAAACCCGCTCGTTCTGTTATGTCGATGATCTGATTGAAGGCTTCCTCAGGCTTATGGCGGCGCCCGATGACGTAACCGGGCCGATGAATCTGGGCAACCCGGACGAATTCACCATCCGGGAACTGGCCGAAAAAATCATCCACATGACCGGATCGACGTCCGAGCTGGTCGAAAAACCGCTGCCCATGGATGACCCCATGCAACGCTGCCCCGACATATCCCTGGCCGAGAAGTCCCTCGGCTGGCGACCGGCGGTCAAGCTGGATGAGGGCCTGGAAAAAACCATCGCCTACTTCAGGGGAATCGTCTGACCCGGCACAAATTAGAATGTGCTGTTTTATCGGGCTTTTTGCATCAAAAACGGGGTTTATAAGGGTAATATCCGCTGTTTCAGCACAGCGGGTGGAAATTATGCCCTTATTTTACTGGGTAAGGGCCTATTTCACCCTTTTTACCCCCTGATTTGCGCCCGGTAGACCGTTTTTGCCCAGCCCCGCAGGCCAACTTCATGGTTTTCAGAGGCCTTTCCCGCACCCTGTATCCAGTCGCGCACGGGCACCGAAAAGCCGGTTTTCGGCCTTTTCAGCACCGCATCGGGCAATCGCCGCCGAGGGGTCTGGGCCATGGCCTGTTTCGACGGGCCATGGCCTTTTCCGATCCCGCCGGCGAGGCCCTCGAACAAGGCGCGGTCCACCAGCGGTACCCTTATTTCCAAGCCATGGGCCATGCCCGCCCAATCGGCATCGCGCAGCAGTTGGGCGCGCATGTAAAAACTCATTTCCAACGCCGCCACTTTGGCCGTCGGCGCACCGGCAGGGGCCTGACACGCGTCGAGCTGCCCAAGGACGTCCAGTTCGGCAAGTCCGGCGCGGCCCATGTCGGCATCCATCACCCCGTCGATTCCGTTGGCTATTTCCCAAGGCATATACAAGGCGCGGCGGAGCAAATAGGCATCGCCGAAGCGGGTGCCGTATTCCAGCAGGCCCGCCGCCTTGGGCTTGCGCAGACGTCCGGAGACGGGCGCTGCCAGCCCGCGGAGTGCAGCGCCGACCGTCGCCCCGCCCGGCAGCCAGCCCACCGCCCCGACCAGGGACGGAATCTGTTTGAAGCTGTCATAGCCGCCGAATAATTCGTCGCCGCCAAGCCCCGACAGCGCCACCTTGAGACCGGCCCGGTGCGCTGCCTTGGCGACGAAGTAAACATTGACCCCGTCGATGCTCGGCTGATCCATGACATCCAGCAGATCGTCCAGGTCATCGGCGAAATTCAGGCCGGCGACACGCACGCTATGATGGCGTGTCCCGCAGGCGGCGGCGACGGTTTCGGCCAGGGCCACCTCGTCATTCGGGGTGCCGGCGAATTCCTCGAAGCCGAGAGTCAGGGTATCGATGCCGGCGCCATGGGTATCGGCGGATTCGGCGGCCAGCGCCGCCAGTGTTGCCGAATCGAGTCCGGCCGATAAGAACACGCCGACGGGAACGTCGGCGATCAGATGATGGGCAACCGAATCACGCAGGAGGGCGCCAAGATCACGATCCCCCTCCGAGCCTGCGCCGCTTAAATGCGCCGAAATATCGAAGTATTTTTTTAACGGTCCCGGCCCGTCACCGTCAATCCACCGGGTCGTTCCCGCCGGAAGCGCCCGGATACCCTTGAAAAGACTCAGCGGTTCCGGCACATGGCCGAACAGGAAAAATCCGGCATGGGCCGCGGCATCGAAGGGCGGGGTCGGTCGGCCGCCTTGGGCAAGCCCGGCCAGGATCGCCTTGACCTGCGAGGCAACCGTGATGGTTCTGCCATCATCCATGTAGTAAAGCGGCTTGATGCCGAATGGATCGCGGCCCAGCAACAGGCCGCCCTTGCCTTCGTCCCAGATGGCGAAGGCGAACATGCCGCGCAAGGACTCGGCCATGGCCGCACCGTCCCGATGATAGAGGTGCAGCAGGACCTCGGTATCGGATGACGTTTTAAACGTCGCGCCGCCCGCTTCCAGCTGGCCGCGCAGTTCCCGAAAATTATAAATTTCGCCGTTATAGGTAATGTGAATCCGGCCACTTTCCGCCGCAAAGCACATCGGCTGGGCGGCGCGGTCATCAAGATCAATAATGGCCAGCCGCCGATGGGACAGCCCGACGCGGGCATCGGCCGATAGCCATAGCCCTTCGCCGTCGGGACCACGCCGAGCCATGCGTTCGTTCATGGCAACGAGGATATTTTTTTCGACCGGGGCTGACCCCGGGCCGTAGGCAAAGATGGCTGCAAGTCCGCACATGATTAGGATTTACCCGACAGGGCCTGTCCTTACCAGCATTTACATGAAAGCAGCCCACGGGGGCCGGTCACTGGGCCCCGTGTTCCTGGGCGTAGGATTTGAAGTCGGCATCGGCCTTGATGATGTCTTCGAGCAGGAAGTAGACCATGTCTTCCAGGTGCTTTTTCGCCTGCGGACCGTCCATATTATTTTTTGTCTGGGCGACGATGCTTTCGCCCATGACCAAAAGCTCACGATGGGCCACCGAGTGCGCCTCGATGCGCGGGAAATAAATTTTCTTTAAAAAAGCCTCTTCCCGGGCGAAATGAGAGCGGGCCATGTTCAGAAAGTTTTCAAACAAACCGGTGGCCGACTCAAGATCGTCGACGTCAAGAGCCGCTTGAACGCCGGATATGGCCTCAATCAGATCGTGATGGTCTTTGTCGATGCTGGATATCCCCGTATCGAACGAGGATAGCCACTGAATCTTCGTCATTTCCTTGCTCCGCCCCTCAGGCGCGAATTCTTCTGACGCTGAAAGGGTGGGTACTTTTAAACTATTATAAAAATACATATCAATGTTATTCCTGAAAGGACAAAGACTGGCCTTTTGGCTCCCTCAGGCGACCTTTGCATCTATGGGGCAAATCAGAGTAAAACTTTGCAATGAAACAAGTTATTCAAAGCGCCCGAACCGGCAAACTGGCCCTCAGGGCCGTTCCCGAACCGACCGTTAAATCCGGCCATATCCTTGTGCGCACCCATGCCTCGCTGATTTCGGCCGGCACCGAGCGCATGGTCATTGAATTCGCCCGCAAAAGCCTGGCCGGAAAGGCCCGCGCGCGGCCCGAACTGGTCAAAAAGGTATTGGGCAAAGCCAAGCGCGATGGCATCGCCGCCACTTTCCGGGCGGTCATGGCGCGGCTCGACGAGCCGCTGCCGTTGGGATATTCGGCGGCCGGTGAGGTCATCGCCGTCGGCGAGGGGCTCGAGGGTGTCTTCAGGGTCGGCCAACGAGTCGCCTGCGCCGGGGCGGGACTCGCCAATCATGCCGAACTCAACGTCATCCCGGTCAATCTGGCCGCCCCGATCCCCGATGACGTGACATATGAAGAAGCCTGCTTCGGCACGCTGGCGTCGATCGCCATGCATGCGGTGCGCAATCTGAATGCCGGTCTGGGCGATATCGTCGCCGTTATCGGCGTCGGGCTTTTGGGACAATTGATTGTCCGCTTGCTGATGCTGTCGGGCGTGCGCGTGCTGTCCCTTGATTACAACGTATCGCGCCTGGAACTGGCGCGCCGTTCCGGTGCCGAGGCGACATATGATCTGGGCGGCGACGGACTGGAAGAAGCCGTTCAGGCGCTGACCCATGGCCGTGGCTGCGATGGCGTCATCATTTCTGCGGCGGCCGAAACCTCGGAGCCCTTTCAGGTAGCAGGCACCATCGCCCGCGACCGTGCCCGGGTCTGCATGGTCGGCCTGACCGGCACCGAATTCCCGTACCGGGAGTTCATGCAAAAGGAACTGAACCTGGTGGTTTCCAGATCTTATGGCCCGGGCCGTTACGATCCCGACTTTGAAAAACGCGGCATGAAGTATCCGGAAGGCTGGGTGCGCTGGACGGAAACCGAAAACCTGGCCGAATGTGTGCGCCTGATGGCGCCGTCCCTGGACCGCCGACTCAATGTTCAGGCCCTGACCACACACACATTCGCGCTGGACGATGCCGAAAAAGCCTATGAACTTGTCACCAGCGGGGCGGAGCCCCACCTGGGCGTGGTTCTTGCCTACGACGGCACGGTGGAAAAGATCAGGCCTTCATTCCCGGCCATTGCTGGCAAAGTGCCCGATGGCTGCGTGCTGGGTGTCATCGGCGCCGGCGGCTTCGCCAAATCGGTGCTGCTGCCGGAATTACAAAAAATGAATCGGGTCAAACTGCACACAGTAGTGACGCAGCGGGGGGCATCTTCCGAACATACCGGCGAAACGTTTGGCTTCCAGAATGCATCCGCCGATATCGAAGCCGTTATAGGTAACCCGGAAATCAATGCCGTGCTTATCGCCACCCGCCACGACAGCCACGCAGAACTGACGGCCGCTGCCCTCAAAGCCGGAAAATCCGTGCTGGTAGAAAAACCGCTGGCGCTTACCCGGGAACAACTTAACCAGGTGATCGAGGCCCGCAACGAATCAAGCGGCTTTTTTCAGGTCGACTTCAACCGCCGCTTCGCTGCCATCTCTGAAATGGTGCGCGGCCGGCTGGCGCGCCAGGCAGGAACCAAGTTCCTGCTGCTGCGTGTCAACGCCGGACACATTCCACCGGAAAGCTGGATTCATGCCGCCGACGAAGGCGGCGGGCGTATTCTGGGCGAGGCCTGTCATTTTGTCGATCTGGCCCGCTATTTAACGGGCTCGCCCATCGTTTCGGTACAGGCTGACGCCGCCGCCGTGGTGACCGGTGCCTGTGATGACCTGACCATTACGCTTCACTTCGCCGATGGCTCGCTGGCTGTCGTCGCCTATACGGGCCTTGGCGACAACGCCTATTCGAAGGAGCTGATCGAAGCCTATGCCGGCGGCACCGTCGTCACCATCGACAATTTCCAGTCCTATACCATCGCCGAGCATGGCCATGTCAACAAACCGTGCGCCAGGGCCCAGGACAAGGGCATCAAGGCGGGGCTTACCGCCTTCGTCAGCGCCGTCGCCAAGGGCGGCCCGCCACCTATTGACGAAGCGGAACTCATTGAAACGTCGCTGGCCACCATCGCGGTTCTGGAATCCCTGCGTGACGGACGGCGCATCGACCTTTAGGCTTGAAAAAGATGGATATGGAAAAATTCTTCAGCGACGAATTT
Source organism: Rhodospirillaceae bacterium (assembly GCA_013204045.1). GTDB lineage: Bacteria > Pseudomonadota > Alphaproteobacteria > Rhodospirillales > JABHCV01 > JABMOQ01. Next base: position 4,226 of record JABMOQ010000033.1, on the reverse strand, counting down.
GACGAGCACGCCGAGGTGCTGGCAGCCACGCGTGCGGCGCTTGGCCAACCTTTTGCAAAACTAGTCGCCGCCGCTACCCTGGCCATCAAAAGGGGTGGCAAGATCGTATTCTTCGGCAACGGCGGCAGCGCCGCCGACGCCCAGCATCTGGCCACCGAACTGGTGGTCCGGTTCAAGAAAGACCGCCCCCCCATTGCCGCCATCGCCCTGACCACGGATACGTCGGCGCTGACCGCCATCGGTAACGATTTCAGTTTTGAAGATTTGTTCGCCCGCCAGGTCGAAGCCCTGGTCCGGGAGGGTGATCTGGCCATCGGCATATCGACATCTGGCAACAGCGAAAATGTCATTCGCGCTTTAACCGCCGCGAACAAGCTGGGCGCCGCCGCCGCCGGACTGACCGGCAAGGATGGTGGCCGCATGGCAGGCCTTGTCGACCCGCTTGTCGCGGTGCCGTCCACCAACACCGCCCGTATTCAGGAAATGCATATCATGATCGGCCATATGCTGTGTGCGGGCCTTGAGAACGAATTGGGTCTGGCATGAGCGACCTTGAACCCCGGCTGTCGTTGATCGGGCGGCTTGGTGGGGCGCGGGTGCTGTGTGTCGGCGATGTTATCCTCGATCATTTTCACTACGGTTCCGTCGATCGCATATCGCCAGAAGCACCGATTCCGGTGTTGAAACTGGAACGGCTCGACACCATGCTGGGCGGCGCCGGCAACGTGGTGCGCAACCTGAACGGACTCGGCGCTCATGTCCGCTTCGTCACCGTCATCGGCAAAGACCATGACGGCGGTGAAATTGAACGACTGCTGGCCGAAGAAAACATATCCGACCAGCCCCTCGTCGACGATAGCGGACGGCGCACCTCATCCAAGACACGCTTCCTTGCCAACGGCCAGCAGATGCTGCGCGCCGACCGGGAAACCATCTATTCCTTAAGCGCCGGGATGGAAAAGCAACTTATCTCGGCGGCGAAGGCCGCCATGGCTGACTGCGATGTGGTGGTGCTGTCCGATTATCGCAAGGGCGTGCTGACCGACGGCGTTATCCGCGCCCTGATTACAACGGCCCAGAAAGCCGGCAAGACGGTGATCGTCGACCCCAAGGGGGCCGATTATGAGCGCTACCGGGGTGCCGATGTGATCACGCCGAACCGGGCCGAGCTTTTTCTGGCAACCGCCATGCCGGTCGATAACGATGACGAGATTATTGCCGCCATCGAGAGCTTGATCGATGATTATGATTTTGGCGTCGTCGTGGCAACCCGCAGCAAGGACGGCATGACCATGAAGGTGCGAGGGCAGGACCCGGTCCACCTGAAAGCCGCCGCCCGCGATGTTTTCGATGTCTCGGGCGCTGGCGATACGGTGGTCGCGACTTTGGCCGCCGTCCTCGGTGCCGGCGGCGCCTTTGAGGAAGCTGCCGACCTGGCCAACACGGCCGCCGGCATCGTCGTCGGCAAGGTCGGCACCGCCGTCGCTTACACCGCCGACATTGCTGCCGGACTCCATCATCTGGACCTTAGCGCCGCCGAGACCAAAATCATGTCCATCGGGCAGGCCCAGGGCCATATGGAAAAATGGCGCCAGTCAGGCCTGGCCATCGGTTTCACCAACGGCTGTTTCGACTTGCTGCACCCGGGCCACGTATCATTGCTGGCCAAGGCCAAGGCCGCTTGTGGCATGTTGGTTGTCGGGCTCAACAGCGATGCTTCGGTCAAGCGCCTGAAGGGTGAAAACCGACCGATCCAGGGCGAGGCGGCACGCGCCGCCGTGCTGGCATCGTTGGCGTCGGTCGATGTGGTTATTATCTTCGGCGAAGACACACCCATCAACCTGATCGAAGCGATCCGTCCCGACGTGCTGGTCAAGGGCGCCGATTACAAGCCCGACGAGGTCGTCGGTGCCGATATGGTCAGGGCCCATGGCGGCCGGGTCGAACTGATCCCGTTAGAGCCGGGCCATTCGACAACGGCAACCATCGCCAAACTAGCCGGTGAAACGTGCTAGAGCATATCCGGGCTAATTTGAATCATTCTGACCCTGTTATTTTACTTCGTGACTAGGAACGTGCCGCAACGCAATGCGGTGCATCGGGTAAGGAGTGTGACGACGTCACGAAGTAAAATAACAGGGCCTTCGGTGGGGCAGATTAGCCCGGATATGCTCTAGTTCCCGAACAGATTATCCAGTAGGCCTTTCAGAAAGCCTTTCTGGCCTGCCTTCTCGGCAGACGGCTGCCCGTCAGATTTTTTTGGAACGAACGTCGCCGACGGCAGGGCGGTGGCCGGGGTTTTTTCGTGAGCCTGCATCATAAAGTCCCGCCACGCCCGGGCCGGTAGGCCGCCCCCTGTGACTTTTTTCATGGAACTTGCATCATCGTTGCCCATCCAGACGCCGGCCACCAGATCGGCGCTGTAGCCGATAAACCAGGCGTCGCGAAAATTCTGGCTGGTGCCGGTTTTGCCGGCAACCGGGCGGTTTATGTTGGCCGCCTTGCCGGTGCCGGTGCGGATGGCCGCCGCCAGCATGGCGTTCATGGCCCCGGCAATGCCCGCATCCATAACCCGGCCGGGGCCGGAACCCTGACGGCGGTACAGAACAGCCCCCCTGTCATCGGTGATTTCCTCGATGCCGTAGGCCCAGATGCCGAAGCCCCCATTGGCGAACGCGCCGTAGGCCGATGTCATTTCAAGCAGGCTGACGCCGGACGAGCCGAGCGCCAGGCTTGGCCCCGGCGTCAGGTCGGCGGTCACACCCAACCGCCGGGCGGCAGCGATGACATTTTTACGCCCGGCGCGCTCGGCAATCTTGACCGCGACGGTGTTGTTGGAGCTGGCCAGCGCCTCGGCCATGGTAATCGGGCCAACGTGCTTGCGATCAAAATTGCGAGGGCTCCACCCTTCGATGGTCAATGGCTTGTCCTCGAACCTGCTTGACGGGGCAAGGCCGGATTCCAGGCCGGCCATGAACACGATCGGCTTGAACGCAGACCCCGGCTGACGCTTCGCCTGGGTCGCACGGTTGAACTGACTGACCCCGTAATCGCCGCCGCCGACCATGGCCCGGACGGCACCGTCCGGGCTCATCGCCACCAGCGCCGCCTGCCCGGCGTTGGCGGTCCGCCCCTTGCTTAATGCGGCGGCGATGGCTTCCTCGGCGTCCGCCTGCAAGCGGCGGTCCAGGGTGGTTTTAACGATGATGTCGCGGTCGCCGGGGATGACAAAATCGGCGACCTGATCGAGCGCCCAGTCGGAAAAATACCGCGACCGGCGACTGGTCCTGACCGGATCTACGGGGGCCTGGTTATTCTTGATGGCATCGGCGTCACGCTGGCTCAGATACCCGGCATCGACCATATTGGCGAGCACCTGGTGTGTCCTTTTCCTGGCCCGTTTCGGACTGCGGGCCGGATTGTAGCGGGACGGCGCCTTCAGCATCCCGGCCAGCATTGCCGCCTGATACGGGCTGAGGCGACTGGCGCTTTTGCGGAAATAGCGCCGGGCCGCCGCATCGACCCCGTAGGTGCCATTGCCCAGGTAAACCCGGTTCAGGTAGATGGTAAGAATTTGGTCCTTGTTGAATTTTCGCTCCAGCCACAGGGCCAGCAGCAACTCCTGAACTTTTCTTTTGAGCGTTCTTTCCGGGGTGAGAAACAGGTTTTTTGCGACCTGCTGGGTCAGGGTCGAGCCACCCTGGACGATGCGTCCGGCCCGCACATTGGCGAGGGTTGCCCGCGCCAGGCCGATGGGGTCGAGCCCGAAATGAGAATAAAACCGTCGATCCTCGGTCGCCAGCACGGCCTGCGACAAGGCCGGCGGCAAATCGTTGAGCTTGACCGCCAGGCCGTGAATATCGCCGAGGGTCAATAGATGGGCGCCATCGCGGGCCAACAGTGTCACGGTCGGCCTGCGGGTGCGCGCCAGCGCGTCGTCAACATCGGGCAAATCGTAAGCATAGAAGCCGAAAATACCCATAACGGCGATGGCGGCCCACACAGCCAGCGTCGCCAGACGCATCAATATTCTCACGGGAAAACTCTTTCGTTTCAGGGTTTGCAGCAGTTGGACATCTAAGGCGGGCGGCCCTCCTTATACGTCCAGGTTCGCCACCTTCAACGCGTTGGCCTGAATGAAGTCGCGGCGTGGTTCAACCATATCACCCATCAGGGTCGAGAACACTTCTTCGGCGGCGTCCACATGGCTGACCCTGACCTGCAAC
>JABMOQ010000032.1 GCA_013204045.1 Rhodospirillaceae bacterium | reverse complement strand
CTTCGAGATTTTCACCCACGGCGGGCGCCGTCCGACCGGCATCGAGGCGGTGGGCTGGGCCCGGCGCCTCACCGATTACGGCGCCGGCGAGGTTCTGCTTACGTCGATGGACCGGGACGGCACCAAGCAGGGCTTCAATATTCCCCTGACCCGGGCCATCGCCGATGCGGTAGCTGTGCCGGTAATCGCATCGGGCGGTGTCGGCACCCTGCAACACCTGGTCGAGGGGGTGCGCGACGGCCACGCGTCGGCAGTACTTGCGGCCTCGATTTTTCACTTCGGCACCTTTACCATAGCCGAGGCGAAAACCTACATGGCAAAGGCGGGCATACCGGTTCGCCCGGATGAAAGTTGCATACCATGAGTGATGAAAAAACAGACGCCCGGATTCTCGATGAGCTTTTCAAAGTCATCAAGAGCCGCTATCGCGACAGCCCGGAAACATCTTATACGGCGAAGCTGTTTGCCGGCGGCCTCGACGGGATTACCGCCAAGATCGACGAAGAAGCCGCCGAGGCGATTGCCGCGGCCCTCGGCGAATCCGGCGAACGGGTATCATCGGAAAGTGCCGACCTGTTGTATCACCTGCTGGTCATGTGGGCGGCACGCGGCATAGAGGCCGAAGATGTGTGGGCCGAGCTGAAGCGCCGGGAAGGCATGTCGGGCATCTCGGAAAAAAAGGGGAGGAAATAAATGTCATATGACAATGACAATATCTTTGCCAAAATTCTGCGCGGCGAAATTCCCTGCGACAAGGTTTTTGAGGACGATTATGCCCTGGCCTTCCGCGACATCAATCCGCAGGCACCGATTCATGTGCTGGTCATCCCCAAGGGGGCTTACGTGGACATGGATGATTTTTCCGCTAATGGCACGGACTCGGAAATCATCGGATTTATGCGCGCCACCGGCCAGGTCGCCCGCGAACTGGGCGCCGTCCACGGGGGCTACCGATTGCTTGCCAACAATGGCGCCGATGCCAATCAGGAAGTGCCGCACCTGCACGTGCATATTTTTGCCGGCCGCAATCTGGGCCCCATGCTGAAGCGCTTCGACGGCTGACCGCCCATGGCCGGAACACCTTCCAGTGACGAAAGCGGCAACCTGACCGGCATTTTGCTGATCTCGGCGGGCGTCGCCATTTTGACGGCCATGGACGTTGTCGCCAAGTGGCTGGTCGTCGCCGACTATTCGGTGATGCAGATTATGGCCATACGCGGCTGGATTATTACCGCCCTGTTGCTGCTGTGGATGACCCGCAACGGCGGCATCAATGTTGTCAAAACAAAGCGCCCCGGCGCCCATGCGTTGCGCGTCGTCATCGGCTTCGCCGCCCCGTACCTGTTTTTTCAATCGCTGGCGACAATGCCGCTGGCCGACGTAACGGTGATTTTTTTCGGCGCCACAACATTCCTGGTGACCGCCCTGTCGGCGGTGCTGCTCGGGGAAAAAGTCGGCATCCACCGTTGGGGCGCCGTCGCTATCGGCTTCGCCGGGGTAATGGTGGCCATGCGCCCGGGCAGCGAGATATTCAATGTCCAGGCCCTCTACGCCCTCGGCTCCGGCGTTTCCTATGCCCTGCTGATGATCGCCACGCGCTGGCTTGGCCCCGGCGAGGGCATCCTCAGGCTGGTCTTTTACTATAATTTTGGCATGGCAATTTTCGCCAGCCTGTTTCTGCCCGCCGTGTTCAAGCCGATGCCGGTGGATCATATGGCGATGATCGGGTTGATGGCGGCGCTTGCCGTAAGCGGCCATCTTTGTATGACCCGCGCCTTGACGGTGGCGTCGATCGGCGTGCTGGCGCCGTTTGAATATTCGGCCCTGGTGTGGGCGGCGCTGCTCGGGTTTTTGTTTTTCGGCCATATGCCGGACGCCAATGTATTCATCGGCGCCGGCATCATTGTCGCCTGCGGGCTTTACATGGTGCACCGGGAACGTCTGGCGGCGCGGCGGCGGCGGCTGGAACAGCCGGCCGGCGATCACGCCCTGTTGCTTGCCGACCCGATGCCGGTGGTGGTTTCGGTCGAGATCGAGACCGACGACGAAAAAATTTAGGCCACCCCCCCCGTGTGATCTAGGCGGAAACTTTCAAGGCCCCGTTGCCGGGCCGGTTGCGGCGATAGGACAGCGCCTCGGCGATGTGGATGCGGGCACTCGGCTGGGCGGCATCGCAACACCCGGCGGCGGCGTCAAGGTCGGCCAGGGTGCGGGCCACCCGGAGCACCCGGTGGTAGCCCCGCGCCGTTAACCGCATGGCCTCGGCGGCTTCGCCGAGCAGGGCGCGGCCGGCGGCGTCGGGGGCGGCGGTTTCTTCAAGCAAGGTGCCGTCGGCGTCGGCGTTGGTGCGCACCTGGGGATGATCCCGGTAGCGGAATTTCTGCATATCGCGGGCCGCCCGTACCCGCGCCGCTATTTCGGCCGAGCTTTCCGCCGATGGCGGCAGGGACAAGTCGGCGATGGCGACGGCCGGCACATCCACATGCAAATCGATGCGATCGAACAGGGGCCCTGAAATTTTTGCCTGATAATCTTCGGCGCAGCGGGGGCTGCGCGAACAGGCCTGGCGGACATCGTCCAGATAGCCGCAGCGGCATGGGTTCATGGCGGCGATAAGTTGAAAGCGCGACGGATAGGTGACGTGGGCATTGGCCCGGGCCACCGTGGTGTGGCCGGCCTCCAACGGCTGGCGCAGGGCCTCCAGGGCGCCGCGCTGAAATTCCGCCAGTTCGTCTAGAAACAAAACGCCGAGATGGGCCAGCGAGACCTCGCCCGGGCGGGCCTTGCGGCCGCCGCCGACCAGGGCGGCCTGGGACGCCGAATGGTGGGGGTCGCGGAACGGCCTCTGGGCTTGCAGGCCGCCGGCGTCCAGGGTTCCGGCAAGGCTCTGGATCATGCTGGTTTCCAGAATTTCGGCCGCATCGAGGGGCGGCAGCAGGCCCGGCAGGCGGGCCGCCAGCATCGACTTGCCGGCCCCGGGCGGGCCCACCATCAGCAGGTTATGGCCCCCGGCGGCGGCCACTTCGAGCGCCCGTTTCGGGGTTTCCTGGCCCTTGATGTCAGCCATGTCGGGCCCTGCGGCCATGGCCGGGGCGGCGCCGCGCTTCGGCGCCACCAGCAGTTGCCGGCCCTTGAAATGATTGACCAGCGCCAGCAGCCCGGCCGGCGCCAGGATGCCGATGTCCCCGGCCCAGGCGGCCTCAGGCCCTTGTGGCTCCGGACAGATCAGGCCGAGGCCGCCGGCCGAGGCATGAATGGCCGCCGGCAGCACCCCGGTGACGGATGTCAGCGCGCCGTCCAGGGCCAATTCGCCGAGGGCCACATAGCCGGCGATTTCCCCCTCCGGCAGCACCCCCATATCGGTCAGGATGGCGACGGCGATGGGCAGATCGAAGTGGGATCCTTCTTTCGCCACATCGGCCGGTGACAGGTTGACGGTGATACGCTTCGGCGGCAGGCCGAGGCCGATGGCGGAAAGCGCCGCGCGCACCCGCTCGCGGGCTTCCGACACCGCCTTGTCGGGCAGGCCGACGATGGTGAAGGCGGGCAGCCCGGCGGCCATCTGCACCTGCACGTCCACATCGATCACATTGAAGCCACGAAAGGCGACGGTATTAACCCTGGCGACCAACGATCCACCCCCCCTGCCGATCAAAGTACGTACGGAGTGTATCCGGAACGAAACAGGAACGCCAGCCCGGAATGGGTTCCTTGTATTTTTATTTCTTAAGGCCCAAGAAACCCGCTAGATTCGCTGCGGGGCGCCCTCCAAACATGGCTGGCGCTAATATACCACTGGGAAAGGGCCACCCGTCATGGCTCCTGCAAACGATGGGCGCGGCAAAACATCGGACGGCGCAGCGGCAATCGTCGCCAGTCTTGGCGCGGCGGTAAGCAAACCGTTGATGCGCCGCGCCGTGATTGTCGTCTTCACGCTGATCCTTGCCGCCACCCTGATGGGCGGGGGCCGCTATGGCCCGGGCACGCTGGTGTTGTTGTTTGGCGCCATCACCGGATATTTTCTTTATTTATCGGAACGGGACGCCGAGGAAAAAGCCCAGCGCAACGACATGCTGACGGTGTTTCTGGAAAACGTCGCCGACCCGATCGAGGTCACCGATAACCAGGCCCGCCTGCTCTATGTCAATCCGGCTTACGAGCGCAAGTCAGGCTACCGGCAAGATGAAATTATCGGCAAGACGCCGGGCCAGATGTTTCGCCCCGACGGGGCCGATCCGGAAACCTACCGGCCGATCAGCGAAGCCCTGGATAGGGGCGAGGAATGGCGCGGCGAGCTGCCGCAGAAAAAAAAGGACGGCACCATCTGGCAGGCCCAGGCGTCCATCTCGCCGGTGTTCGACGCCGCCGGCCACATCACCCACCTTGTGGCCATCAAGCGCGACATATCGATTCTGGTCAGGGACCGGGACCTGCTGGAAAGCCTGATTCATGACCGCACCCGCGAACTGACCCACGAGATCGAGCAGCACAAGCGGACCGAGGAAACCCTGATCCTGGCCAAGGAAGAAGCCGAACTGGCGAGCCGGGCAAAAACCGAATTTCTGGCCAACGTCAGTCACGAGCTGCGCACGCCGCTAAACGCGGTCATCGGCTTTTCGGAAATTCTGAAGGGTGTCGGTGATATTAATTTAAGCAATGACAAGCGCGAGGAATACGCAAATGACATTTTCAACTCCGGCTCCCACCTGCTCAGGGTAATCAATGAAATTCTCGACGTCTCGAGGATCGAGGCCGGCAAGATGACCCTGTCGGAAGAGATCTTTGATTTCCAGGGCATGCTCGATACCAGTGTCAAATTAATGTCGGGGCGGGTGGCCGATGCGGGGCTTTCGCTTACCGTGGACAGCGCGCCGGAGATTTCGACCCTGTTCGCCGACGAAACCAAGGTCAGGCAGATTTTTCTAAACTTGCTGGCCAACGCCGCCAAGTTTACCGAGTCCGGCGGCGCCGTAAAGGTGACGGTGGGCCTGGACGGCGACGACGATTTTTTTCTGACCGTCGCCGACAATGGCATTGGCATAGCCGAGGATCATATCGACAAGGTCGTGAGGCCCTTCATCCAGGCCGACAACATCATGACCCGGCGCCAGGAAGGCACCGGCCTCGGCCTGTACCTGTGCAAAAGGCTGACGGAAATGCATGGCGGCGAGCTGACCATCGAAAGCGCCCTGGGCGTCGGCACATCGGTGACCGCGCACCTGCCGGGGCTGCGGGTTAATTCCGCCTAAACCAGCCGCGCCTCGATGGCATCCCAAAGATCGGCTTCCAGACACACATTATCGAAGCGGTTGATTTCCTGCAGGCCGGTCGGCGAGGTGACGTTGATCTCGGTCAGGAAGTCGCCGATGACATCGATGCCGGCGAAGATCAGCCCCAGACGCTTCAGCTCCGGGCCGATGGCCGCGCAGATGTCCAGATCGCGGGGCGATAGCCCGGATTTCAGTGGCGTGCCGCCGGTGTGCATGTTGGCGCGTACGTCGCCTTCGGCGGGCACCCGGTTGATGGCCCCGACAGGCTCGCCATCAATAAGAATGATGCGCTTGTCGCCGGCCCTGACGTCGGGCAGATACGCCTGCACCATGACCGGTTCGGGGCTGCGGTCGGCGAACATTTCGAGCAGCGCGTTGAGGTTGTCATCGCCGGGCGGCACATGAAAGACCCCGGCCCCGCCGTTGCCGTACAGGGGCTTGATGATGATGTCCTTGTGTTCATCGCGGAACGCCTTGATCGCCGCGTCGTCGGATGAGATCAGGGTCGGCGGCATCAGGTCCGGAAACAGGGTGGCGAACAATTTTTCGGGCGCGTTGCGGACCGACCTGGGGTCGTTGACAACCAGGGTTTCCGGGTGGATGTGCTCAAGCAAATGGGTGGCCGTAATGTAGGCCATGTCGAAGGGCGGGTCCTGACGCATGAGCACCACGTCCATCTTGGCAAGATCGATGGTTTCATACTTGCCAAGGCTGAAAGGATCGTCCTCGGTGCGCCGCACGTGCAATGCCCGGACCCGGGCGGTGAGCCGGCGATTGCTGAACGCCAGACTCCGCACATCATAATGATATAGGGAGTAGCCGCGCTTCTGGGCTTCCAGGGCGAGCACAAAAGAGCTGTCGGCCTCGATGTTTACGGCCTCGATAGGGTCCATCTGGATGGCGACTTTTAAAGACATGAAAAGATATATAGCCCTAAATGAGGCGCTGGCGAAGCTCTTGCAGCAGCAGGGTGGCCCGGTAACGGGACGGATCGCCACCGGCGTGGCGCAAATAGACCTCAAGGGCCGTCACCGCTTCGCTGACCCGGTCCGCCCGGGCGTTGAGAATCCCCGATTCGCGCCACAAGGGCGCTTCCGTTGGCGCGAACAGCAATACCGCCTCGATCGCCTCCAATGCCTCATCAAGGCGGTCGGCGCGCAGGTGCAGAATCTTTACGTTGCGCCGCGAGCGCACCAGGATTTGGCGATTGTCCATGGCCCGGGTGTGTTCGGGGGCGAGTTCCACATGCGGCCCGGCGACCGCCTTGAGCATGTCGCGCAATTGGCGGGGCCCGAGCTCGATAGCGCCGTCAAAGGGATCAAGGATCAGGCGTTCGCCGTCGCCGTCGAGGCGGACCAGCATCCGGGGCGGAAAATCGAGGCCGTCCATGGTCCAGCCGAGGGCCCGGGCCACATGAATATAGATAATGGCCAAAAGCGACGGCAGGCCCTGGCGGCGGTCAATGACCCGCATCAGGTTGGCGTTTTCAGAATCTTCATAGGCGTCGTCGGCACCGGCGTAACCGTAACGCCGGGCGATGACGCTGCGCAGGGCCTCGGCCCGCATGGCCAGATCGCCGTCGCTGGCGTAGGCGTCGACCTCTTCGGCCAGCCTTTCAAGGTGGCGGTAATAGGGAACCGGGTTAATGGCGGGACGTTCGGCGGCGGCCAGGATCAACGCCGTTTTGGTCAGCGCCACATCGACCGGGGCCAGCTTGCCGATGGCGGTGAGTCGGCGGCGAATATCCGGCGACGGCCTCATGGTGCTTTTTCATCCTTTATGCGGACATGGTTGATGACATGACGAACATAGGCGGTATTGCGGGACCGGGCGATCACCCGGTCAAGCTCTTCCCGGCTCTGGGCGATGCCGATCAGATAGACGGCACCGCGCACGGTCTCGATGGAATAATTAACCGCCAGCACATGCTTGTCGAAGGTCAGCCCCGATTTAAGTTCGGTGGTGATGGCGCTGTCGCGGGCGATTTCGGACAGGCTTGCCGGCGGACCCAATATGATTTCGTTGAGCACATCGCTGACGCCCTCGACCTGCCAGGCCAGGCGTACCGCGTTGGCGCGCTCCAGATCGCTGGCGGCGATGCCGGTCAGCAGCGCCCGGCCTTCATAAACCTCGACCCCGATGCGGGTCGGTATCATTTTGTCATGGTCAAGCCAGCGCCCGAGAATTTGGGCCGCCGTTCGGGTGTCGGTGGCGACGGTCTTTATGCCCCGTTCCTGGACCGAGGCGACACCGGTGGCGGCGCCGGCGCCGACGGCCAGGGTGAACGGGTCGCAGGCGGCGCTGAGCAAAGCGACAACAAATGCGATGACCAGGGCCAGCGGCGTGGCAGGCAGATGGCGGCGGCGAATCCGGTAGCTCATCCGGGCAGTTTAGGAGAGCCGGCGCGCCCGGTCTTTAAAAAGTTTTCAAAAAGCATCAATATGGCCGCCATGTATGATTCACTTTCTGTCCGGGGGGCCCTTGCCGCCGCCCTGTTGGTTGTTGTCAGCGGCCCGGCCTGGGCCGCGCCCGATGGCTGGGCCATGAACCTGACGGTCGAGAACGACCTGTTCGGCAGCGGCCTCGACCGCCACTACACCAATGGCATGCTGTTTACCGCGTTCTCGCCGAAGGGCGACATCCCGGATTTCGTCCATGACAAGGCTTCGTGGCTGTCGCCCTTTAAGACCAAAAGCGACAGCCGCTGGTCGTGGGGCATCGGCCAGAATATGTTCACCCCGGAAGACATCTCTGTCAAAGAGCGCCAGAACCATACCCGCCCGTATGCCGGCTGGCTCTATGGCAGCCTTGGCATGGTCAACGAGGACGGCCGTCACTTAAGCAGCGTCGAGGCCAATTTCGGCATGGTCGGCCCGGCGTCCCTGGCCCGGCAGACACAAACCATATGGCACAAGCTTATAAGCTCGCCCCGGCCGCAAGGCTGGGCAAACCAGCTAGAGAACGAACCCGGGCTGGTGCTGTCTTATGAATACAAGTACCGCAACATCAAGCCGATCGACAGCCTGTTTGGCTACGGCGTTGACCTGACCCCCCATGTGGGCGGCAGTGTTGGCAATGTTTATACCTATGGCGCGACCGGGGTGACCTTCAGGTTTGGCAACGACCTTCCGGGCGACTACGGGCCGCCGCGTATTCGTCCCAGCCTTGGTGGCTCGGGATTTTTTACGCCGAACGATAAATTCGACTGGTATTTGTTTGTCGGTGCCGAGGGCCGCGCCATTGCCCGCAATATATTTCTCGACGGCAACACATTTTCTGGCAGCCAGCGGGTCAATAAAAAACATCTGGTCGGCGACGCGCAGGCCGGCATCGCTTTTATGGCGCTGGAGAAAATGCGTATGTCGTTTAGCTGGGTTTACCGGACCCGGGAATTCGACCATCAGGGCGACCCGGATGTATTCGGCGCGTTTAACCTGTCCTATGCATTCTAGAGCATTTCCGGGATATTATGGGCCATTCTGATGAGGCAGATCGGCCGGTTCGGGCAGGCGCGGCTCGCCGCGCGATGCCATCGCATCGGGCAAGGGTCGCAACGACCCCGACGGGCCGATATGCCTCACCGAAGGCCGCGTTAGTTTGCCTCGTAACGTCGTCACGCGTCTTACCCGATGCGATGGCATCGCGTCGCAACGCGTTCCTAGTCACGAGACAAACTAACACGGTCAGAATGGCTCATAATATCCCGGAATTGCTCTAGTCACCGATCATCCACGCGCCGGGCAGATGCCTGGGCCACCGCCACCGGGCTACGGCCATCACATCAAAACGAAAATCGAAAGCCTCATATTGCGGGTGTCGGGCGATAAAATCTGCGGCGGCGCGCTCGATGCGGCGGCGCTGGGCGGGCTGCAATGCCAATGTGGCGGCGAACAGGGTGTCGCGCCCCTTGACCTCGACAATAACAAGGGTGCGGCCGCGCCGGGCGATGATGTCAATTTCGCCGACCTTGGTGCGGTAATCACGGGCGATGATGGTATGGCCTGAAAGCATCAGCCGAAGCGCGCACAAGGTTTCGGCGAGGCGGCCAAAATGAACGGCGCGGCGTTTCCCATCGGTCATTTTTTCTTGCCGCTGATAACCAGCGCCCGGTTGTAAAGATCGCGCTTGGTCCGCCCGGTCAGCTCTGCCACTTGGCTCGCCGCGCCCCGCACCGACAGGGTCTTCAGGGTGTCCGTCAACAACGCGTCGACGGCGGCGTCCGACAGGGCGCTTTCGTCATCTGACGGCGGCGCCACCACCACCACCACCTCGCCTTTCGGTGCGCCGCTATCGCTGTAATGGGCGGCCAGTTCATCCAGGGGGCCGCGGCGCATCTCCTCGAACATCTTGGTCAACTCGCGTCCCGTTGCCGCCTGGCGTGGCCCGAAGACGGCGGCCATGTCGGCCAGGGATTTGGCCAGCCGCCGGGTGCTCTCCAGGAACACCAACGACGCCGGCACGGTTTTCAACTGCTCGAAAAGACTCAGCCGTTTGCCCGACTTGGGTGGCGGGAAACCGGCAAACAGGAATCGGTCGCTGGGCAGTCCGGACAGCACCAGCCCGGTCAGCACCGATGAGGCGCCCGGCAGGTGGGTGACGAAAAGGCCCGCCTCGGTGACCGCCCGAACCAGCCGATAGCCAGGGTCGGAGATCAGCGGCGTGCCCGCATCGGATACCAGCGCCACGATTTCGCCCTGTTTCAGGCGCTCAATGATTTTCGGACGCATCCTTTCGGCATTGTGTTCGTGATAGGAAAGCAGCGGTCGGTGGATGCCGTGCAGGGCCAGCAGTTTTGCCGTGACCCGCGTGTCTTCGCAGGCGATGACGTGGCAAAGCCCAAGAACATCAAGCGCCCTGAGGGTGATGTCGCGGGCGTTGCCAATGGGGGTGGCGACCAGATAGAGGCCGGCTTCGGGCTGTTTACTTGCGCGGCCCCCGGCATTAGGCTTGGCCGCGTTGTCGATATCTTTGTTGCTGCCGCCTGGCAGGGGAGCTTTCTTTGCGCCATCAGAGCCGGATGTTCGTTTTGTCATGTGGCCTCGTTCGCTATCTGAAGATGGCGGCGATGATCGGCGCCGTTGTTTTGGTTCAGGCGTGCGAGTCTTCCCGACTGCCGTCCCTGTTGCAAGGGCCAACCGCACCGACCCAGCCACAGACCAGCCAAACCGCGCCGCCGCCGGTGCCGCCGCCGTCCGCCGCCGGCGCTCCGGCGGCGCCCGCGCCGGCCGAACCGGCGGCCGTGCCGGGGGCACCCCAAACGCCGTCCCTGGTGCCGTTCCTGACGGGCCAGGCCACGCCGTCCCTCGGCGCCGCCACCGAACCGCCGCCGATTGTTCCCCTGAAATTGGGCTCGGCTGTACGCGTCGCCCTTTTGGTGCCGCTTTCCGGGCCCAATGCCCGGCTCGGCCAGGCCATGCTGAACGCCGCCCAGATGGCGTTGTTTGATTTTTCCGATGCGCGCTTTGAGCTGCTGGTTCACGATACGGAAGGCACGCCGGAAGGGGCGATGTCCGCCGCCGGCCTGGCTATCGGCGATGGCGCATCGGTCATACTGGGGCCGCTTTTGGGGCCTTCCGTGCGCTCGGTGGCGCCCATGGCGCGGGCCGCCGGGGTTACCGTCATCGGCTTTTCGTCGGACCGGACGATTACCGGTGATGGCGTTTACACCATGGGTTTTTTCCCCGAAGCCGAGGTCGTCCGGGTTGTTGACCACGCCGCGGCGCGCGGCCTGACCCGGTTCGCCGCCCTTGCCCCCAACGACGCCTATGGCATGGCCGTCGTCGAAACCCTGAAACAGCGCGCCGCCGCCCTTGGCGTGGCCGTCGCCCGGGTCCAGTTTTATGATCCAGATGGCGATGACTTCTCGCCCGTGGTCCGCGAGCTTGGTGATTATGACAGCCGTCGTCAGGCCCTGCTCGACCAGCGCCAGCAGCTTGGCGAAACGGATAGCGACATCGCCCGCCGCGCCCTGGCGCGGCTCGAGAAACTTCAGACCATCGGTGAATTGCCGTTCGATGCGTTGTTGCTGGCCGACGGTGGCAAGCGGTTGCTGGCCATCGCCGCCCTGCTGCCCTTTTACGATATCGACCCCAACAAGGTGCGCATGCTGGGCACCGGGCAATGGGATCTGCCGGGCCTGGGCACCGAACCGGCGCTGCTCGGCGGCTGGTATGCCGGCCCGCCGGCCCAGGCGCGCGCCGAATTCATGGCCCAGTACCGGGAAACCTATGGCGGTGATCCGCACCGCTTGGCGACACTGGCCTATGACGCAACGGCGCTGGCCGCGGTGCTGTCCCGGGCCGAAGGCGGGCCTGATTTTTCGACCGCCACATTGACGTCGAAAAGCGGTTACTGGGGCCGCGACGGGGTGTTCCGGTTCCTAAGGGACGGCACCGTGGAACGCGGGCTGGCGGTGCTGGAGATCGAGGCGCGCGGGCTCAAGGTCATCAGCCCGGCCCCGGAATCCTTCGAGGCCGCCAACTAAGATTTAGTCTGCCAACAGCTTCGCCAACACCGCGTTGAGCAGGGGCCGGCCGCGGGGCGTCGCCCTCAGGCCCCGGCCGTCAAGCTCCAGGAACCCGCCCCCGATCATCTCATGGACCACATCCCGGGGCAGGGTACGGGCAAGATCGGCATCAATACCGGCGCTCAGGCGCAGGCCGGTCATGATCTTTTCCTGGCGTCGCTCGGCGCTGTCCAGAGGGCGCCGCTTGGCGGTGCCGTGGCCGGTTTTTTCCACATCGGCGAGCCAGCGTCCGGGGTCGTAAACCTGGAACAGGGCATCGGTGCCGACCCCCGAGGTGAGCCGCCCATGGGCCCCGGGGCCGATGCCGGCATAGTCACCGCCCTGCCAGATGGCGACGTTGTGGCGGCACTGGGCCCCGCCCCTGGCATGGTTGGAGATTTCATAAGCCGCCAGCCCGGCGGCGGCGGCGCGTTCCTGGGTCGCCTGGAAAAGATCGGCGGCGGGATCTTCGGCGGCGGCGGGAATATCGTTACGGTAAAAATCAGTGCCCGGCTCGATGCTCAGCTGATAGAGCGACAGATGCGGCGGCGAAAACTGGAACGCACGTTCCATTTCGCTGACCCAACTTTCCTCCGTTTGCCCCGGACGGGCATAAATCAGATCGAAGGAAAATGCCGGAAACGCTCCTTTCGCTATCGTAATGGCAGCCTCGGCCTCCTTGGCCGAATGCTCTCGGCCCAGAAATTTCAAGGGCTTATCGTCCAAAGCCTGGATGCCGAGGGAGAGCCGGTTGACTCCGGCGGCGGCAAAGGCGTGAAACTTGCCGGCCTCTGCCGAGGTCGGGTTGGCCTCCAGGGTGACCTCCAGATCATCGGCCTGCCAATATCGTTTGGCATCGGCAATCAGCGCGCCGACGGTCTCCGGGTGCATCAGTGACGGCGTGCCGCCCCCGAAAAAGATCGAAACGAGCTTGCGGCCTTCAGTTTCGGCAGCGAAATGGGCTAATTCCGCACCCAGGGCGGCCCGCCAGCGGGCGTCATCGACGGCGTCGGTCGGCACATGAGAGTTAAAGTCGCAATAGGGGCATTTGGCCTTGCAGAACGGCCAGTGGACATAAAGGGAAAGGGCGGCGGGGGTCACGCCCCTAGCCCCCGAAACAGGCGGCGACCAGCTTTTTGAAGGCGTCGGCCCGGTGGCTGATGGCGTGCTTGGCGGCCGGGGCCATCTCGGCGAAGGTGATGTCGTATCCATCACCCAGAAAAACCGGGTCATAGCCGAAGCCCTGATCGCCCCGGGGCGGCCACACAAGGGCCCCATCGACCCGGCCCTCGAAACTTTCCATATGACCGTCGGGCCAGGCCAGTGTCAGGGCGCAGATAAAATGCGCCCGGCGATCGCCGTGCCCGGCCAGCTTGTCCTCGACGGCTTGCATGGCCAGGCCGAAATCCTTGTCCGGCCCGGCCCAGCGCGCCGAATAAATGCCCGGCGCATCTGCCAGGGCAGACACACACAGCCCGGAATCATCGGCCAGGGCCGGAAAACCGGACGCCGTCGCGGCGGCCAGGGCCTTTAATTCCGCATTGGCAGTGAATGTCAGCCCATCTTCGACGGGCTCTGGCAGGTTGAGCTCACCGGCTGAAACCACGGCGGCCCCGAAGGGCGCCAGCAGATCGCCAATCTCGCGGACCTTGCCCGGATTATGACTGGCGATGACCAGCTTGCCGCCGGTGAATTTTCTGGCCATGCGGACCTCTTTGTTTTTGCCACATTAAGGTATTAGCCCGCCCGGCAGGGGCAAAAGAAAAGGGCTTAAACTCTTAAAGGGCCAGCGCCTGGCGCTGGGCCTCCACCAATTCATCGACGCCCTTGCGGGCCAGATCCATCAGGCTGTTGAACTGTTCGGGTGAAAAAGGGCTGTCTTCTGCGGTGCCCTGAATTTCCACGATGCCCTGTTTCGCTGTCAAAACGAAATTGGCGTCGGCCTCGGCGGCGCTGTCTTCGTCGTAATCCAGGTCTAGCACCGGGGCCCCCTTGTAAAGGCCGCAGGAAATCGCGGCGACCTGATCGGTCAGCGGCATTTCGGCGATAATGCCGAGATCGACGGCCCGCCGGAAAGCCCCGTGCAGGGCCACATACGCCCCGGTAATCGAGGCCGTGCGGGTGCCGCCATCGGCCTGGATAACGTCGCAATCGACGGTCACCTGAATCTCGCCCATTGTTTGCAGATTGGTCACGGCCCGTAAGGAGCGCCCGATCAGCCGCTGGATTTCCTGGGTCCGGCCCGATTGCTTGCCGCGGGCCGCTTCCCGGCCCATGCGCGACCCGGTCGACCGCGGCAACATACCGTATTCCGCGGTTACCCAGCCCTTGCCCGAGCCTCGCATCCACGGCGGCACCCGCTCTTCCAGGCTGGCGATGCACAGCACATGAGTATCGCCCATTTTTATCAGGCACGAGCCTTCGGCGTGCTTGGAAACATCGGTCTCGAAGGTGACGGGGCGAAGTTCATCAGGGGCGCGGCCGGAGGGTCTCATTATATGTTTCCTATAAGTCACGGGAAGCCCAGTATCTACTCCGCACGCGTTGACGGCGCAAGGTCTGGTCACTACATTTCCGGCAAACACCGATAGGGTATGATTATAAAGCCATGATACCGGAGCTTGATAAACGGTCGCGGGAAATTTTCCGCCACATCGTCGATGCCTATGTGACGACCGGCGAGCCGATCGGCTCGCGCACCCTGGCACGCAAGTTATCGACGGCGTTGTCGCCGGCGACGGTGCGCAATGTCATGGCCGATCTGGAAGAGGCCGGGCTGCTGTTCAGCCCCCATGCCTCGGCCGGGCGGTTGCCGACGGAAGCCGGGCTTCGTTTGTTCGTCGATGGCCTGTTGCAGGTCGGCAACCTGACAAAAGAAGAACGCCAGAGTATCGAAGGCCAATGCCATACGGCGGGAACCAACGTCGCCGGCTTGTTGAAGGAAGCCACGTCGGCCCTGTCGGGCCTGTCCCACTGCGCCGGGTTGGTGATGGCGCCGAAAACCGATGTTCCCTTAAAGCACATCGAAATCGTTTCCCTGAATCCGGGCCGGGCCCTGGTGGTCATGGTGACCGAAAACGGCATTGTCGAAAACCGGTTTATCGAAACGCCCCTTGATCTGCCGCCGTCGGCACTGATCGAGGCCAGCAATTTCCTGAGCGCCCGGCTGGTCGGCCGCACCCTGTCGCAAGCCTATGACGAAATTATTGCCGAGCTGGAAGCCCACCGGGTCCGCCTCGATGACTTGACCCGTTCCGTCGTCGAGCAGGGCATCGCCAGTTGGGCCGGGGAAAGCAGCGCCACCAATGGCACCCTGATCATCAGCGGCCAGGCCAATCTGCTCGAAGACGTGCAGGCGGCTACCGACCTGGAGCATATCCGGGCCCTGTTTGCCGCCCTTGAAACCAAGGAAACCATGGTTAAACTGCTGTCACTGGCGGACAGCGCCGAAGGCGTGCAGGTTTTCATCGGCGCCGACAGCCAGTTGTTCGGCATGGCCGGATGTTCGATGATCGTCGGCCAATACCGCGACAGCCGCGAACAGGTGATCGGTGCTATTGGCGTTATCGGCCCGACGCGCATGAATTACGCCCGCATCATCCCGATGGTTGATTACACGGCAAAACTGGTCAGCCGTCTGGTTGATCCGGCCTGACTTATTAATAAGAGAGAGCAAAATAAAAAGTTATGACAGACGATATTGAAAACGAAACACCGGAAGAAAACGCCGCCGACGAAACGGTCAACGACGCGGCCATGGATGCGGAAGTGGATGCAGGCGGTGGCGGGGAAAATGACGCCGCCGACCCGGCCGACATTGACGCCGACGCCGACGAGGCCGATCTTGACCCCGAGGACAATCTGGAAATGTTCGACGGGCCTGATCGCCTGTACGAACTGGAAGCCGAGGCCGCCGACCTGAAAGACAAACTGCTGCGTGCCGTGGCCGAAACCGAAAACGTTCGCCGCCGCAGCCAGCGGGAAAAAGAAGACGCGCTGAAATATGCCACCGCCGGTTTCGCCACCGATATTGTGTCGGTCGCCGACAACCTGGACCGGGCGCTGGAAAGCGTCGCGCCTGAGTCCCGGGCCGCTGATCCGGCCCTCGATAACCTGATGACCGGGGTCGAGATGGTCAAACGCGAACTGCTGACCAGCTTCGAGCGCGCCGGCATTACGCCGGTCGATGTCGAAGGACAGCTTTTTGATCCGGCCTGTCACGAAGCCCTGTTCGAAATCGAAAACCCCGACCTGCCCGCCGGAACGGTGATGCAGGTGATACAAACCGGCTTCAGGCTGCGCGACCGCCTGCTCAGGCCGGCCAAGGTGGGCATCGCCAAGGGCGGCCCGAAGCCCGACGCGAGCGCCGCCGCCGGGCCGGAGGAGGAAACCTCGGCCAGCGACGCGGCAGGGGCGTATGATGCGCCACCGGAAACCGGGACCAATCTGGACGAAGAGCTATAAGCCTCATAATACAGCATTAATTGCCGACAAACGCTTGCGCCCGGCCAGTCAGCAACATATATAACGCCGGAACGTTCCCGGTGTCGGGGGCGCGGTAAATTTAACCAAACAGGGGATTTCCGCCATATCGGTCGCCAGATGGGGCCAAGGCCAGGAAATCCGCCGAAAACAAGAGGATATACAATATGGGCAAGGTTATCGGAATCGACCTTGGGACGACCAATTCCTGCATCGCCATCATGGATGGCAAGGATGCCAAGGTCATCGAGAACGCCGAAGGCACGCGGACCACGCCATCGGTTGTCGGGATTACGGAATCGGGCGAACGCCTGGTCGGCCAGCCGGCCAAGCGCCAGGCCGTGACCAACCCGGGCAACACCCTGTTCGCGATCAAGCGCCTGATCGGGCGCCGCTACGATGACCCGCTGACCGAAAAGGACAAGGGCCTGGTGCCCTATACCATCATTTCCGGCGATAATGGCGATGCCTGGGTCGAGGCCGCCGGCAAAAAATACAGCCCCAGCCAGATCAGCGCCTTTATCCTTGGCAAAATGAAGGAAACCGCGGAAAGTTATCTCGGCGAAGAAGTCACCCAGGCGGTGATTACGGT
>JABMOQ010000031.1 GCA_013204045.1 Rhodospirillaceae bacterium | reverse complement strand
TGGTAGAGCAGCGGATTGAAAATCAGCGTGTCGGTGCTTCAAATCCGCCCCCGGGCACCATTTTCCCCGTTAAAGACAATCGGTTAGTTTCAGTTCCACGCCTTTGTTCGTGCTTGAGCGACGGCCTGCTGGGTTCCCCCCCTGCACCCCTTGAAAGAGATGCTTAGTATCGGCTTCGATGGGATGGGGGCTGTTCGATATTTTGCGATCAGTTCGGCTTTGGGGTCTGCATAGGCTCCTCAGCGATATCTTCCCAGATACTTAAGGACGCCGCGACCGGTCCCATGAACCACGGGAAGTGGATTTGTTTAAACAGACCTTTTCAATCACAGGGATTTTGCTCTCAGAGCGGGGGGTATGGTTCGATGAAGAATATCCCCGATTTGGATAGAATATGTATGTGCCCTCACATTCATTAGAACAGCTTGCTTTCCAATGAAATTTGATTCCGTGTGCAGTACCATAATCAATATCAAGAATGGTGATTTGAGTTTCAAATTGTTCACCACAGTGTCGTCTCGATTCTCCGGGTTTCCAACAACCGAATTTTTCAACAGCCTTAGCCATAAGCAGACGTGGAGGGTTCGCATGCTAAACCTTGCAACTTCTTAAGGTTGATTCCTAAAACATATCTATACCCAGCGGAATACGGCAATTCCGTAGACGATGGATATAGCTAATGCGCCCCAAAGCGGGGTTCCCATCACTGCCAGCCAGCCCAGAAATATGAAGGCACTGCCCAGCAGGGTAATGAACAGTCGGTCTCCGCGTGTCGTGTCTAATGTCAGGATGCCACGTCTGGGCCCACCGCCCGGTTGTTTCCATTCCCAAAACCCCATTGCAGCAATGCAGAAAAAAATAAAAATGAAAAAAGCCGCCGTCGGCCACGTCCAGGCCATCCATGAGAGATCAAGCATTCCGTCCCTCCTCTACACGCGCCCAAGGGCGAAGCCCTTGGCAATGTGGTTGCGTACAAAGTAGATAACGATAGCCCCCGGGATAATGGTCAGGGCGCCTGCGGCAGCTAGCAGTCCCAATTCATACCCTGACGTACTGGCCGTCCGTGTCATGATGGCTGCAATAGGTTTGGCGGCGACCGAGGTCAGGGTTTTTGCGAGCAATAGCTCAACCCATGAGAACATAAAGCAGAAAAACGCCGTTACCCCAATACCTGCGGCAATGGTTGGCATGAAAATTTTGACAAAAAAGCGCGGGAAGGAATAGCCGTCAACATAAGCCGTTTCATCGAGCTCCTTCGGCACCCCGGACATAAATCCTTCCAAAATCCAAACCGCCAGCGGAATGTTGAACAGGCCATGGGCCAGCGCCACCGCGAGGGGGGTATCGAAAAGATTGGCTGCGGAATAAAGCTGAAAGAATGGTAACGCGAAAACTGCCGGTGGCGCCATCCGGTTGGTCAGCAGCCAGAAGAACAAGTGTTTGTCACCCAGGAACCGGTAACGAGAAAACGCATACGCCGCCGGAAGGGCCGCAGAAACTGAAATCACAGTGTTAATAACGACATAGGTTACTGAATTGATGTAACCATTGTACCAGGTCGAATCTGTGAAAATAGCGATGTAGTTTTCGAAAGTGAATTCCTGCGGCCACAGGGTGAACACACCTAGAATTTCGTTGGTTGTTTTGAACGACATGTTGAGCAGCCAATAGATTGGCAACATCAGGAACAGGATGTAAATGGTCGGCACTAACCATGTAAATTTCTTCATCACTGATCCTCGTTTTTCATCATCAAGGTATAAAACACCCAACACATCAGCAGGACGATAAGGAAGTAGATCAATGACATCGCCGCTGCCGGGCCCAGGTCAAACTGTCCCAAGGCGATTTTTACCAAATCGATAGACAGGAAAGTAGTTGTGTTGCCGGGGCCGCCGCCGGTTAGTACGAAGGGTTCAGTGTAGATCATGAAGCTGTCCATAAACCTAAGCAGAATAGCAATGGTCAAAACCCGCTTCATTTTAGGTAACTGAATATAACGGAATACCGCCCAGGTACCGGCACCATCAATCTTGGCGGCCTGAAAATAGGCATCGGGGATGGATCGCAAACCTGCATAGGCCAACAACACTACCAATGACGTCCAATGCCAAACATCCATCAGAATAGTCGTGAACCAGGCGGCCGTCGGGTTTTGGGTGAAATTATAGTCAATTCCA
Organism: Rhodospirillaceae bacterium; assembly: GCA_013204045.1. Classification (GTDB taxonomy): domain Bacteria; phylum Pseudomonadota; class Alphaproteobacteria; order Rhodospirillales; family JABHCV01; genus JABMOQ01. The sequence goes on along the minus strand of JABMOQ010000031.1, from coordinate 3,417 downwards.
AGACCGTTGATCATGCGGCCGAGCAAACCAATTTCTGGCAGAGCAAAGATATTCCACATGGCACCAACAACATTCCATGGAATCAGCAAAGGCAAGGCCATAAGAACCAGGCAAACGGAAACCCAAAAACCTTTTTTTGGCATGGTCAGGGCGATGGCAACGCCCAAGGGCACCTCGATCAATAAAATAATACCGGTGAAAGACAACTGGCGCAGCAAGGACGCGTGAAAGCGTTCTGAATGCAAAACATCTTCGAACCATTTGACGCCTTCCCAGAAAAACACATTGTTTCCAAAAGTTTCCTGAACAGAATAATTGACGACAGTCATCAATGGAATCAGCGCATTGAAAGCCACTAGGAGGACGACCGGCAGGACGAACAACCACGCTTTTTGATTGTTTGATTTTACTGCCATATCAGTTTCCTCCCACCATCCACCCGTCGATGTAAACTCGTGTGTGAGCCGGATCAAAGCGGACATGGGCACCGTCGGCGGGAATTCCCTCACCCTCCGGCACCAGCAACTTGATACTGTCATCGCCGTGATGCGCCTCTACGATACGGAAGCGACCAACGTCGATGGAATTGACAATGTTGACCGGAATGCCGTCCTCGGCGAAAGAAACAAATTCCGGGCGTATACCAATTTCGGTGCGTCCTTTTACGTCGCTGCCTGCTGTGCCCGCTATTTGCAGCGGCTGTCCGGCAAACATAACCTTTCCATTATCGATGTCACACGGCAATACGTTCATGCCTGGTGATCCGATGAAATGACCAACGAAAGTATGCTGCGGGCGTTCGAACAGCTCAACCGGGGTGCCGACCTGAACGACGTTGCCATCGTGCATGACGACTACCTGGTCGGCAAAGGTCAGCGCTTCTGTCTGGTCATGGGTGACGTAGATCATGGTCGCCCCGACCCGTTGATGCAGTTCCTTCAACTTGGAGCGCAGCACCCATTTCAGATGCGGGTCAATCACTGTTAGCGGCTCGTCAAACATGATGACGTTGACATTTTCACGCACCAGCCCCCGGCCCAATGAAATTTTTTGCTTACCATCCGCCGTCAAGCCGGAAGCCCTTTTGGCAAGCGTTTCGGAGAGGTCGAGCATGGCGCCTATCTCGCGTACGCGTTTATCGACTTCAGCCTCGTCAACACCACGATTTCGAAGTGGAAAAGCAAGATTGTCGTAAACGGTCATAGTGTCGTAGACGACGGGAAACTGAAAAACCTGGGCGATGTTTCGCGCGTCTGCCGGTTCATCGGTAACATTTTGATCCCCGAACCAGACCTCGCCCTCGGTCGGTTGAAGCAGCCCGGATATTATATTCAGCAGCGTTGTCTTGCCGCATCCAGACGGCCCCAACAATGCATAGGCCCCGCCATCTTGCCATTCGACACTCATTTCCTTCAAAGCCCAGTCGATGTCATCAACTGGTAAAGGTAAGTAGCTGTGGCGAATATCTTTTAGGGTGATCATTGACATATCATCACCTCCTCAAGCCGCAATCCGCTTGTTGTCCAGATCGAAGAACAGACAGCGATCAATGTCGATATAGTATTGGGCGACGGCACCGACCTTGTTGGCGTGAACGCCGTGAGATTGCGATATCCAGGTTTGGTCATCCATGACAAAGTGGGCGACACTTTCAGAGCCACTCAATTCAGTAACCAGAATACGCCCTGATACTTTAACACTAGCCCCACTGGGGGGTGTTGGCGTGATGTGATGGGCCCGAACGGCTATATTGTATTGGCCATCGGCAATATGCATCTGGGCCGGCGTGGCGTCCCAAGAAACCTGGTCATTCAAATGAATGCGACCATCTTTCTTGGTTACTGGGGCGGAATTGATCGGTGGATCTGAAAAAACCTTTGCCGAGCGCAAACTTGTCGGTTGCCTGTAAACAGAAGGCGTTTCACCGTATTGAGTGAGCTGCCCGTTGTGCAAGGCTGCCGTATGACCGCCCAAAGACAGGGCCTCTGCCGGTTCGCTGGTCGCGTAAACGACCATGCAGCCGCGATCGGCAAATAATTTTGGCAAGTCATCGCGCAATTCTTCGCGCAGTTTGTAATCCAGGTTGGCCAGCGGCTCGTCAAGTAAGACCAGGTCGGAATCCTTGACCAGGGCACGGGCAAGGGCAGTTCTCTGCTGTTGCCCGCCCGATAATTCATTGGGGTTTCGTCCCAGCATCGGCGTCAATTTCAACATTTCAGCGACCCGGCCGACTCTTTCGTCGATAGCCGAACGCGATAAGTTGACGACACGCAATGGCGAAGCGATGTTATCGAAAACAGAAAAATTAGGGTAATTAATGAACTGCTGATGAACCATGGAGACATTACGTTTTTGAACCGGAACACCGGTAACGTTCTTGCCTTTAAACCAGATTTCGCCTGATGTGGGACGTTCCAGCCCCGCCATCAATTGTATCAGGCTGGTTTTCCCCGACAGGGTCGTGCCGAGCAAAATATTGAATCCCTCGTCGTGGAGTTCGACGGAAGTGTCGTAAATGTGGGTTTCCGAACCGACCCGCTTAACGACGTTTTTCAGGACAAGGCTCATCGACACATCAACTTCAAGTGAGCAAGATTAAAGGGGGGTGCCTATGGTAGACGATAATTCAGCATGTTGGCCCCTAAATGGTGCCGGAGAGCTTATTTGCTCTCCGGCACCGTTCAGGAGGATCTTGGCTGATATTTCTTAGTTAGCCCAGCGTTTGATGAGCTCTTCGTAGGCGATTGTTTCACCTTTAGGTTTCTCGTTGATTTTGGCTTTCGGTGAGCCAGCTTTGTTAAGCCAGATCGAAGGATCCGATTCCTTGTTCAAACGAGGGCCACAACCGCCGTAGGTGTTGGCCTTTTCATCGGCAACCTGCATACGAGACATAACCAGATCCATCTCGGCGGCAAGCCTGTCCATGGCCTGTTGCGCGGTGAAGGCACCTGAGTTGACGTCACCGATCTGCTGCCACCAAATCTGGGCCAGCTTCGGATAATCAGGCACGTTAATACCGGTCGGTGACCACAGAACGCGGTCGGGCGAGCGGTAAAATTCAACCAGACCACCCAGATTGGGTGCACGATCCGTAAACGATTTATGATTAATCGTGCTGTCACGGATGAAGGTCAAGCCAACGTGACTTTTCTTCACGTCAAGAGTTTTGGAAACCACGAACTGGGCATAGAGCCAGGCCGCCTTGCGACGATCAACCGGGGTGGACTTGAACAACGTCCATGAACCGGCGTCCTGATAACCAAGCTTCTGGCCGGTTTCCCAGTACGGGCCATGCGGAGACGGTGCCATCCGCCATAGCGGCTTGCCGGCAGCATCGACCGTGTTGTTGCCTTCGCTTTGCGGGGCCACCATGGAAGCCGTGAAGGCGGTGTACCAGAAAATCTGCTGGGCAACATT
>JABMOQ010000160.1 GCA_013204045.1 Rhodospirillaceae bacterium | reverse complement strand
GGCGGCCCTCCTTATACGTCCAGGTTCGCCACCTTCAACGCGTTGGCCTGAATGAAGTCGCGGCGTGGTTCAACCATATCACCCATCAGGGTCGAGAACACTTCTTCGGCGGCGTCCACATGGCTGACCCTGACCTGCAACAGGGTCCGGGCATTGGGATCGAGAGTCGTTTCCCAAAGCTGCTCCGGGTTCATTTCCCCCAGCCCCTTATACCGTTGGATGCCGACGCCCTTGCGGCCGGTCTGGATGATAATATCGATCAACGATATCGGCCCGGTGATCGGGTGCTCCTTGTCCTTGGCGACAAGTACCCCATGACGGCTATAGCGCTTTTGCAATTTTCCGGCCGATTCGTCGAGCTTGCGCGCCTCGGCGCTTTGGATCAGGGCGCCATCGATGACATGGCGCTCGACAACGCCGCGAAGGGTGCGCGAAAACGCCAGGCCGCCATCATCCAGGACGGCGCCATGCCAGCCCCGTTCCGATTCCGGTTCCAGGGCGTCGAGGCGTTTGGCCGCGTAGTCCGCGACTTCCGAAGCATGGGCATCGTCCGATAGAACCTGCGGATTCAACGCCCCCAGAATCGCCGCCTGTTCGACCACCTTGGCCGGCACATGGCGGGCCAGGGCCTCAATCAATTTCTTTGTTGCATAGGCTTCGTCGACCAATACCCTGAGGTCGGCACCGGCGATCTGGCTACCGTCGTGGGCATTTAGCACCGAGCCTTCATCGATGGCGGCGTTGAAAAGAAAATCTTCCAGTGCAGGATCATCCTTGAGATAGACCTCGGAGGCACCCCGCTTGGCCCGGTAAAGGGGGGGCTGGGCGATATAAAGAAAGCCGCGCTCGATCAGTTGCGGCATCTGGCGATAGAAAAATGTCAGCAACAGGGTACGGATATGGCTGCCATCGACGTCGGCGTCGGTCATGATAATAATCTTGTGATATCGGCATTTTTCGACATTGAAGTCATCACGCCCGATGCCGGTGCCCAAAGCCGCAATCAGGGTGCCGATTTCGGCAGACCCCAGCATCTTGTCGAAACGTGCCCGCTCGACGTTCAGGATTTTACCCCGCAACGGCAAGATGGCCTGATTGGACCGGTCACGACCCTGTTTGGCAGAGCCCCCGGCGGAATCACCCTCGACAATAAATATTTCCGACAGCGCCGGGTCGCGCTGCTGGCAATCGGCCAGCTTGCCGGGCAGCGATGCCATGTCCAGCGCCCCTTTTCGCCGCGTCAGCTCGCGCGCCTTGCGGGCCGCTTCGCGGGCGGCGGCGGCCTCAATGATCTTGCCAATGACCGCCCTGGCCTCGGTCGGGTGTTCTTCAAACCACTGGTCCAGCTGTTCGCCGACGATATGCTCGACGACCGGGCGAACTTCTGACGACACCAGCTTGTCTTTGGTTTGCGACGAGAATTTAGGGTCCGGCACCTTGACCGAAAGCACGCAGGTCAGGCCCTCGCGGGAATCATCGCCGGTGATTGTCAGTTTTTCTTTTTTGGCGATGCCGCTGGCATTGGCGTAGTTGTTGATGGTTCGCGTTAAGGCACCGCGAAATCCGGCCAGATGGGTTCCGCCATCCCGTTGCGGAATGTTGTTGGTGAAGGGCAGGGTCGTCTCGTGATAACTGTCGTTCCATTGCAGCGCCATTTCGACGACGATGCCGTCTTTTTCGCCGATAGCCACAATGGGGGCATCGTTCAGGGCGTTTTTCGATTTGTCCAGATAGTCGACGAACGCCTTGAGGCCGCCTTCATAATGCAGATCGACCACGATCTCGTCCACGTGACGGGCATCGGTCAGGCGCAGGTGGACGCCGGAATTGAGGAATGCCAGTTCGCGCAACCGGTGCTCCAGGGTGGCAAAATCAAACTCGATCATGGTGAAGGTTTCTGTTGATGGCAGGAAGGTCAGTTCGGTCCCGGTGCGGGTGCCGCTGCCGTCTTCGAGCATAGGCGCATCGCCGACGACTTCCAGCGGCGCCACGGTATCGCCGTGGGCAAACAGCACAATATGTTCCTTGCCCTCGCGCCAGATTTTCAGCTCCAGCGTCGTCGACAGCGCATTGACCACCGACACGCCGACCCCGTGCAGACCGCCCGACACCTTGTATGAATTCTGATCGAACTTACCGCCGGCATGAAGCTGGGTCATGATAACCTCGGCCGCCGAGATGCCCTCTTCCTTGTGAATGTCGACGGGGATACCGCGGCCGTTATCGCCCACGGTCACCGACCCATCGCCATTCAGGCGCACATCGACACGGTCGCAATAGCCGGCCAGCGCCTCATCGATGGCGTTATCGACGGCCTCGTAAACCATATGGTGCAGGCCCGAGCCGTCGTCGGTGTCGCCGATGTACATACCAGGGCGTTTGCGCACCGCATCCAGCCCTTTCAGCACCTTGATCGAGTCAGAAGAATAGGCTTCTTCCGAGGCATTTTTGGTGCCTGCTTTCTGCGCCGGCTTCTTGGCCTGTTTCACGCTTTTCTTGTCGGTCGGTTTTTTGGTCATGTTTTTATCATTCCGTAAATGCTCAAACGGGGGTCACGATGGCTTCTTCGACGCCTAAATACTGTGCGGCACCGCCGAGCGGTGCAAAAATGCCGGCATCGGTTCCGGTCATCCAGGCCTGCACGCCGAGGTCGAGGATTTCCCCAAACAAGGCTTCCCGGCGGCGTGAGTCCAGATGTGCCGCGATCTCGTCCAGCAGCAACACCGGCAGGGTTCCGCGGGACGCCGCCTGCAGGCGTGCGTTGGCCAGGATCAGCGCAATCAGCAGCGCCTTTTGCTCGCCAGTCGAACAAAGGGAGGCGTCCTGTCCATGGCCCATATGGGTGACCACCAAATCGCTTTTGTGGGGGCCGACCGCAGCCGAGCCCTGCTCCGCATCTTGCCCGCGCGCCGCCGTCAGGGCGCGGCGCAGGCGGTCTTCGGCGTCGAGGGCCGGACCTTCCGCCAGCCAGATCTCGACATCGCCGATAACGGCGACGGCGGCGCCGGGAAATCCGGCGGCCCCGGGGGCTGCCATTTCATCAAGCCGGGCCGCCATGTCGAGACGCGCGGCGGCAACGGCAACCCCTTTCGAGGCCATGGTATCTTCCAGCGCCGCCAGCCATTCCGGATCGGCAGGTCGGCCCGAATGGGGCTGGCCGTGGCGCAACAGGCGGGCCCGTTCGCGCAAGGCATGTTCGTAGGCCTGGACCCGTCCGGCATGGGCCGGATCATAGCCAAATACCAGCCGGTCAAGAAAGCGGCGGCGGGCCGATGGGCCTTCCTGGAACAATCGGTCCATCTGCGGTGTCAGCCACTGCGCGCTTAAGACATCGGCCAGCGCCGATTGCGAGCGCGCCGTTTGGCCGTCGATATGGACGGCCCGGCGTTCCCGTTTCTGAGGCTGACCCCCGTCTCCGCCATCGCGTCCGGTGCCGACATCAACCGGGCCGTTCGGCGTTTCTATTCGGGATGCCACCGCCCAGTTGCCGGCAGCGGCTGCCGGCGCCCCGGGCTGGCGCCGTGACACCTCGCCGAGCCGCGCGCCGCGCAGGCCACGCCCCGGCACCAGAAACGACAGCGCCTCAAGTATATTGGTTTTGCCGGCACCATTTGCGCCGGTCAGCACCACCGGGCGACCATCGGTTTCGATGCGCTGGCCTTCATAGCAGCGGAAATTGTTGAGCGTCAGGCGGACAATGGAAACCCGGGCCGCCCCGGGTTCCCGCCGGGGATCGTGTTCGGGGCGATTGCTTGTCGCCAGTCCTTGCGAAAGGGTCAGGGCCTAGGCTCCTCACTTAGATTCTATCACGCTCCCCGTGCCGTATCGCGCATCCCGCACACATGGTGCCGGCGCGCGCTACACGCGCATGGGCATCAGCACATAAATGGCGCTATTGTCGTCGATCTCGCTCAGCACCGTCGGGGAGGCCGCGTCGGCTAGCGTGAAGCGGGCCATCTCGCCTTCGATTTGCTGGGTGATGTCGAGCAGATAGCGTGAATTAAAGCCAATTTCGATAGCGTCCCCCGCATAATCTGTTTCCAGCTCTTCGGTCGCCGAACCGGCGTCGGCGCTTGACGCCGAAAGCACCAGGGTCCCCTTGCTGAGGCTGAGCTTAACGGCCCGGGATTTTTCGGTGGAAATGGCCGATACCCGGTCAACCGCGTCGGCGAACGCCTTGCGACTGACAATCAATTCCTTGTCGTTGCCGACCGGGATGACGCGCTCGTAATCGGGGAAAGTGCCATCGATCAGTTTGGACGTCAGGGTAACCCCGTCGAAGGTAAAGCGGATTTTGGTTTCCGAAAGCTCGACGGCGATATCATCGACGGATTCATCGATCAGCTTGCGCAGTTCGCTAACTGTTTTGCGCGGCACGATGATGCCGGGCATGCCGGTAGCACCCTTCGGCAGCGGGCCTTCGACGCTGGCCAGTCGGTGGCCGTCGGTAGCAACCGCGCGCAGCACCTTGGTGCCGTCGGTTTCCGCGCTGTGCAGGTAAATGCCGTTCAGGTAATAACGGGTTTCCTCGGTTGAAATAGCAAACCGGGTACGATCGATCAGGTCCCTGATTTCGGCTGCCGGCAGGGAGAATGTATGGCCCATATCGCCCCCCGACATAACCGGGAAATCTTCCGTCGGCAGGCACGTCAGGGTGAAACGCGAGCGCCCGGACTTAATGGCCAGCTGGCCGTCGCTGTCGCTGTTGAACTCGACCTCTGCGCCATCCGGAAGTTTCCGGATAATTTCATAAAGGGTATGCGCTGGCGCCGTCGTCGCGCCGGGTGTGGCGATGTTGGCTGGCGTGTGGTCGATGATATCCAGATCCATGTCGGTGGCGTTAAGGCTCAAGCCCCCGTCACCGGCCTCGATGCGAACGTTGGACAGGATGGGGATTGTATTGCGGCGCTCGACCACGCTTTGCACATGGCCCAGAGATTTCAGTAAAGCCGCCCGTTCAATGGTAAATTTCATGTCAATTCTTAAAGGTCATTCATAGGGTTTATTGTTGCTTGCCGGGGTCTCAGCCGGGGTTTAAAAAACCGTTTCCCGAGCCTGAAAAACGGCCCGATCCACGGTCACTTCCGAGGCCCTGACATCCCCCTCCTGAAGAGTCGTCCATTATAACAAAAGTCATTGGAATCAGAAGTTTTTTCGGCCCCAAATAGCCCCTTTTCGGGTGTTTTTTTAAGCCTTCAGGAACGGCCTCGGAAGGGCCTGAAATGGTTGATAAATTTTACGTCCGACGGAATCCGGCGGCGGGCTGGCCCTCGAGCATACGGCGCAGCAATTCAACGTCTTCGGCGAAGGATTGATCGCATTCGCGCAGTTCATCAACCTTCTTCACCGCATGCATAACCGTGGTGTGATCCCGACCGCCGAATTTACGGCCAATTTCCGGCAGCGACCGAGACGTCAACTGCTTGGCCAGATACATGGCAACCTGTCGGGGCCGGGCCACGGAACGGGCCCGGCGGGCCGAATGCATGTCGGAAATACGGATATTGAAGTGCGCCGCGACGCTTTTCTGGATGTCCTCGATAGTGACCCGGCGGTCATTGGCGCGAAGCAAGTCGTGCAGGACCTCCTGGGTCGTTTCCAGGGTGATTGCACGCCCCACCAGCTGCGAATGGGCGACCACCCGGTTCAGGGCGCCCTCCAGCTCGCGCACGTTGGAGGTGATCTTGTGGGCCAGGAATTCCATCATTTTCGGCGGTATTTCGACCTTCAGCTGCTCGGCCTTGGATTGCAGGATACCGAGGCGCAGCTCGAACGTCGTGGCGTGGATATCGGCGACCAGCCCACAATTGAGGCGCGATTGCAGCCGTTCTTCCATGCCTTCAAGGTCGGACGGCGACTTGTCGGCGGACAGCACGATCTGGCGGCCCTGATCAACCAGCGCGTTGAAAGTGTGGAAAAATTCTTCCTGGGTCGCGCCCTTGCCACCGATGAACTGGACATCGTCGATCATCAGAACGTCCACATTACGGAACATTTCCTTGAAATCGACCGTACTTTGTTCCTTCAGGGCCCGAATAAAGCGGTACATGAATTTTTCGGCCGACAGATAAATGACCCTGCGTTGGGGGTCTTGCTGGCTGATATGCCAGGCAATGGCATGCATCAGGTGGGTCTTGCCAAGCCCGACACCGCCATAAAGAAACAATGGATTAAAGGGAACCGATGCCGCCTCGGCGACGCGGCGGGCGGCGGCATAGGCGAATTCGTTCGACTTGCCGACGACGAAATTGTCAAAAACGTTACGGCTGTCCAGCGGCCCGCTGATGGCGGCATGATCGCCACCGGGACGTTCGGCGGACTCATTGATGACCACGCCAGGGGCCTGCACGGCTTCCTTAGGGCTGGCGGCGGCGCCGTCACTCCTGAGGGCACGCTCGGACTGCACGAACACATCTACGGAATTAACGAACTTGTCTTCCTTGCTCCAAAGCGCGCCCAGACGGTCCACATAATGGGCCGCGACCCAGTCACGCATAAATCTTGTGGGAACGGAAATTCGTGCGATGCCATCATCAATGCTGCGCACAGTCATCGGCTTGACCCAGCTTTGATAGGCCGCCTCACCAATCTCTTTTCGCAGATGGTCGCAGACCCTGCCCCAACAAGCCTCAAGTGTGCCGTCTGTCTTGTCGTTCGTCATTTATGTTCCCGTCGACCCCAAGGCTAAAAGCCACCAGCTGTCCCCGTCATCTTGTCTTCGGTTCGTCATATTTCCGGCCCCATCTCCTGGGGAGGCAGCAAAACTTTCAGAGGGCGTATGCTACTGACTGAAGGTTTCTGGGCTGCTTTGTTATGTCATTTCCGGTGACGATCCGCACGACGTAGGCGGAACAGTGTTGGCTTGCTCCTCTTGTTATTGGCAATCCCTGAACAGGGACGGCCGGTTTCTCCCTGACTCGTCATCTAGCGGGATATTCAGGTGCCCCCGGTTTTTTAATCGGCGTGATACTCCCCAAATAACCTGAGGAGAAAATATATCCGGGCGCTATAAAAACAACCCGTCACCCATTAAATTTAACCGGGGAAAATTCCCCTCCCGGAATACATTCCGGCACCACCTGTCCCGCAAAATACTTAAAGCCACTTACGATTAATTCTTGCCCCGAAGTAGCCGATACTTAATTCGCAATCAAATCATTTATTAGAGAGTAAATATTGATAAAATTTTATTGAATTGACCCAGGACGAGTATCTTATATCCATTTTGCCGCGCCACCCCCCGTCCTTGATCGAGTCACAAATTACAGAGGCGGAGCGGCCCTTGCAATGGACTCTACGAGAGAAATTGCAAATAAAATTCTTGACACAAAACTGCTCTTCGAGTCCCCACGTAAAAACAATGTACAAGCGTCATGCGGCAAAAATAGCGCACGCTATTTTCGTCACGTGGGCCGTCGTTGCGGGGCTTGATTCAGAATTTAAGCGGCAATAACTGCATACCCGCGTCTACATTTCTGGGCACGAAAAAACCGCCTTCCCAAAAAAGAAGGCGGTTTGCACATCGGCCCGCGGAACGATATGAGGGCCAGTGTGGTAACCGGCATGCCTTAAGCGGCGAGCGCTTTGATCCGGGCTGACAGCCTGGATAGTTTTCTAGATATGGTGTTCTTGTGGAAGATGCCCTTGGAAACGCCCTGCATCATAATCGGCTGGGCAGCCTTAAACGCTTCGGCCGCCGCGGTGCGATCACCGCCCACGATGGCCATCTCGACCCTCTTGATAAACGAGCGGATGCGGGTCCGGCGCATGTTGTTAACTTCACTGCGCCGTGCCGTCTGTCGGATGCGTTTCTTTGCGGAAGCGTGATTGGCCATAGTCTATAAAATCCGTGTCATCTATTCTGTCAAACCCAAGCGAAGGCAGGCTTATAGTGCCCCCGGGCGGCCCCGTCAAGCCCGGAATCCGGCCCCCCAAGGGGTGCATGCTAGCGGTTTTTGAACTGGGGCTTGCGCTTCTCGGTGAAGGCCGCCATGCCTTCTTTCTGGTCTTCCGTGGCAAAGGTGGCGTGAAACAGCCGGCGTTCGAAGCGAATGCCCTCGGCGAGCGTCGTCTCGTAAGCCCGATTGACGCATTCCTTGGCCATGAAGGTCATGGGGCGCGACATCCCGGCGATGACTTGCGCCGTCCGGATGGCTTCGTCCACAAGCTCGGCCGCCGGCACGATGCGGCTGACCAGCCCGGCGCGCTCGGCCTCTTCGGCGTCCATCAATCGTCCCGTCAGGCACATCTCCATGGCCTTCGATTTGCCGACCAGTCGGGTCAGGCGCTGGCTGCCGCCGGCACCGGGGATGGTGCCGATGGTGATTTCCGGCTGCCCGAATTTTGCGGTCTCTGCGGCCAGGATGAAGTCGCACATCATCGCCACTTCGCACCCGCCGCCAAGCGCATATCCGGCGACCGCCGCAATTACCGGCTTGCGACAACGGGTGATGCTTTCCCACTTGTCGGTGATGAAATCGGCGGTGAAAACATCGGCGAAATCGCGGTCCTTCATCTCCTTGATATCGGCACCGGCGGCAAACGCCTTTTCCGACCCGGTGATGACCATGGCGCCAATGGCGGTGTTGGCCTCGAAGGCGGCAAGCGCCTCGCCGACCTCGCCGACCAGGACCGCGTTAAGTGCGTTCAGGGCATCTGGCCGGTTAAGGGTAATCAGGCCAACAGGTCCTTTGGTTTCGACGATGATGGTTTCATAAGCCATGGGGCTCTCCGTAATAAAGGGTCAAATAAATAGTCCCGTCAGCGGCGGCGGGGAAACTTCCGTCAACTGCCCGGCGACAGGCTGAAGCGCACGCTTAAGTGTCCTTCAGCATCCGGAAATTCGAGCGTCAGGACTTCACCTTCACGCACGAAAACACCATTCCCGATCTGCATCCAGCCGAGTTGCGGCAGGGTATCGGCATAGAATTTGAGCACCGCCGCCCGCTCCACAGGTCCCGCTGCGAAGGTCTCGACGATACGGCCGGTCTGGCTATTGAAGGTCATCGCGGTGTCCACGTCCTCGGACAGACCCGGCATCAATGGCAGATCTTCAATGGCGGTCAGGAATTCCGCCGCCGCCGCCGGACTGGCCGCCAACAGCACGATCAGCGCCGCGATCATGGAAAGTGTCTTCATGGCCCCTGTCATAACCTAGCGCTGCCGTTTCGCACAATAGAAAGTCGACCGCCCCGACTGGACAATACGGCGGACGCCACCGGTCCGGCCCGGGTCACAATCGCAACCAGGACAGGCTTCGCCTTCACGGCCATATACGGCAAAGCTGTGCTGGAAATAGCCCAACTCGCCATCGGTCTGCCGATGGTCGCTGATCGATGAGCCGCCGGCGGCAATGGCTTCCCCCAGAACATCCCGGATCGCCTGATGCAGGCGCCGGGCGCGGCCCCCCTGCACCGTGGCGGCTTTTCTTTTCGGGGAAATTCCGGATCGGAACAGGGCCTCGCAAACATAAATATTGCCAAGCCCGGCGACCACGCTTTGATCCAGCAGTGCCGCCTTGATCGGCGCCTTGCGGCCTTTCAGCGCGGCGGCCAGGCGGGCCGCATGGAAATCGCCGCCCAGCGGCTCCGGCCCCAGCTTTTTAAGCATCGGATGGTCAGCGCCGTCACCATGGATCATATCCATGAAGCCGAAACGCCGGGGGTCGTTGTAGCGGATCTCGGCGCCGCCGTCGGTTTCCAGCACCACATGGTCATGGGTGGCGAGCGGGGGGGCGGAGTCCATATATATGCGAAAGCTGCCCGACATGCCCAAATGGGCAATCAGGGTGGTATCGTTATCGAGGCCAATAAGCAGATATTTGGCCCGCCTTCCAACGCCGGTCACCCGGCGCCCGGTCAACATCTGGCCGAAGCCGTCGGGCAACGGAAAGCGCAGGTCCGGGCGGAGCGCCCGGGCGCGGACGATGCGCCGGCCTTCAAGGACCGGGGCCAGGCCGCGTCTGACAGTTTCGACTTCGGGCAATTCGGGCATACGGGCAAGCTAGCGTGATTCCCCTGCTTCGGCTATGGTGCAGCCATGAGCCCGACCCATCAAACACGGAAACAAAATACCGCGCCCAAAGACGCCGCCACCACGCACTTCGGCTATTCTTCCGTACCCGAAGACGAAAAGGCGGGTCTGGTCAGGGGCGTGTTCAATAGCGTCGCCGGACGCTACGACCTGATGAACGACCTGATGAGCCTGGGCGTTCACCGGCTGTGGAAATCATCGCTGATTGACTGGCTGCGTCCGACCCCCGACATGAAATTGATCGATGTGGGCGGCGGCACCGGCGATATCGCGTTTCGTTTTCTGGAGGGTGGCGGCGGCAGTGTCACGGTCTGCGATATCAACGACGAAATGCTGGCCGTCGGACAGGACCGGGCCATCGACCGCGGCCTGGTCGGTGGCCGCGGCAAGGACATCACCTGGATCAATGGCGATGCCGAAAAGCTGCCGGTCCAAGATGCCTCGTTTGACGCCTATACGACGGCGTTTTGTATTCGCAATGTCACCCACATTGAACGTGCCCTGGCCGAGGCCTGCCGCGTCCTCAAGCCCGGCGGGCATTTTTTATGCCTGGAATTCAGCCATGTCACCGTGCCCCCGTTGAGCGCCCTTTACGATGCCTATTCCCTGAATGTGCTGCCGGTGCTGGGCCAGATGGTCGCCGGGGATGCCGACTCCTATCGTTATCTGGCCGAAAGTATCCGCCGTTTTCCCGATCAGGACACCTTCGCCGCCATGATCGCCGACGCCGGACTGGAGCAGGTGCGCTACCGCAACCTGTCCGGCGGCATCGCCACCATCCATTCTGCCTGGCGTATATAGGCGAAGCGCCCATGAGCCGATCCCTGAAACATATCGCCCGGTTGCTCGGGCTGGCCCGCATCCTGGCCCGCCATGATGTGCTGTTCCTGCTCGAACGGCTTGAAATCGCCGCTCCTGTGGTTTTCCTGGCGCGGCTTTTTTCCCGATCCGCCAGTGGACGCCCCGGCCAGCGCCTGGCCGCCGCCCTGCAACAGGCCGGCCCCAGCTTCATCAAATTGGGACAGGCCCTGTCAACCCGGTCCGACCTGCTGGGTGAACAATTCTCTGCTGACCTGTCGGAATTGCAGGATCAACTGCCCCCCTTTCCGGGCGCCCAGGCGCGCGCCATCATCGCCGATGAATTCGGCAAGTCGATTGACGAGCTGTTTTCCCGCTTCGACGACACCCCCGTTGCCGCCGCCTCCATCGCTCAGGTTCACTTCGCCATTACCCACGATGGCGCTGAGGTCGCGGTCAAGGTGTTACGCCCCGGCATCGAAGATGCTTTTCGCCGCGACATCGATTTGCTTATGTGGGCGGCTTCCCTGGTCGAGGCGGCGAAGCCTGAATATCGCCGCCTGAAGCCGCTTGAATCCATGCGCACCCTGGCCGCCACCGTCGAGATGGAAATGGATTTACGGTTCGAGGCCGCCGCCGCCGCCGAACTGGCCGAAAATTTCGAGGGCGATAAGGATTTTTCCGTTCCCGCCATCGACTGGACCCTGACCGGGAAAAGAGTGCTGACCACCGAGCGGGTGCACGGTATCCCCATCGACGACATCGAGGCGCTGCGGGCTGCCGGGCACGACCCGAAGCAGATACTTGAGAAATCGGTCACCGCCTTTTTCTTCCAGGTCTTTCGCGACGGCTTCTTCCACGCCGATATGCACCCGGGCAACATGTTCGTCTGCGCCGACGGCAGCCTGAAGGCGGTCGATTTCGGCATCATGGGTCGGCTCGATGTCAAAACGCGCCGTCATCTGGGCGAATTGCTGGTGGCTTTCCTGACCCGTGATTTCCGCCGCGCCGCCGAGGTTCATTTCGAGGCCGGATGGATTCCGGCGGGGGAGTCCGTTGATTCCTTCACCCAGGCCTGCCGCTCCATCGCCGAGCCGATCCTCGATCTGCCACAAAACGAAATTTCCATCGCCAGGCTGCTCGGTCAATTATTTGCCATCACCAAGACCTTCAACATGGAATCCCAGCCGCAGCTTCTGTTGTTGCAGAAGACCATGCTGACCGCCGAGGGAACGGGGCGCAAACTGGCGCCTGAGGCCAATATGTGGTTCCTGGCACGGCCGTTGATCGAAGATTGGGTGGTCAAGCACCTGGGGCCAGAGGCCCGCATCCTGGAGGCCGTATCGGACACCCTGACCATGCTCAGGCGCCTGCCGCAACTGTTCGACAACCTTGAAAAAGGCGCCGCCGTGCTGGCCGAGGGACGGCTCAGGCTGCATCCAGAGACGGTGCGGGCCCTGCGCCAGAAGGGGTTGGGCGGTGGCAACTGGGCCCTTCTGGCCGCCGCCGCCGCCCTTGGCGCGGCACTATTCGCCTTATTTTCCTGATTTTCCCTCTTAAATGAGCCCCTTGTTATTACGCAATAGCCCCTTGATATTACGCAATAGCCCCTTGTTATTACGCAATAGCCCCTTGTCAGCCCACACATGGACGACTAGGTTAACCACAAGAATTTAACGTTAAATATCCCTGGGGAACCAATAATCGTGGGAAATAGAGTCCTGCTGATCGTTTCCGGCGGCATTGCCGCCGTTAAGTGCCCGGACCTGATCCGGCGGTTGGCGGCGCGCGGCATCGCCACGCGCTGCATTGTGACCCGTGGTGGCGCCGAATTTGTCACCCCGCTATCGCTTGCCGCCCTCAGCGGCGACAAGGTCTATACCGATCTGTTTTCCCTGACCGACGAAGCGGCTATGGGCCATATCGAACTGTCGCGCAGTGCCGATCTGGTTCTGGTCGCGCCGGCGACCGCCGACATTCTGGCCAAGATGACCCACGGCATCGCGGGGGACCTGGCGACGACAGCGCTGCTGGCCACCGACAAGCCAGTAATGGTGGCCCCGGCCATGAACGTGCGCATGTGGGAACATGCCGCCACACAAAGCAACATTCGGGCGCTTAAGGCCCGCGGCATCCACGTCATCGGCCCGGCGGAAGGCGACATGGCGTGTGGCGAAACCGGCATGGGCCGGATGAGTGAGCCAGCCGATATTGCCGATACGGTAGAAAACTACTTTCAGAACTCTGGCCGGCTGCTTGGCCGCCGGGCGCTGGTCACCAGCGGCCCGACGTTCGAGCCTATCGACCCGGTCCGCTACATCGCCAACCGCTCGTCCGGCAAACAGGGCCATGCCATTGCCGAAGCCCTGGCCCGTTTCGGGGCGACGACGACGCTGGTTTCCGGGCCGACCCGCCAGCCCGACCCGGCGGGCGTCCATGTTATTCATGTGGAAACCGCCGCCGCCATGCTGGCCGCCTGTGAAAGTGCCCTGCCTGCCGACATCGCCGTTTGCGCGGCCGCCGTTTCCGACTGGCGGGCCGCCGATATTGCGCCTGGAAAACTGAAAAAGAACGATGCCGCTGCCACCACCCTTACGCTGGTCGAAAACCCCGACATCCTGGCCACCCTGGCTGGCGCTGGCAACCGACGCCCCGGACTGGTCATCGGCTTCGCCGCCGAAACCGACAATGTGCTTTCGTACGGGTCGGCAAAACGCGACGCCAAGGGCTGCGACTGGATCGTCGCCAACGACGTATCGGCCGCTACCGGCACCTTTGGCGGCGATGACAACACGGTCCACCTGATCAGCGCCGACGGCACCGACAGCTGGCCGAAAATGTCGAAGATGGCCGTCGCCGAACGCCTTGCCATGCGCATCGCCGATCACCTGGGCGCCCCCGAAAGAACCCTGCAATGACCGTTCAGTCCGTTGATATCAAGCGGCTGAGTCACGCCGACGGGCTCGACCTGCCGGCTTACGAAACGCCGGGCAGCGCCGGGGTTGATCTGCTGGCCGCCATCGGCAACCCGTTGACGCTCAGGCCTGGCGCAAGGCTCTTGGTGCCGACCGGTATTGCCATTGCCCTGCCCGCCGGATTCGAAGCACAAATTCGGCCCCGCTCAGGATTGGCGCTCAAACACGGGGTGACGGTTCTGAACGCGCCCGGCACCATCGATTCCGATTACCGCGGCGAGGTCGGCGTCATATTGATAAATCACGGCGATGGGGCGTTCACCATCGAACGCGGCATGCGCATCGCCCAGATGGTGATCGCAGCCGTCAACCGCGCCCACTTCAATGCCGTCCAATCGTTGCCCGACAGCGCCCGCGGAGAAGGCGGCTTCGGCTCGACCGGTATGGCCGGGAAGGGAGTTCGCTGATGCTAAAGCTTTCCAAAAAAACCCTTTATGCCATCGAAGCGGTCCTCGACATCGCCTATCACGCCGCGTCCGAGCCGGTACAGAGCCGCGACATAACGCGCCGCCAGGAAATCCCCCGGCGCTATCTGGAGCAAGCCCTGCAGCAGTTGGTCCGCGAGGACATTCTGGTCGGGGTGCGCGGTCCGCGCGGCGGCTACCAGCTGGCCCGTGAACGCCGCCGCATCACCATCGGCAATATCGTGCGGGTGGTCCGTGAAATGGAAACCAGTGACGACCCCATCCACGATACCAACGGCTCCGAGCTGGGAATCAAGGTGGTCAGGCCCATGTGGGTTGATCTTCAAAATGACATTATGGAACGGCTCGACACCATTACCGTCGATGACCTGTGCGACCAGGCGGCGAAAACCGGCATCGAGAGCGAAGGCCGCAAGAATCTGGATTTTTCCATCTAAAAGGCAAGGCATCATGGGCAACACCAATCCGGTATCCTTCAGGGGGCGTGTTTACGAAAACCTGACGGAAACCGTCGGCGCGACGCCGCTGGTCCGTCTGGCGCGTCTGGCCGCTGACGCCGGCTGCGGGGCCGATATCATCGGCAAGTGCGAATTCTTCAACCCCCTGGCCTCGGTCAAGGACCGCATCGGGCTGGCCATGATCGAAGCCGCCGAAACCGACGGGCGTATTGCCAAAAATGCCGTACTGATCGAGCCGACGTCGGGCAACACCGGCATCGCGCTGGCCTTTGTCTGTGCGGCCAAAGGATACAGGCTGATCCTGACCATGCCCGATAGCATGTCGGTCGAGCGGCGCAAGATGCTGGCCCTGCTGGGGGCGGAACTTGTTTTGACCGAAGCCGCCAAGGGCATGATGGGCGCCATCGCCAAAGCCGAGGAGCTGGTCGCCGAGATTCCCGACGCCATCATGCTGCAGCAATTCGATAACCCGGCCAACCCGGAGGCCCACCGCTGCACCACAGCAGAGGAAATCTGGAACGATACGGACGGCAAGGTGGATGTGGTGATCAGTGGTGTCGGCACCGGCGGCACACTGACCGGCATCGCCGACGTTATCAAGAAGCGCAAGCCGGGTTTCAAGATGATCGCCGTCGAGCCGGAAGACAGCCCGGTGTTATCGGGCGGTGTGCCCGGACCGCATAAAATACAGGGCATCGGCGCCGGCTTTGTGCCGGCAACCCTGAATACGGATATGATCGACGAGGTCATCATGATCGGTAACGAGGCGGCCATGGCCATGGCCCGCAAGGTCGCCCTTCTGGAAGGCCTGCCGGTCGGTATCTCGTCGGGGGCGGCGCTGGCCGCAGCCCTTGAGATAGGATCGCGCCCCGACAACAAGGGCAAAATAATTGTCGTTATCCTGCCGTCTTTCGCCGAACGCTACCTGTCGACGGCGCTGTTCGATGGCCTTGGCATCAAGTAGGAGGCAGCAAGCAATCACCATGGATTTCAGTGAAGACCAGATCCAGAGATATGCCCGTCATATTTTGCTGAACGAGATCGGCGGCACCGGACAGACCCGGTTGTTGAACGCCAAAGTGCTGGTCGTCGGGGCCGGGGGCCTGGGCTCGCCGGTCATTCTTTATCTGGCCGCCGCCGGGGTCGGCACCATCGGCGTTATCGATGATGACACGGTCGACCTGTCGAACCTGCAGCGCCAGATCATCCACACAACCGCCGCCGTCGGCCGGGCCAAGGTGGAAAGCGCCCGCGATACCGTTGCGGCCATCAACCCGGATATTAATTTCATCATGCACCGGGGCCGCATCGGCGAAGACAACGCCCTCGACCTGATCGGCGAATATGATCTTGTTGCCGATGGTTCTGACAATTTCCCGACCCGGTTCCTGGTCAACGACGCTTGCTATTTCACCAAGACGCCCCTGGTGTCGGCGGCGATCCTGCGCTTCGACGGCCAGCTTTATACCTTCAAGCCCCACGAGAAGGATACCGCCGGTAACCGGTTGCCGTGCTATCGCTGCCTGTTTCCGGCAGCGCCGCCGCCGGGCCAGATTCCCAGTTGCGCCGAGGCCGGTGTGCTGGGGGCATTGTGCGGCACCATGGGATCGTTGCAGGCGACGGAAGTGATCAAGGAATTACTTGGCCTCGGCGACAGCATGGCCGGATCGTTATTGATCTACGATGGCCTCGGCGCCACATTCCGTAAAATTGCCGTCAAGGCCGATCCCGGTTGTCCGCTGTGCGGCGATCATCCTACAATCACCAAACTGCGCATCGAAGGAACCCCGGAGGAAGCATGTCCGACACCGTAACAACCCGGCCCGACAAACTTTCAATCGTCCTTTTTTCCGGCGATTACGACAAGGTCCACTACGCCCTGGTTCTGGCCAACGCATCCGCCGCCATAGACGTTCCGGTGACGCTCTTCTTCACCATGGGGGCGGCCCGCGCCCTGTTGGCACCAAACGCCGATGGTGCGCCCGCATGGCGTACCATGCCGGTCGGCGGCAGCGGTATTCCCGGCGGCAACGGCGGTGAGGCCGATGATAATTTCAAGTCCCGTACCGTCGCCGATTTCGAAGAACTGCTGCGTTCCTCGCTGGCCCTGGGCGTCAAGTTCATGGTCTGCGAAATGGGGCTGCATGCCCTTGATCTTCAGGGCGCTGCTTTACGAGATGACGTGCCGATCACGGTCGGCGGCGCGGTGACGTTCATCAACGATGCGTCGGCGACCGGGCAAATGCTGTTTATCTGATTTTATCTAGAAGGCTTCGCCGATAACCCGGTCGGGGGGCTTGTGGCCGTCGGCGAAGGTCTTGATGTTGACCAGCACCTTTTCGCCCATGTCGATGCGGCCTTCGATGGTCGCCGATCCCATGTGCGGCAGCAACAACACGTTGTCCAGTTCCAGCAGCTTCGGATTGACCGCCGGTTCGTGTTCGAACACATCGAGCCCGGCGCCGGCGATCTCGCCCGCCTGCAACATGCGGGTCAGGGTATTTTCGTCGATCACCTCGCCGCGCGATGTATTGACGATAAAGGCGTGTGGTCGCAGCATTTTCAGCCGCCTGGCCGATAACAAATGGAATGTCGCCGGGGTGTGCGGGCAGTTGACGGAAATGATGTCGACCCGGGCCAGCATCTGATCCAGGCTTTCCCAGTAGGTGGCCTCCAGCTCTTGCTCGATTTCCGGATGCACTTTGTGTCGGTTATGATAATGGATGGCCAGCCCGAAGCCCCGCGCCCGCCGGGCCAGGGCGGTGCCGATACGGCCCATGCCGATGATGCCGAGGCGCTTGCCGTGAATGCGGTGGCCAAGCATCCAGGTCGGCGACCAGCCACTCCATTCCGCGTTCCTGAGTGCCCGCGCCCCTTCGGCGATGCGCCGGGGTACCGCCAGGATCAGGGCCATGGTCATATCGGCGGTGTCTTCGGTGAGCACGTCGGGGGTGTTGGTGACGGTGATGTTACGCTGGCGGGCGCTGGCCAGGTCTATGTGATCGACGCCGGTGCCGTAATTGGCAATCAGCCGCAGCTTTTCGCCGGCCTGGGCAAGGATCGCCGAATCGATGCGGTCGGTCACCGTGGGGACCAGCACATCGGCCGTTTTCACTGCCTCGACCAGCTGCGCCTTTGTCATCGGCGCGTCGTCCAGGTTGAGCTTGACGTCGAACAACTCCATCATCCGGGTCTCGATGGAATCGGGCAGTTTGCGGGTAACAACAACCAGCGGCTTGTTTTTCGCCATGAATGATCCTCTTGGATGCCGAGAGTAACCCCTAGGCCATAGCAACAACGCGGGCATCTTGTCCAGAGCAGATCAGATTTGCTATGGGTCCTTGACCGGTGAGCGCTAGGCCGCTTAATAATGCACATGTTTACGTTCCGGCGCATCCCCCTTCTGCTGGCCGCTTTCTTTATGCTGGCCCTTGGCACCGTCCAGGCGCTTCCCGTTCAGGCTCAGGAATCGGGCCTGCCGCTGCCGCGCTATGTATCGCTGCGCGCCGATCAGGTTAACCTGCGTACCGGGCCGGGGGTCCAGTACCCGGTGGATTGGGTCTATCAGCGGCGCAGCCTGCCGGTAGAAATTATTGCCGAATACCGGACATGGCGGAAAATCCGCGACTGGCAGAGCACCCAGGGATGGGTCCATCAAAGTATGCTGGCCGGCAAGCGCGCCGTGATTATTACCGGCAAGAGGCGGACCATGCGCGGCGAGCCCGACGCCAAGGCGGCGCCCGTCGCCTTCATCGAATCCGGTGCCGTCGCCAGCCTGGTGGAGTGCCCGACCGGCGGGCCGTGGTGCATGGTCGAATCCGGGGTCCACAAGGGATGGCTGCGCAAGGTCGAATTCTGGGGCGCCTACCGGGACGAATTGCTCAAGTAGCCGCCGCTTTCATCTCGGGTCAGTCGAAATCACCGGCAAGGGCTTGCCGCGCCGCTTGTGTCAGCACCGTCATGTGCGGGTATTTGTCATGGCCGATGGCAAGTACCGTGCGGGCGTCCGGCCGGGAGAACTTTTCCACCTGGGCGTCGGTAAACGGGAAGTGCAGGAACTGGATCGACGACGCCTTACCTGCCGCCGACGTGCGGTCCACGTCGGCTTCCGGGACGCCCTTGATGATTTCATCGTCGATGGTAATGCTGATCGTATCTTCGACACCGCCCAGACCAGCCAGAAATTTTTCCCGCCGATCGCCATCGTCAATCTCGAACATCAATGTGGCCACCAGTTCTCTGCCCTTTGGAATCAATGGGTTATATGCACTTAGTTCGTCCTTGATCTGGGCGACGCCGCCCCGTTCGATGTGCAGCATCTCGTGAATCTGGTGGAACATGGTGTCGTAGTTTTCAAAATAGAAAGTCGCATCGGGACCGATGGCGACGCGGCGATCTTTCTTCATCTCGGTGATGGCGCGGCGGCGATCTTTGCGCTCGTGGGCATAAACGCCCATGTCCATGATGTCGTCCAGGGTGATTTCGTGGCGGTTCATGGGTCTTATTCTCCGTAAGCGATGGCCAGCAACTGGATCGGGTGCTGGATTTGCTGGCCGCCCTTATCCCAGGTGTCGGCGGCGCGGCCCCCGTCCTGTCGTTCGATGCCCTGCAAGATATGGTCGCGGGCCAGGGGGCATTCGGAAACCACGTATTCCGCGCCTTGCTTCGCCGCATCCCGGGCCACCGGCTTGCCAACTTTCAACGCCGTATCGAAGTTCCCCTTCATGACGCCCCAAGAGCCGCCATGGCCCGAGCAACGCTCGATCACATTGATCTGGGCACCCGGAATCAGGTTCAGCATGTCGGCGCCCTTGCGGCCCATGTTCTGGGCCCGGGCATGACAGGCGATATGCAAAGTAACGTCACCGACAAGCGGCCTCATGCCATCGGCGATGCCTTCTTTCGCCGCGATGGAAGCGACGTATTCGCTAATGTCAAATGTCGCTTCGCTGAGTTTTTTGACGTTGCTGTCATCGGTGACAATCAACGGCCATTCGAATTTCAGCATCAGCGAACACGACGCCACCAGCGATACAATATCGTAGCCGTTTTCCACATAGGGCATCAGTTCGGCGGCAACGGCGCGGGCGCTTGCCGCAACACGCTCAAGATTGCCGTGCTCCAGTTGCGGCATACCGCAGCACCCGGGATAGACGATTTCCGTCTCGACACCGTTTTTAGCCAACACCTTCTGGGCCGCCAGGCCGAGGGCCGAATTGTTGAATTCGCCGCTGCATGTGGCATAGATCACCGCCTTACGGCCATAAGCCGGGGCCGCCCGGTTAAGGGCCGGGGCAGAGTTTGCCGCCTGGGCGGTCAGGGTTTTCGAATTAAAGCGCGGCAGGGCGGCATTTTTATCAATACCGGCAATGCTTTCCAGGGCCGAACGGGTCAGGCCGTTGGTGCCCTTGCACGCCCAGTTGGCGAGTCCGGATACGGAACACGCCAGCTTGCCGTTCCTGTCGGTTTCCGTGAGCTTCTTTTCCATGGCCGGGGTCTGGCCTTTTTTATGGGCAATGGCGCGGGCGCGCACCATCAGGTGCGGAAAGTCGAGATTAAATTCATGGGGCGGCACGTAGGGGCATTTCGTCAAAAAGCACATATCGCAGAGGGTACAGGCGTCGATGATCGGGGCGAAGTCCTTGCTGTCAACGGAATCCAGCTCCTCGGTTTCAGAACCATCGACAAGGTCAAATAATTTTGGAAAGCTGTCACACAGGTTGAAGCAGCGTCGGCAGCCGTGACAGATGTCAAAAACACGGCGCAGTTCCGTATCGAGTTTCGCTTCGTCGTAAAAATCCGGTTCCTGCCACGGGATCGGGTGACGGATCGGGGCTTCGAGGCTTCCTTCGCGCATGACTGCGGTTTCCGGATTGTGAGTAAAAAAGCGGGGGGCCCTATCCAAGGCCCCCCGCTATGCTTTTCGATGCAGAGGCCTGATTACAGGGTATCGAGGGCCTTCTGGAAGCGCCCGGCGTGGGACTTTTCAGCCTTGGCCAGGGTTTCGAACCAGTCGGCGATTTCATCAAAACCTTCTTCGCGGGCCGATTTGGCCATGCCCGGATACATGTCGGTGTATTCGTGGGTTTCGCCTGCGACCGAGGCCTTCAGATTGTCGCCGGTCGGGCCGATGGGCAGGCCGGTGGCCGGATCGCCGGTTTCCTCGAGGAACTCGAGATGGCCGTGGGCGTGACCGGTTTCACCTTCGGCGGTGGAGCGGAACACGGTGGCGACATCGTTGTAACCTTCGATGTCTGCCTTCTGGGCGAAGTACAGGTAGCGCCGATTGGCCTGGGATTCGCCGGCGAAAGCATCCTTCAGGTTCTGCTCGGTCTTCGTATCTTTCAATGCGGGCATCGGTCTTTATCCTCCTGGAAATTTGGCTGTTTCTTGGTCATATCAAGGGCGCACTATGATACCTCGGACATACCCTGTCAAGCTTATTTTATATATTCTAAACTAACATATAATCATATGATATTATTGATATTTATTCCTGCAATCGCAAGACAACATCGACACTTTTAAGTTTCGTGCCGGTCGGTGCTGCGGGCAGTCGCCCGATCTCGATCTGGTCGCCGGCGATGTCTTCAAGGCGTCCCGATTTTTCGAAATAGAAATGATGATGTTCGCTGGTGTTGGTATCAAAGTATGAGCGCGACGAATCGACGGCGATCTCTCTCAGCAGTCCGACGTCCGTGAACTGGTGCAATGTGTTGTAGACGGTTGCCAGCGAGACCCGGACATTGTGGGACTGCGCTTCGGCATGCAGGGCTTCCGCCGTGACATGTCGGTCATCGCCTTCGAACAATAGCTTGGCAAGAGCCAGACGTTGGCGTGTCGGGCGCAGTCCGGCCTCGCGCAGCTGTACCAAAAGGTGGCTATAAGGTCTCATATATTTGGAATCCTTCTATAATTTTGATCTTCCGGCCCGGAGAAAGGTCTCAATATAATCGTATTTGCTTATTGTTTCCGGCGTTTACCAGCCAATTTAGAATATTACTATTTTTTATATAGATGGCCACACTTTTTTTACGGGCAAACCTAAAAAACCTCAATCACCACTGATCAGGCGCTCGACCAGCTCGGCCACGGTCGGGATGCGGCCGCCTTCGTAAAAGGGATCGGTGGCGAATTTATAGGCGTTATGGCCCGAGAACATCAGGTTGTCATCCAGACTGCCGCCATGGGCGATCGACTGCAGGGTTTTCTGAATGCAGAACGACCGCGGGTCGGCGCGCTTGCCGGTGGTGCCTTCTGCGCCCTCGTTCCAGTTGGAAAACCGGCACTGGGACAGACAGCCCATGCAGCCTTGCTGGTCTTCGTGAATTTTCGCCGCCGTTTCCGGGGTTTCGAAAATAATGGTTCCGTCTGGTGTTTTCAGGCCATCGCTAAAGCCCTCGGCAATCCAGCCGTCGGCCAGCGGTTTGTCTTCTGCCCTGAGGTACACGGGCCGGGCGCGCGGCCCAAGGGGCAGAGCCTCCGTCAGGTCGCCTTCCGGCTTCGAGGCATAATCGACCTGACGAGCCGAGCGCGCCTCAAGCTCGTTGAGAAGCTGGTTCCTGACGGCGGACGAATAAAAACCCGTCGGGCTGAAACGGTTGAGGAAGATGTCTCCTTCCTCGAGGCTAAGCAGCCTTTGTTTCCAGGCGTCGGCGACCGGGCTTTCCTGGGTCAACAGTGGCCGTGAGCCAAATTGGAAAGCGATCGGGCCAAGCTCGTCGCTGCCGATCCAGTCTTGCCATTCGCGCAGATACCAGACCCCGCCGGCCATCAGGATCGGCGTATGGCCCAAACCGAATTTCCGCATCAGCTGGCGCAGCTCATGAACCCGTGGGTACGGGTCCTGGGGCACCAACGGGTCTTCGCTGTTGGACAGGCCGTTATGGCCGCCGGCCAGCCACGGATCTTCGTAAACAACGCCGCCCAACAGGTCGGCATAATTTGAGTATGAGCGCTTCCACAAGGCCCGAAAAGCGCGTGCCGACGAGATGATCGGGTAGTAATAAACATTATGGGCGGCGGCGATTTCGGCAACCTTGTAAGGCATGCCGGCGCCGCAAGTGACGCCGTGGATCAGGCCCTTGGCACCGGACAGGATGCCCTCAAGCACCCTGGGCGTGCCACCAGCTTCCCACAGCACATTAATATGAATGCGGCCCTCGCCGTTGGATTTTTCATGGGCAATTTTAATCTGTGCAATGCCGCCGGCAATGGCATAGTCGATCAGCTCGTTCCATCGGTCGCGCCGGGTCTTGCCGTGATAGACCTGGGGAATGATGATCCCTTTATCATCGTAACTGTCGGCGTTGACGCCCGACACCGTTCCGACGCACCCGGCCGCCGCGAAGGCCCCCGAGCTTGCGCCCATGGACACGGAAACGCCCTTGCCGCCCTCGACGATGGGCAGCACTTCGCGACCGGATATCATGACTGGTTCCAGCTTTTTCACCGAAACTCCTTTGCTTAATAAATGCCCCTCGAACCGAGTCTTACAATACCTAAATTGCTTCCCGTGGGACAAACGAATAAGGACGGACAAAGAATTCCTTGTCCGCCCTTATTTTAAATCCGATCAACCATGATCGATCAGCCAGCGATTTCCTCGCCGGTTTTCTGATCGACGACTTTCATGGACAGCTTGACCTTGCCGCGATCGTCGATACCGATCAGCTTTACCTTGACCAGATCGCCTTCGTTGACAACATCGGTGGTTTTTTCAACCCGTTCGGCGGCCAACTGGCTGATATGAACCAGGCCATCCTTGGCGCCCATGAAATTGACGAAGGCGCCAAAGTCGACGGTCTTGACGACCTTGCCATCATAAATGGCGCCGACTTCCGGCTCCTGGGTCAAATCCTTGATCCATTTAATCGCCGCCTCGGCGGCGGTTTCATCGACGGCGGCAACCTTGACGGTACCGTCGTCGTCGATATCGATCTTGGCGCCGGTGACCTCGCAAATTTCGCGGATCATCTTGCCACCCGGACCGATAATGTCGCGGATCTTGTCCTTGTTGACCTTAAAGGCGGTGATGCGCGGCGCATTCTCGCTGACTTCGCTACGCGACGTATCAATGACCTTGGCCATTTCACCAAGAATATGCATCCGCCCTTCATTGGCCTGGGCGACGGCGTCTTTCATGATATCTTCGGTGATCGACGTGATCTTGATATCCATTTGCAGGGACGTAATGCCCTTTTCGGTACCGGCGACCTTGAAGTCCATATCGCCTAAGTGATCTTCGTCACCCAGGATATCGGACAACACCGCATGGCCGTCGTCTTCCTTGATCAGGCCCATGGCGATACCGGCGACCGGACGTGCCAAAGGCACACCGGCATCCATCAACGCCAACGAGGCACCACACACAGACGCCATGGAGGATGAGCCGTTGGACTCGGTGATTTCGGAAACCACACGAATGGTGTAGGGGAAATCTTCCTTGGACGGCAGCACCGGGTGGATGGCCCGCCACGCCAGTTTGCCGTGGCCGACTTCGCGGCGTCCGGTGAACCCGACGCGGCCCGCTTCGCCAACCGAATAAGGCGGGAAGTTATAGTGCAGCATGAAATGCTCGAAGCGCTGGCCCTCCAGTGAATCGACCCGCTGTTCATCCTGTCCGGTGCCAAGGGTAGCGACCGCGATGGCCTGGGTTTCGCCGCGCGTGAACAGGGCGGAACCATGGGAGCGGGGCAGGATGCCGACTTCGGTGGCGATAGGACGCACCGTCTTGGTATCACGGCCATCGATCCGCTTGCCGGTCTTCAGAATGTCCCGGCGAACGATATGCTTTTCAATCTTCTTGAAGGCATCGCCGAAAACGTCTGAAACCAGGTCTGCATCGAGGCTGCTGTCGGCTGCCAGGTCGGCTTTGACCTGGTCTTTGACGGCACTGACCTTGGACTGGCGCTCCATCTTGTCGCTGATCGCATAGGCGTCGCGCAGGCCGGCTTCGGCCATGGTGCCGATCTTGGCAATCATGTCGTCGGCGCCGGGCACAGCTTCGGGCAACGGGCGGGGTTCCTTGGCGCACGCTTCGGCCAGTTCGATGATCGCTTCGATCACCGGCTGGAACGCCTTGTGGCCGAACGCGACGGCGCCGAGCATGACCTCTTCGGAAAGCTCGGAGGCTTCCGATTCGACCATCAGCACGCCTTCGATAGTGCCGGCGACGATCAGGTCCAGATTCGAGTTCTCCATATCATCGACAGCAGGATTGAGCACGTATTCGCCGTCGATGTAGCCGACGCGGCAGCCGCCGATCGGGCCCATGAAAGGCAGGCCGGAAATGGTCAAGGCCGCCGAGGTGCCGATCAGGGCGACGATGTCCGGGTTGTTTTCCATGTCGTGGGAAACCACCGTGCACATCACCTGGGTTTCACACTTGAAACCCTTGGGGAATAGCGGCCGGATCGGCCGGTCAATCAGGCGTGAGGTCAGCGTTTCATTGTCGCTGGGACGGGCTTCGCGCTTTAAAAAGCCGCCCGGAATCTTACCGGCGGCATAGGCCTTTTCAATGTAGTGGACGCTAAGCGGGAAAAAATCGAGCCCCGGTTTCGGTGATTTTTCACCGACCACCGTACACAATACCTTGGTGTCGCCATAGGTGGCGAGAACCGCGCCATCGGCCTGACGAGCGACCTTGCCGGTCTCCAGGACCAGGGTACGACCGCCCCATTCAATCTCTTTTCTGAATTCTTTAAACATCTTTTTCTGTTTTCCTTCATTCCATCCCCAGGCGGCCTTCCGCCTTGGGACATACATAGACGGAGCCTCCATCGACGCGCAGCCGAATTGCCGGCGCCGGGCTCCTTAAAAGCTGCTAGCGGCGCAGCTTCAATCGACCGATAAGGTCTTCGTAACGCTTGACGGCTTTTGCTTTCAGGTAATCAAGCAGGCGTCGACGCTGGCCAACCATCATCAGCAGGCCGCGGCGCGAGTGAAAATCCTTTTTGTGGGTTTTCAGGTGGTCGGTCAGGTTAGTGATCCGTTCGGACAGGATTGCAACCTGGACTTCGGGTGAGCCAGTGTCACCCTCGGAAGTAGCGAACTCGACAATGAGTTCGGCTTTCCGCTCAGCGGTTATCGACATCGTGTTCTCCGTTATTAAAGGTTAATGACACGCAAGGGGCGAACTTCGCCCCCCACAATTTTAGCCAAAGCCACCAATTTCCCATCGGTCATGGCGCAATAAACGGCGCCAGGGTCGACCTTTTTCAGGGATGACCGGTTTGCAACCGGAATAACCGAAACGGCTTGTCCGTGTTGCAGGCTACGAGCCTCTGCCTGCGTGATGGCCAACGCCGGGATGTCGTCCAGCGCGGTCTCTATTGCGAGCAGCGGCGCACTATGCCCCAGGGCCTCTACATTATCCAGCGAAATCGCCGCGTTTTCTTCAAACGGGCCGACCTTGGTGCGGCGGAGCGCCGAAATGTGCCCAAAGGTCCCTAATTTGATCCCCAAATCACGCGCCAGGCCCCGCATATAGGAGCCTTTTCCACAAGTTACCTCGAATGTTCCATGGTCGGCGTCGGGCATATGGGTGAGTTCAATATGGTCGATATGGATGGTCCTGGCAGCCAGTTCGACCGCCGCGCCGGCGCGGGCCAGCTCGTACGACCGCCGGCCCGCGACCTTGATCGCCGAAAAGGCCGGCGGCACCTGCACGATGTCGCCGGTAAAATCCGGTAAAATCCCGACAATAGCTTCCCGGGAAGGGCGCACATCGCTGCTATGGGTGATGTCGCCTTCGGCATCATCGGTCGTCCGGGCCTGACCCCAGCGGGCCGTAAAGCGGTACTGCTTTTCGCCGTCCATGACGTAGGACATGGTTTTTGTCGCCTCGCCGAGGGCGATCGGCAGGACACCGGTGGCCATGGGGTCAAGGGTGCCGCCGTGCCCGGCCTTGGCCGCATTCAGGGCACGCTTGACCCGGCCGACGACGGCACTCGATGTAATGCCTGCCGGCTTGTCGATAATCAGCCAGCCATGGACGGGATCACCCTTGCGCTTACGCGCCATCGTCGGGATCCTCGGGCGCTTTCAGGTCGCGGGCGACCTGGGGCAAGCGCAGCAATCCATCAATATGGCTGGCTTCGTCAAAAGAAGCATCGGCGATGAAATTCAGGTCCGGAACGCGCCGCATGTGCACCGCCGCCGCCACCTGATGGCGCAGGAACGGCCGGGCCCGGGTCAATGCCTTGACCAGGGTTTCGACTTCTGCGGCATCCTTGTCCAGCCCGCCGCCCAGGGGCAGGACGTAGGCGGTCGCATTGCGCATGTCGGGACTGATGCGGACTTCGGTAACGGTGATTGCCTTGCCGGCCAGGTCGGGATCATGGGCATCGCCACGTTCGAGCGTGCGGGCAAGGGCGTGGCGTATTTCCTCGCCGACTCGAAGTTGGCGTTGGGTCGGGGCGCGGGAAGGACGCTTTTTCATAAACTGTCTCTGGAAACCCACAAGGACTGAGATCCGCTCAGGAGTCCTCAAGCTCGCGGGCAACCTCCTCAACGTCGAAACATTCGATCATATCGCCAACCTTGAGGTCCTCGTAATTGGCAAAGGCCATGCCGCATTCGATGCCTTCCTTGACTTCCTTGGCGTCATCCTTGAATCGCTTGAGCTGGCTTAGCTCGCCTTCGTGGATAACCACGTCGTCGCGCACCAGGCGCACCTTGGCGCCCCGTTTGACCTGTCCTTCGGTGACGATGCAGCCGGCAACCTTGCCGACTTTGGAAACGGCGAACACTTCCTTGATTTCGGCATAGCCCAGAAGATGCTCGCGGATGATCGGCGCCAGCATCCCCGACAGCGCTTTACGTATGTCATCTATGACGTCGTAGATGATCGAATAATAGCGAATGTCGACACCGTCACGCTTGGCCAGGCTGCGGGCCTGTGGGTTGGCGCGAACATTGAAGCCAATAATAAAACCGCCACTGGCATTGGCCAATGTGATGTCGGATTCGTTAATGCCGCCGACACCCGCGTGCAGGATGTGGGCCTTGACCTCATCGGTCGCCATTTTGTTCAGGGCTGCACTTATCGCCTGAACCGAGCCGTGGGCATCGGCCTTGATGACCACCGGCAAGGTCTGAATCTGACCTTTACCGATCTGCTCGAACATCTCCTCCAGGGTGCCTCGCGCGCCGGCGGCGGCTGTGGTATCGCGATCGCGGCGCTGACGGAATTCTGTAATCTCGCGGGCCCGGCTTTCGCTTTCGACGGTCGCCATTTCGTCGCCGGCCGACGGCGTATCGTTAAGCCCCAAGACCTCGACGGGCATTGAGGGGCCGGCCTCATCGATGGCATTACCGTGATCGTCGATCATGGCGCGGACCCGGCCCCATTCACCGCCGGCGACAAAAATATCGCCGGTACGCAGAGTGCCGCGCTGGACCAGAATGGTGGCCACCGAACCGCGGCCGGTTTCGACCTTGGCCTCAATGACGACACCTTCGGCTGAGCGACCGGGATTGCCCTTCAGATCAAGCAGTTCGGCCTGTAAAAGAATGACCTCTTCCAGCTTGTCCAGATTCGTCTTTTCCTTGGCCGAAACTTCAACCGACAGAATTTCGCCGCCCATTTCCTCTACCACCAGATCGTGTTGCAGAAGCTGGGTGCGCACCTTGCCGGCGTCGGCGTTTTCCACGTCCATTTTATTGATTGCCACGATGATCGGCACGCCGGCAGCCTTGGCGTGGCTGATTGCTTCGATGGTTTGCGGCATGACGCTGTCGTCGGCGGCGACGACCAGGACGACGATGTCGGTGATGCTGGCGCCGCGTGAACGCATGTCGGTAAAGGCGGCGTGACCCGGTGTGTCGATGAAAGTAATTTTGCCGCCCGTTGCCAGGGTTACCTGATAGGCGCCGATATGCTGGGTAATCCCGCCCGCCTCGCGGCCAGCGACGTCCGTCTCGCGCAGGGCATCAAGCAGCGACGTCTTGCCGTGATCAACATGCCCCATAACGGTGACCACCGGGGGCCTGGATACCAGGACGGCATCGTCATCGACGTCGCCCTTCAGGCCGATTTCCACATCAGAATCACTGACCCGCCGAAAATTATGGCCGAATTCAGTGACAACGAGTTCGGCTGTGTCGGCGTCGATGGTGTCGTTGATGGTTGCCATGACATCCATATTCATCAGCGTTTTAATAACGTCCCTGGCACGTTCCGCCATACGATTGGCCAGTTCCTGCACGGTTATGGTTTCCGGCACGACGACGTCACGAAGAATCTTCTTGCCCTCACTCAGGACCTGTTTCTGTTTTTGCTTTTCCTTTTCGCGTGCCCTTTTAACGGAAGCCAGCGAACGGGTCCGCTCCTCGCCGTCGCCAAGGGCCTCGGCGATGGTCAGCTTGCCGGCGCGTCGGCGACGTTCGCCATCACGCTGTTTTTGCGGCCGCTTGGCTTCTTCTTCGCGTACCGTCTTCTTGGGTTTTGCCTTCGGCGTATCGGTCTCGCCGGCCTCAAGCTTGGCGGCGACGGCTGATGCTTCGGCCTTGGCCTCTTTTAAAAGACGGAGCTTTTCTTCCTCGTCATCTTGTTTGGCAGCGGCGGTTTTTTCTTCAGGCTCGCTGACCTCTGGCGCGGCAGGCACAACTTCCGGCTCGGCATCGCCGAAAGCCGCCTGGGCGTCGTGCAAGACGCGGGCGCGGGTCGCTTTTTCCTCGGTGGTCAGGTTCGATGGGAGCTCCGCTTCCGCCAAAGTCGGCGCGGTCACAGGCGCAGGAATATTCTCGCTCTCGGTGAGAAGGGGATCTTTTTCCTTAATCTCGGCCATGCTGCCGGAGTCGTTCTCGGTGAAGGTTCGCTTCTTCTTGACTTCGACCTGAACCATCTTCGAGCGGCCGTGCGAGAAGTTTTGCCGAACCGAGCCCGATTCTACGGTCTTCTTCAACTCCAGCTTACCCGGCATGGATAGGCCGAGGCGCTTTTTTGTATCTTTTCCCGTTGTCTCGCTCATCGGTGTTCCGTTCAGTTTAGTTTATCGCCGTCGCAACGGCAGTCGCTTGTTTCAGTCCCTTAAGCCGGACCGCATTGGTGACCATGCTTGTCGCCAGCCGCCCCGGCCCTATAACCGCATGAACCGTATGATCGCGGCCAAAGGCAGCCCCCAGTTCGTCGGCGCTGAAAAGATCAACCAGCGGCGCCGACGGCGCATGGCCTTGCATCTTTTCGCGGCCTTGCGGCGCCCCGTCAGCCGCCGCCAGCAAAACGCCGGCTCCGCGGCCTTCATTCAGCCATGCCTCAACCTTGGCAAAACCGGCTACCGCCTGTCCGGCTCGGCGCGCCATGCCGATCGTATCCAGGCATTTGCGGGCTAACAGCCCTTCTGCCCGATCGGCCAGATCCGCCGGGACCCTGACCTTGGCACGTGCGGCCTTGGAAAACAGGTTACCGACAATGGCCTTATGTATCATATCCCTATCGGCGCTCAACCAAAAACCCCGCCCCGGCAGGCGGGCCTCGATATCGCAGACAACCTCACCATCGGGCGCGATGACGAAGCGCAGCATGACATCCTTCTGTCTTTCGGCACCGCTGGCAAGACAACGGCGAGGCTTTTGAATTGACTCGCTATTCTTTTTCACCTTCGGCGCCCTCGATTGCAATTTCTTCCACGGCCGCTTCTTCTTCCGGGAACCAGTGAGCACGGGCGGCCATAATAATATCGTTCGCCTTCGTCTGGGTTAAGGTGCCGGCGGGCAGCATCTCAATCAGCTCATCGCTGGCTAGATCGCCCAGATCGTCGAGGGTCTTGATCTCTTTTTCACCGATGGCGACCATGACCTGCGGTGTCATGCCCTCGATTGCAGCCAACTCGTCGGTGACGCCCAATTCCTTGCAGCGCTTCGCCAGTTCGGCGTCGCGTTGCTCCAGATAAACGCGGGCACGTTCGCGCAGCTCCTCAGCGATGTCCTCGTCGAAACCTTCGATATCGACCAGGTCGTCAACCGGAACAAAGGCCACCTGCTCGATCGACGAGAAGCCTTCTGTGACCAGCAAATGGGCGATCACGTCATCCACGTCGAGGGCTTCCACAAACATCGCCGAGCGGGTGTTGAATTCGGACTGGCGGCGTTCCGATTCCTCGGCTTCGGTCAGGATATCAATATCCCACCCTGAAAGCTGCGAGGCCAGGCGCACGTTCTGGCCCCGGCGACCGATGGCCAGCGACAATTGCTCGTCAGGAACGACGACTTCAATCTTCATCTTTTCCTCATCCAGCACCACTTTGGCAACTTCGGCAGGCGCCAGGGCGTTGACGATAAAAGTTGCCGGTTCCGGCGACCACTGGATGATGTCGATTTTTTCGCCCTGCAGTTCGCCGACCACCGCCTGCACGCGCGAGCCGCGCATGCCAATACAGGGGCCAACCGGGTCGATGCTCGAGTCATTGGACAGCACGGCAATTTTGGCGCGCGAGCCGGGATCGCGGGCGACCGCTTTAATTTCAATGACCCCGTCATAGATTTCAGGCACTTCCTGTGCAAACAGTCGGGACATGAAGTTCGGATGGGTGCGCGACAGGAAAATCTGCGGACCACGCAGTTCTTCGCGGACATCGACGATATAGGCACGGATACGATCGCCGTTGTTAAAGTGTTCCCGCGGAATTGATTCGTCGCGGCGCAGCAGTGCCTCGGCGCGGCCCAGATCGACGATGATGTTGCCGAATTCGACGCGCTTGACCAGGCCATTGACGATTTCGCCGGCCCGATCCTTGTATTCCGCAAACTGGCGTTTACGTTCCGCATCGCGGACCTTTTGCACGATCACCTGTTTGGCGGTCTGCGCCGCGATGCGGCCAAAGTCGATGGGCGGCAGCGGGTCGATCAGGAAATCGCCGACTACGGCGTCTTTCTTTTTGGCCTGGGCCAAATCCAGGGTCGTCTGGGTATGTTCGTTTTCTATTTCCCCGACGCCGTCGACAACTTCCACATAGCGGGCCAGGGTGATCTCGCCCGACTTGCGGTCGATGGTAGCGCGGATGTCGTGTTCATGGCCGTACTTTGAGCGTCCGGCCTTCTGGATGGCCTGCTCCATGGCTTCCAGGACTTCGCCCTGCTCAATGCCCTTGTCCTTGGCTACGGTTTCAGCAACCAGCAGCAATTCGGGCCGCGCGTGTACGGCGGCGATGGTGTCTGTTGTCTCTGTCATTGTTTTGTTCATTGTCTGCTCTCACTTGTGGCCGCCGCGATCAGGTCGTCGGTCAAAACCAGTTTTGCCTTGAGTATTTCATCGAACGCCAGCCCGCATGTTCCTTCATCGGTCGCAAGGCTGACAATCGCGTCTTCAATCCCTAGTATCCGCCCCTTGAAGTGCTTGCGCCCTTCGACAGGACGAACGGTTTCAATTTTAGCCTCGAAGCCAGCGAAGCGTTCATAATCCTTTTCCCGGACCAGTGGCCGGTCAATCCCCGGTGAACTGACTTCCAGCATATAAGCCCCGGATATGGGATCCTCAACATCCAGCACCGCCGAAACGGCCCGGCTGACTTTGGCGCAATCTTCGACAACCATGGTGCCGTCGACGCTCCGTTCGGCCATAATCTGCAAGCAAGGCTTCTTGCCGCCGGTAACCCGGATTCTGACGATCTCAAAGCCCATCGCCTCGATGGTGGGCGTGATCAGCCGGTTGACGCGCTCGGCCAGTTCCATATGGCAGGTATCCGTATCCCATTTTGCCCCCAAAGGGCTTCCGGAAAAACAAAAGGCGGGCCCAGGGGCCCACCTCATCAATTCCGATCCATGTCGGACTTAACGAGACCTTGTTAAGTCAGTGGCGCACATATACACCCGATAGGGTTTGAAATTCAAGGTTTTTCCTTATCATCTTTTGGCCCTCAGGAAGCTGAGATAGGTGCATCTTTGACCCCCGTTCAGGGCCTTTTGCTCATACCGGGTTGGCGTCCAATCGGCAGGTGGCTGACGCCAATCCACGGCTGAGCGTGCGGTCCAGTCAAAATCAGGGTGCTGGCTAAGGCGCTCCAGGGCCCAGCCGACATATTCGGAATGGTCGCTGGCGAACCTGAGTTCAGCCCCATCCTTCATAACCCGGGCCAGCCGACCAAGGTTTTCGGCCCCGATAAAGCGCCGCTTGTGGTGGCGCTTTTTTGGCCACGGATCGGCAAACAGAACATATACGCGGCCAATACTGGCATCCGGCAAGCTATTCAGCAGGGGTCTGGCATCGTCGTCATAAACGCGAATGTTGCCGATACCGCCCGCGTCAACGAGGCTGAGCAGGCTGGCGACGCCGTTAACGAAAGGCTCGCAGCCGATGAAGCCAATTTCAGGGTGGGCCAGCGCCTGGCCGGCCAGGTGTTCGCCGCCCCCGAAGCCTATTTCCATCCATATATCGGAGGCTTCGCCACCGAAGGCAGCGCCGGGATCATCGGGAAGATCGAAGCGCAGGCGCGGCAACACGCCATCGATAAGAACCTGGCGGCCGGGGCGCAGTTTCTTGCCGTGGCGGCGACCGTGCCAGTCAAGGCCCCTTTCCACTGCCGCCTAAAGCGCCGACTTAAGTTTGTCGGCGATGTCGATGCGTTCCCACGAAAATCCACCATCGGCTTCCGGCGCACGGCCGAAATGGCCATAGGCCGCCGTGCGGGCGTAGATCGGGCGGCTAAGCTGAAGATGCTCGCGGATGCCGCGGGGGCTGAGATCGACCAGATCTGTTAGTGCCTTGACCAGCTTGTCATCATCGGCGCGGCCGGTGCCGTGGGTGTCGATGTAAACCGACAGCGGCTTCGATACGCCGATGGCATAGGCCAGTTGCAGGGTGCAGCGATCGGCGGCCCCCGATGCGACCACGTTTTTGGCCAGATAGCGCGCCGCATAGGCGGCCGACCGGTCGACCTTGGTCGGATCCTTGCCCGAGAACGCGCCGCCGCCGTGGGGGGCAGCGCCGCCGTAGGTATCGACAATGATCTTGCGGCCGGTCAGGCCGGCGTCGCCATCGGGTCCGCCGATGACGAAGCGTCCGGTCGGGTTGACATAAAATTCATCTTCCGGACACATCCAGCCATCGGGCAGGATGTTTTCCACATGTGGGCGGACGATGGCGCGGACGTCATCCTGGCTCAGGTCTGCGCCGTGCTGGGTCGAGACAACGATCGATGTGGCACAGACCGGCTTGCCATCTACATATTTAAGGGTCACCTGGCTTTTCGAGTCCGGCTCCAGGCCAGGCTCGGCGCCGGAGTGGCGGGCCTCGGCCAGCGAATGCAGGATAGCATGGGACAGATGGATCGGCGCCGGCATCAGCACTTCGGTTTCGGTGCAGGCATAACCAAACATGATGCCCTGGTCGCCGGCCCCTTCGTCTTTATTGCCTGCCGCATCAACGCCCATGGCGATATCGGCGGACTGGCCATGCAGGAAAACACTGACATCTGAATTTTTCCAGTGAAAACCGTCTTGTTCGTAGCCGATGTCCTTAATGCATTGACGGACGATTTTTTCCATGTGGGCGGCATCCACATTGCCGTCGCCATCGACCAGCGGGGCCGGGCCGCGAACTTCTCCGGCGAGCACCACGCGGTTGGTGGTGCACAGCGTCTCGCAGGCAACGCGGGCGTACGGATCGGCGGTCAGGAACGCATCGACGACAGCGTCAGAAATGCGGTCGCTGACCTTGTCCGGATGGCCTTCGGAAACGGATTCACTGGTGAAAAGGTATTCAGATTTAGACATAATTGATCCCTCCGATCTTTGCTGGTTGTCCTGCTGGACCGGGGGCATTGCTAAGCCCACTTAGCCTTTTTTACGTGGTGGCAAGTAGTCCAAATCCATCCACGGCCCATACTTCCCGTCACGCTGTTGGGCATGATGACATGTATGGGCGAACAAACTTTTTACAATGTTTTAAGCGCCGGTCAAGGGAAATTGGCCGCCCCGGAAAAGCGCGATCAGGCTTGTGCCCGGGCCAGCGACTTGACCAGCTCGAATACCCGCTTGCGAACCTTGGGTTCAGTAATTTTGTAATAGGCGCGGACCAGTTCCAGGGTCTCGCGCCGGACCATCGGATCTTTTTCCAGTTCGGCCTGTTTGCCTTCGGACAGGCCACCGACGCCGGGACGGCGGCCACGGGATGCCTTGGTCTGTTTGTCCATTTCCTCGAAGAAATAGGCGATCGACACATCAAGGACGCGGGAAAATTCGTAGAGCCGCGAAGCGCCGACCCGGTTGGCACCGCGTTCGTACTTTTGAATCTGCTGGAAGGGCAGGCCAACCGCTTCGCCCAGTTTTTCCTGGCTGATTCCGAGAAGGGTTCGCCTGAGCCTGAGGCGGGTACCGACGTGGACATCAACAAGGCGGGGGGG